>JBDREQ010000009.1:0-163005 GCA_043819555.1 Candidatus Zixiibacteriota bacterium | reverse complement strand
GATTTGGCTACACTTACTGATGATCGTTTCTTCAAACTCATTTGCGCTTATAATAACACTCCAAGGAAATGTCTGGACTTTCGAACCCCAGCTGAGTTATTTGGAGATAAACTGTTGCACTTCAAATGTGAATCCACCCCCGGCAAATAGCCGGAATGATAGCAAAGATTTTGTGCCGACGCGGACGCATATACTATTCGCCCATCATTTCTCCACTATTGCGGGGGCCGGGCCAATCATCGGTCCGACCATTGGCATTCTCTACGGTTTCGCTCCGGCCTGGATATGGATTGTCCCGGGAACAGTTTTCTTTGGTGCCGTTCATGATTATTCGACGCTTTTCGCTTCTATTCGAGAAGGCGGTAAATCAATCGGTGAAATTGCCGGTATTTCTCTGGGAAAAACGGGAATGTTTTTATTCCTCGCCTTTACATTGATAATGATATTTCTGGTAACTTCGGCGTTTTTGAGCATGACAGCGATATCATTAACGTCAATGTGGCCACTGTCGAAATTATCACTGGAAACCGGACAAACCCTGCTTAAAACAACAGAAGTAAACGGTCAACCGATGGGTATTATCGGCGGAATCGCTTCAACATCAGTGATTATCATAACCATCTTTTCGCCTCTATTGGGGTTTTTAATGTGCCGCAAATCGATGAAAATGGTTCCGGGGTATTTTTTGGCCGCGATTGTATGTGCCCTATCGATAATCATTGGTTTTAATTATCCAATTAATTTGCCGCCAACGGCGTGGATGATAATTATATCAATTTACGTCTTATTCGCCGCCGGCGCGCCGGTTTGGGTGATCTTACAACCGCGCGATTTTACCAATGTCCAAATACTGTATGGGGGCATGGCCGCGTTGGTAATTTCAATTATCATTGGCGGTTTTTCGGGATTGACAATTTCGTTTCCGGCTTTTTCGCTGAGTGCAGGGATTGAGCATTTGGGATTTATCTGGCCGATGCTGATGATAACTATCGCCTGCGGAGCAATTTCCGGATTTCATTCTTTGGTCGCATCGGGGACTTCGAGCAAACAGGTAAGAAATGAATCATCGGCACGCAAAATTGGATTTGGGGGAATGGTCCTCGAAGGGGCTTTGGCAGTTCTGGTTCTTCTGGCTCTGGCGTCATCTTTGGGATATTCGGACTATCTGAATATCGTTTGGCCAGATTCAGGTTCTAATCCGGTTTTGGCCTTTGCGCTGGCGGTGGGAGGATTAATGAACGGCAGTCTGGGAATTCCGATTTCTGTCGGAGCGGTAATGGGTATTCTCTTAATCGAGGGATTTGTTGTTACAACCCTAGATTCAGCAGTCAGATTAAATCGATATTTATTTGAAGAATTCTGGTCGCTGATTTTTGATCCTGTACCTTCATTACTAAGAAAATTCTGGTTCAATTCGGGGATTTCAGTCATAATCATGTTCCTCCTGGCTTATTTTAATGCCTTCAGGCTTATCTGGCCACTGTTTGGAACCGCCAATCAATTGATGGCGGCCCTGGCGTTAATTGCCGTATCGGCCTGGCTTTTTCGAAAAGGAAGAAAAAACTGGTTTACGCTGATTCCTGCAGTTTTCATGGTGATTACCACAGTGGCGTCATTAATCTATTTATTAATCATGACTTATCTTCCATCGGGAAATATAGTTTTAATTATTGCCGATTTAATTCTTCTGGCCCTATCATTTGGCGTGGTGGCCATATCATTACAATCCGTCGCTGGTCGAATCCGTCAAATCAACGGGATTTAACGGGTAACAAATCTAAGTTATTTCATCTTATAATCTGTTAGAATTTAACGGGTTAATGTTTATACCTGTGCGTCCGATACTTGATATTAAGACAGCCGGAGTGGACAGAAATATGAAATTAATATATCGTGAATCGCGATCCATATTGCCGCGGGTTGAATCGCTACATCTATTTTCACGCCTGATTGTCATATTGGGAGTGGCAGCGTATTTAAGCTTTGGCGAATTGGCCGAACAGAATTTTACGCCTCTGGTAATTTTGTTGGTAGTAGAAATCGGTCTGTGCTGTCTGTGGTGGTTTTTAAATACGAAAAAAACTTTGGCCAATGCCAACCTCTTTCTTATGGCAATCGCTATTGATGTTATTCTAATAACTGGAATTATTCATTTCACCGGAGGCGTTCGTTCGGAGTTCTATATTTTTTATTTTCTAACCGTATCACTCGGCGCCTATATGATGCCTTCCAAACCGACGTTGCTCCTTTGTCTTCTAATAACAATTTCATTTATAGCGGGCAATTACCAATCTTTGAGCAAGTTAGATCCTCTGGAATTCTCGCTTCATTTTGTGGCAATTTGGTTTTACGCCCTGACCGTTAATTATGTCGCCGAATATATCCGGCGTTCGGAAGGCCGCTTATTGAAAGTATTCAATACGCTGAATCGCCGGACCAGTGAACTGGAAAAAACCCATGCCCAGCTTGAAATGGTGTATGAAAACAGCCGTATTCTGGCCGGGATATTGGATTTTGATCAAATCATAGAAGAGATTATCAAGATTGGCGAGCGAGTTCTGGATTATCCAGCCCTTGGAATTTTATTGACCGGACCTGGCAAGAGCCTGACATATCGAGGACGACTCATTGGAGGCCAAAAGGAAACTCGTTTGAAAAAAGCCGGGCACGACGAAATGCAGTTGGCGTATCGGGTAGTCAATGCCGGTGAACCGGTCAGGGTGATTGATTTATCCAAACGAAGCGACTATCGACCATTACTAAAATCAGCGCGTTCGGTGATGCTGGTTCCGATGGTTACACATGGCCGGGCTACCGGTCTTTTATGCGCCGAATCGCCCCGGCGGGGAATTTTTAATGAGCGTGATGAAGCCTTTTTGTCGGTTTTGGCTCGTTCGGCGGCTATGGCTTTGGAAAACGCAATCCTGCATCGCAAAACGGAAGAATTGACGATCATTGATGATCTGACCGGTGTCAAAAATTATCGATATTTTTCGGACAAAATCAGGGAAGAAAAAAGAAGGGCGGTTCGCTACAATCAGCCGCTGTCGCTTATTATGCTCGATATTGACTGGTTTAAAAAATTTAATGACAATTATGGCCATGAAGTGGGAAATCATGTTTTGGTAAATTTGGTCCAGGTCATCAAGCGCGGTATACGAGATGTTGATATTCTATGTCGTTACGGCGGAGAAGAATTTATAATCATCCTGCCCCAGACCATTGAACGCGAGGCGGTGAAAATCGCCGAACGTATTCGTAAAGAAGTGGAAGTTTCCGAATTTGGCGGTGATGGAATACCGGATTTGAAGGTGACTGTTTCGGTTGGGGTCAGCAGCTATCCTGAAAATGGATTGACAGAGGAAGAACTAGTTCATGCCGTTGATCAGGCAATGTACCGTGCCAAGGGTTCGGGAAAAAATACCGTCTGCACTGTTTGATTCTTTGAAACCCCTCAACAATTTTTATATATTGCCAAATTATGAATGGTGCTTTATCACATCCGGGGAAATTTTTTATTATTTCTTTTCCGGAAAAATTGCCCCGTGATGATACACTCTTTTTTATTCAGGATAATCACATCAGCGGATTAATTCTTCTTGCTAATCATTGCGAAGACAGGGATAGCCTTAAAAGCTGGTTAAGAGATTTAAAAAACACGCTGGGGCGAAAATTGATCGTTGCTATTGATCAGGAGGGGGGCCGGGTGCAGCGGTTGACGAGTAACTTCCCTTGCCTGGAGTCTCCTCGTTTTTATGGATATCACAATAAGTTTGATCAATATTGCAGTGATCTAAAACGGGTGTGTGAAGAATTGCATGAAACCGGAATCAATATCAATCTCGTGCCATCGGTTGATTTATTTGATTCCAATCCTGAACATGTCCTTGATACCCGCACCTTCTCCGATGATCCTCAAATTGTATCGCGTTTCGCAAGGGTTACTATTGATATTCATCATGAGATGGGATTGTTATGCTGCGGCAAACATTTTCCTGGGCTGGGACGATCGGTCAATGATCCGCATTTGACCCTATCGCAGTCCGATTTGTCTGAAAAAGATATTTTTGAGTTTGAGCTCCGCCCATTTTTTGATATTATATCGCATGAGGTGGATAGTATCATGGTAACTCATCTGAATATACCTAAGGTGGATGAAAATCCGGCAACGGTTTCGCGAATTATAATTGATGACTGGTTGAAGCAAAAACTAAAATTTGATAAAGCGGTCCTGACCGATGATTTGCTGATGTCGGGAGCATCTGATATTGATAAAGCGCCCAATCTCGCCCTCCGCGCATTCGAAGCGGGTGCGGATTTATTATTATTCGGACAAAAACTAAAACAAACGCAAGAAGTGTTTCAAGAGTTTAATGAAAAAATGATGGCCGCTTACTTTTCTGATCAGAGAATCGAGGACGCCTCTTCACGGGTGGGTAATCTCATATATCAATTGAGCGGATAAGAGATAAAAATAATTAAAATAAAGGAAAGATAAGCCATGCCCTATAAATTCAGCCGCTGTATTGCCATGCAGAATCCGGCGGAAAAACAGATCCTGGAATTTTATCGCGATGTCATAGGATTGGAGGTCGTCGAGGAAGGCCCCGACGGAATTGAACTAAACGCTGATCCATACCGCCTCTTTCTGGATGGCAGGGAACCGCGGGAACTTATTATGGAATTGATAGTGCCGGATCTGGGAAAGGCTCGCGAGGAATTGGTTGCCGCCGGCAGCCAAGTGGAGCGCTGGGAGGGCAAAGGTAAATGCTGTTATATTCGCGATCCGTTCGGACAGCTTTATAATATCTGGGAAGACCCGGATGCGTTCAGGTAAAGACCAGGTATGGTGGAGATAATGCGACGAACTGCTTACAAAAGCAGGAATATCAATAACCGTTTTCGTAAGGCGGGGAGGATTGTATGCAATAAGATTTCCGATATTGGCGGCGTTATGGGAATTGTCGCGACCGGTGGTATTGGGCGGAAATTCAGCGATGAATTCTCGGATCTTGATTTTTTTGTATATGCCGACAAATCAAAAGCCCGCCAGATAGCGTCTTACATTGCCATTGGCCAACTTTGTTATAAAAATATTCAACTTGATATTCCGGTTTTATCTTATCAGAATGCGATGAGGCACAAAGTTCCCTCAAATTACTGGTCGCAGGTGGTTCGCTGGACGCTGAAATATGGCGAAATTTGGTATGACCCGGGCGCCAAAGTAAAAACTCTTTTTGATAAAAAACTTATATTTCCTAAAAATGAACAAAAACTTTTATTGAATCGCTATCATCACCGGGTCGATGAAATCTTGAATTATATCTATCCTGCCTGGGAAGCGCGGGGACAGATATGGAATTTGGCGCATCTCCTGAGACGGGCAGCTGAAAACATGATTTTGTGGGCATACGCCAAAAATAAATTATTCCAGCCATACCTTACCAAATGGTTCTATTTTTATTTTGAGAACAATCTTATTCCGGAAGCGATTTATTTTCCCAAAATTCGCAGAGCCTTCACGGCTCCTATCGAAAATAAAAGGCAAGCCGACCAGTTGCGCGAACGTTTGTTCCGTCTTTGTTATAGTTTTGAAATGAACATAGAGAAGGTGAGTATGGCTGATGTTATTGAGAAAAATACGCGGAACTGGGAAAAGGCATCGGATAAAACCAAACAGTTTTTGAGTTTTTAAAAATGTCACATTTTTTTAAAAAACTGACAGCAAAAAAGAATTTAACTATCCTGGGAATCAATTCGGGTACATCGGCCGATGGAATTGATCTGGCGACAATTAAATTTTCGGCCGCAAAAAATCCCGGGATAAAATTCATCACAGGCAAGATGATTTCATTTCCCGCTAAAATCAAACGGGAACTGGAAAATATCATCGACGATCACCGGGTTGACCTTGATAGACTATCGCGGATTGACATTACCTATGGTCATTATTTGGGCCAAGTCGCCCGAAAATTCTCAGATGAGACGGGAATTCAAATTGATGCGATTGCCTCACATGGCCAGACAATTGGGCATTATCCGTCTTCCGTAACAGCTCTGGGCATCAAAACAAAAGCTACAGTTCAGATAGGAGACGGCAATGCCATCGCATTTTCCTCTGGCGTTCCGGCAATTACAGATTTCCGCAGGGCTGATATCGCATTGGGCGGGGAAGGCGCGCCGTTGACGCCGTTTGTCAATCAAATTTTATTCGGGCATAATCTCAGGGGAAGACTCATCGTCAATATTGGCGGAATCGCCAATTTCAGTTATCATTTTCCTGACCGGGATTTCAATAAAATCGCAGGCGGGGATTGCGGTCCCGGGAACGTGTTATCGGATATGGCCTGCAAATTAATGTTCAATACGCCATTCGATAAAAATGGGACGATAGCTTCATCCGGGAAAATCGAAAAAGAGATTGTATTGGCAATCATAAATGCCAATAAACGCAAAACGGTTTCGACCGGCCGCGAAATGTTTGATTATCGACTATTGGCCCGTCTCGTGCATATTTCTCGAAAAGTAAAAGCGGATAAAGAATCTATTGTGACATCGATATGCGAAGGCACGGCCCGATTGGTATATAATTCTATCAAAAAATATTTGGGCGATAAAGATTGCGAAGCAGTATATTTATGCGGAGGGGGCCGCAAAAATACTTATCTTTTCGAAAGGATAACAAATTACTGCGACCCCATACCGGTTTGGCCCATTGAAAAACTCGGATATGACGGTGACTTGCTGGAAGCTGCCAGTTTTGCGGTTTTGGGTGGATGCTATTTAAACTCTATAGCATCGACATTACCAAAAGTCACCGGTGCGCAGGCGGGTGGTATTGCTGGAAAATTATCTTTGCCGGGAGGCGGAAATATTATCAAAATGGTCAAATGAAACCATAATTGGCCGATACATATAAAGATATGATATTTGAAAAGATAAAATCATGGCTGGTTCGCATTAGCCTTTTCGTGTTTATGATTATACTTGTCTGGGGCTGTGGGCGAGTCCCGCGGATAGATGAATCCCCGATGCCGTTCAGCCGATTGCCGTTTGTGCGCATTTTACTTGATGACGCCTCACGCCAACATAGCTTTATATCGGGCGGCGATCAAATGGCGATTGACTGCTATAAAGGCGACGATCGATATTCCTATTACTCACGTCAGTCAGTCAAAGTCAAAAGCGAAGGCAGGAAACTGGCGCTGTTTACCAAAACCGGCACAACTCTTGATTATGATATCGATCGCATAATTATATCACCGCGGGGAAAGAACCAGATTCTCGGTTATGATAACAAGCAATACCGTGGTCTGTTTGAGTTGATCTCCATCTCCGGACAGATAAAGATCGTCAATATTGTGTATATCGAGGATTATTTGCTCGGTGTGGTTCCGCTTGAGATTGGTCCCACGCCCGATTCGATGATAGAATCGGTGAAAGCTCAGGCGGTTGCGGCTCGCACCTATGCCATGTCGCATTTAGGACAGTACGGCGATGAAGCCGGATATGATCTCAAGTCTGATATCATCGATCAGGTTTACGGCGGACTATCGGCAGAGATAAAGAATTTTCACAAAGCTATAATAGCAACCAAAGGCCAGGTGGCGGTATACAAAGACGAAATGATTGACGCCTATTATCATTCGACTTGCGGCGGGACAACCGATGATATCGAGGATGTCTGGGAGAAAGATCCGCGTCCATATCTGAAGATGATTAGCGATGGGGATGCCTGCAAGATTTCCAAATATCATTCCTGGGAAGAAACATTTACCGCCGATCAGCTGGTTCTGAGAATAGATCAATATCTATCGCGTGAACGGGGTAATGATATTCGGATTGGCCGGCTCATTGACATTCGTATCCCAAATCGGACTCCCGGCGGCCGTACGGCGGCGATTACGTTTGAAACTGCCAATGGCAGATACACTTTTAATAAGGAAAAAGTTCGCTGGGTTGTCGGACGGAGCGATAATTCCGGTGGGATTTTGCGTTCGGCCAATTTTACACTCGATATTAAAAAAAATAATCATGGCGAGATCGAAGAAGTTGTTTTTCATGGGCGCGGATACGGGCATGGCGTCGGCATGTGTCAAATGGGAGCCAAGGGCCTCGCCGCCCAGGGCATAACTTATGATTCCATTTTATCTTTATATTATCAAGGCACCGCTTTAAAAAACCTCTATTAAGCGAATCCAACGATTTACATCATTATTGCCAAAATGCCCAGCTATTCACAAATTTTTAAATTATAGTTTTAAAATCAGTTGGGAATTGTAACATCTTATAGTATAATCCCGAGTATGATTAAGATAGCGCCATCAATTTTGGGGGCCGATTTTGCCTGTATTGGGGTAGAAGCGAAAAAAGCCGAGAAGGCTGGGGCTGATTGGCTGCATGTAGATATCATGGATGGGCATTTTGTGCCCAATTTGACAATGGGACCGGATTTGGTCAAGGCTCTGAAACGCTCCACAAATCTATTTTTGGATGTTCATCTGATGGTTGAAAAACCGGATGAATTTTTTGGGCCATTTGCGGCGGCAGGTGCGGATCTGCTTGCTTTTCATCTCGAAACCGCCCCCAACCCTATGCCCAATATTGAGTTAATTCGCACCCTGGGGAAAAAGGTTGGATTGTCTATCAATCCCGATATGCCGGTAGAATCGGTTCTTCCTTTTCTTCATCAAGTCGATTTGATTTTGCTTATGTCGGTTTTCCCAGGATTTGGCGGTCAGAGTTTTATACCCGAGTCAATTCAACGGGCGAAGAAAATTAAGGACTTCATAGACGATAATGGTTTAAACTGTCTGCTTGAGATTGACGGCGGCATAAATCGTAAAAACGCTCCGGATGTTATAGCGGCGGGTGTCGATGTTTTGGTTATGGGGTCTGCTTTTTTTGGAGAGGACACCAAAGCGGAATTAGTAGGATTTCTGCGTTCATTGCCGGGCAGGAGCACAATTTAACCCATTTCTGAAAATAACATATTTATTATCAATAAAAGCCATCAGGAATAACTGCCCGGAAGCCATTAACTGATTCTTAAACCGGCACGGATTAGGCTTTTGCGGATCATGACAAATGAGGAATATAATATAAATTCTTGAAATATAAATTAGTTTTGATGTTAAAATATAATAGACTTCTTCGGAATTATTTCGTATTATAGGCGAGCAAAATATGGTTTTAGGGCTATTTGGAAAGAATTGCGAGTAATCACAAATTGAACGGGAATCAATCCTAATAGTATTCCCTTGACTTTTAATGGATAAATCTGTTCATTAATAAATCAATTTATTCATTAAGGGGGACTTTTTGAATGTCTGATGCAACAAAACAAGTAGTACATCCAGGGGGAATCAAGAGGGGCTATGATGCTTGGCTAAAAAAGGCCGGTCAGTCAAACATTATTGAAAAAATAATCGACAAGCGACCGAGCGTCTTTAACAAAAAGGGCCGAGAACAAATCGCATTGATTGAGGAGCGGCTCGGGTGGACCGATGTGATGAGGTCTTTGAAGAGAGAGACACTCGCCATAGAACGAATGGCCGACGCTGTTCGCGACGATGGCGTTGAGCATCTTTTTGTTCTTGGAATGGGCGGATCCTCGCTTTCCGCTAGTGTTATCTCCAAAGTTTTTGGCAAGCAAAGCTGGCTCAAAACCTTTACAATTGTCGATACAACGGCCCCGACAGTTCTTGATGAGATTTTTAAATCAATTGATTTGACAAAATCATTTTTTATTGTCGAGTCAAAATCGGGCAGTACTATCGAAACAATATCGTTGTTTCGATTGCTGTTTCGGCGGATTAAGGACGCTCGTCCTTTAAAAGCCGGGAAGTATTTTTGTGCTGTTACCGATGAGCGGTCGGATTTGCACCACATGTCGCGGCGCAATCGTTTTCGAGCTTTGTATCTCAATCCGGGTGATGTGGGCGGGCGGTATTCCGCACTTTCATATTTTGGGTTGGTACCGGCGGCGTTCACCAAGGCGAATATAAATGGGATAATTTCCAGCGCCGACGATTTTTTATCAACCATGGAAGCAAACCCCAATAACAATGATGCCTTATCTCTGGGTTGTTTTCTGGGCAGTGCCTGGGAAGCCGGAAAGGATAAATTAAGATTTGTCGCCTCGCCCAAAACGGCTTCGCTTATTCCCTGGATTGAGCAGTTGGTCGCAGAATCAACGGGCAAAGACGGTAAGGGAATTGTTCCGATTGAGGGAGATAATCGCGGTCCGGTATCCGACGTAAATAACGATAGCGCCTTTATTTATTACACAATGGGCGGTGAGAAACCCAAATTATTACCTTCTTCGGGATCTAACATTCCGTGGGTGGTTATAAACGTTTCCAAGTCGGTTAATCTGGGGGCGGAGATGTTGAAATGGGAAATGGCGACCGCGGTAAGTTCCATTATTATGGATGTAAATCCTTTTGATGAACCAAATGTCGCTGAAACCAAGGCCAATACATATGAATTTCTAAAAACTCGGCGGGGACCTCGCAAAATCATACCGATTGATCCGTTATTCTATTACGGGGATATGGATATAATGGGCGCTGAAGAAATCAAGGCTTTGGCGCGCAAGAAACCTTATTCACCCGAAGAAATAATTCGGAGCTTTTTTGGCGATATTGGAAAGGGTGATTATATTTCGCTATTATGTTACAGCGAAATTACTCCCGCGATCGAACGAAAGTTTGACGTCGTTCGTGAGACGCTTGCCAAAGATTATAATGTCACTGTTTTGCGCAGTTTCGGCCCTCGGTATTTGCATTCATTGGGGCAATTACATAAAGGCGGAAAGCAAAACGGACATTTTATTGTTTTTGAGCGAGAGTTTCCAAATGATTACGATATACCCTTGACTCTGTTTAGTTTTGAGCGATTGATAAAAGCTCAAGCCAAGGCTGATATCGCGGCTCTCAAGAAACGCAAACGCCCCATAATAACTATAAACCTAAAGAGCAACCCTGTGGCGGGATTGACACGTTTTCTTGAGCTGGTAAAAAAATAATAATCTTGTCTCAGGGCGAACAGGCTGAAATTTTATGAAAATTGGCTTTGTTGGTCTTGGAAAAATGGGACTTAATATGGTAACCCGCCTAATTCGGGATGGCCATGAGATTATTGTACATGATTTAAACACGGCCTCCGTTGAGGAGGCCGTTGCTTTAGGCGCCGATCCGGCGATATCACTCTCTGATTTAGTCAAAAAACTCCCCAAACCTCAAGTAATATGGATAATGGTTCCAGCGGGAAATATCACCAATGGTGTATTGGAGGAATTATCCAGCCTATTACCTGGCGAGTCCATTGTTGTTGACGGCGGTAATTCCAATTTCCATGATACTGTTTCCAATGCCACCAAATTATCCCATAGGAAAATTCATTTGCTTGATGTCGGAACTTCGGGCGGAATCTGGGGGCTTGATGCCGGCTATTGTATGATGGCCGGAGGAAACCGGCAGGCGTTTGATGCGATTAAACCTATCATGAAATCTCTCGCCCCACCGGAAGGATATTTGTATGTCGGGAAATCGGGTGCTGGACATTATCTAAAGATGATACACAATGGCATCGAGTACGCCATGATGCAGGCTTATGCCGAAGGGTTTGAAATTCTTGAAAAATCGGATTATGACTATGATCTTGAAAAAGTTTGCCATCTTTGGAATCAGGGTTCCGTTGTCCGAAGCTGGTTATTGGAGCTGGCTGAAAATGCTTTTTCAGATGATGCCCATCTTGAAAATATCTCGGATTATGTCGATGATTCCGGCGAGGGGCGCTGGACAGTTCTTGAAGCCATAGACAAGGATGTTCCGGCCTTAAGTATCGTCAATGCTTTGATGACTCGGTTTCGGAGTCGTCAGGATGAATCCTTTTCAGCCAAAGTTTTGGCAGCGCTAAGAAATCAATTTGGCGGTCATCCCGTTAAGGATAAAAACAGTGGGGAATGAAAAATCGGAATTTTCATCTGGATCCGGTATAAATCCTTTTCGCAGGAATCAAACCGGACACACCAACGCCGAGCCATGTAGTATAATAATTTTTGGCGCCTCGGGCGATCTGACCCGACGAAAACTGGTACCGGCTTTATTCAATTTGACCGCGGACAAATCTATAACGGTGCCGTTCAATATTATCGGTTTTGCCCGTAGCGACAAAAAACATTCCGAATTTCGTAGTTTAATGCGAAAAGCCCTTGAGGAATTTTCCCGTGTGAATCCCGAGAGGTTTTCTGGACTCGACAAATTCCTAATGTCGATTTCTTATTGCCGAGGCAATTTTGATAATCCCGAAGATTTTAAAGCCTTGGCCGGATATATTCGTGAGATTGAGGCTCAGCGCGGGGGAGCGCCCAATCGATTATACTATCTGGCCACGCCTCCTGACGCGTTTCCCGAAATTATTCGTAATCTGAAAAAATCGGGGCTGACCGACGAAAGTCATATTTCTGAGGGGTGGCAAAGAATCGTTATTGAAAAGCCCTACGGCAAAGATTTAAAATCGGCCTGGATGCTGACCGGGGCGGTTCATTCGGTTTTTAATGAAGAACAAGTTTACCGTATTGATCATTATCTGGGCAAAGAAACCGTTCAAAATATCCTGGCTTTTCGACTTGGAAATGGAATCTTCGAACCGCTATGGAATCGCCGCTATATAGATCATGTCCAAATTACCGTAGCCGAGACGCTGGGCGTCGAAGGCCGCGCCGGATATTTTGATACTTCGGGCATTATGCGGGATATGATTCAGAGCCATATTCTCCAATTATTCTCATTGATTGCCATGGAACCGCCGGTATCTTTTGCCCCCCAATATATCCGGGATGAAAAAGTAAAACTGCTTCGGTCCGTGCACCCGATTAATCTGGATAATGTGCAGCGTCAGGTAGTGCGAGGCCAATATCAAAAAGGGTCAGTCGGAGGCAAATCGGTTGTTGGATATCTTGAAGAACCAGGTGTTTCTGAAAGCTCCCGAACGGAAACATATTTGGCGATGCGTCTTGAAATTGATAATTGGCGATGGTCGGGAGTCCCTTTTTATATTCGGGTCGGCAAACGTCTGGCCCGCAAAATTACCGAAGTGGATATAGTCTTCAAAGCTCCGCCGCATCAGATATTCAAACAGGCCGGTATTGAGCATCTCCAGCCAAATGTCCTGGGAATAAAAATCCAGCCCGAGGAAGGAATCTCGCTTTGCATCGGTTCCAAACGCCCCGGTCAATCCTATGAAATCAACCCGGTCAGCATGGAATTCAATTATGCGACTTCATTCGGGATTCCATCTCCCGAAGCCTATGAGCGGCTTTTACTCGATACGATCCTTGGAGATTCAACGCTGTTTGCTCGCGAAGACGGAGTCGATCTGTCATGGGGGCTGCTTGATCCGGTTCTTAAAGCATGGGAAAACGATCCCTCTATGCATCTTGCCTATTATGAGGCGGGAAGTTGGGGGCCGCACCAAACTGATATTTTATTATCGCGCGACGGCCGCGGCTGGCGGAAATTGTAATTATGAACGGCGTGAGCTCGGATAAAATAAACCCAGTATTACCTCTTGATGCCGAAATTATTGAACGCGAATTATCAAAACAGTGGCGGCTGTCTCTGAAAGAAGCCGACGATCGGGATAGAATTCAAAAAATCGCCCTGTCCAACTTGATTCTATTTTGTCACCGGGATAACAGGAATGATGCCGAAGACATAATTCAACACTTTGAATCCCGAACCCCCTCGAGAGTCATTCTCATCGCTATTGATAAAGAGAGAAAAGCGGAGCCGGAGGCGTATATTTCAGCATCATGCAATCTTACCGACGGCATGCGTGATTATTTGTGCTGGGAAAAAATAACAGTTGAAACCGGCCCTGAAAGGCTTTCAGATATTGTGGCGGTGATACGTTCTCTGCTAATCGGGGGTGACATTCCGGTTTATATGGTCGATTTATTCGGATTAAAACGGCGCGTCGATTTGCGTCGCAAAACATATCAATTGGCCGATTATATTTTTGTCGATAGCCAAAACAATTTTGAACTACTGTTGCCGCCTCCGGGAGCATTCGCCCGTAAATATATTTACGGATTTGACTGGACCCGAATAGATAATTTACGAGAAGCGATCCGAGATTATTTTGACAAACCCGATCGTCTTCTCCTTCTTGATCAAATTCGGCAAATTACGATTTCCTACAAAGGGCGCCCCGAAGTCCTTCCCTCGACGGCGTTGCTTCTCGCCGGATGGGTTATTTCTTCGCTGGAACTTGAAATTGAAACCCAAAATGTAAACACTTTTCAAGCTATTGATAAAAAAGGCCGGTCGTTGCGATTGGGATTTATTTCTTCCTCAGAAGAATCAGAAGAAGCCGGTGATCTGTCGATTGATTTCGATTTTGGAACCGATACGGAAATAGTTTCATTTTCAGGTTCAGAAAGCACAACTGAAGTAAGAATTGGCAGCTTCAAAGATATTTTCATAAATGAAAAACCATTCGATAAAAACGCCTTTGTCTTCGAGCAAAGCAGCAAGGATCGACTTCGCTCATCTTATGCCGTTTCATATAAAGCTGCCGCCAGGTTGCATAATTTATCAAAAGGCATTGCCGGTCGCAGATCAATGATTGTCATTGATGATTCTGATAGATTGGCTCGAATCGCGGCCCGGCTCTTTTATAGTCTGGCGATTCGCGCCCTGGCATTCAAGGATCATTTTTTTGTCGCGTTATCGGGAGGATCCACACCCAAAGCAATTTACCGTGAAATGGTCAAATCGCCTTACGCCCGTGCTGTTGCCTGGGAAAATGTATTTTTCTTTTTCGGAGATGAACGACCCGTGGGACCGGAGCATGCTGATTCCAATTATAAACTCGCCCATGATTTTCTTTTTGAGCCGTTGGACATACCGGATGAAAATGTTTTTCGTATCGAAGGAGAGAATCCAACCCATAAAGAAGTTTGCAATAAATACGACGAAATCATAAAATCACATTTGCCTCGTGATCGACAAGGGAAACCCCGATTTGATTTGATATTTCTGGGACTGGGCGAGGATGGTCATACGGCGTCTTTATTTCCTGATTTTGACTTTGCCAAAATTGATCCCAATCTGCTTGTAATCTACGATTTCGTTCGTAAACTCGATCAACTAAGATTCAGCTTCAGTATCCATCTGATTAACAGCGCCGCTAATATATTTTTTGTCGCTCACGGTGAGAATAAAGCCGGCGCTTTGCATTCGGTATATTTTCCCGATAAATCCCAAACTGTTCCGGCTGCTCGTGTCAATCCAAATCATGGCAATGTTCTCTGGCTCGTGGATGCTGCGGCCGCATCTCAATTGGAAGGACTGACGATCCCTCTCGAAATTTCCCGCTGGTAATCCTGCAATAGTTTTTAATTGATTTTGCTTCGCCGATTTCTCACACTATAACGATGCGAAAGATAACTACATGCCTGTTTATAATATATATATGTATCGCTACGGCGGTGTATGGCGCTGAATTCAAACCGAAGTACAGGTTTGGGCCGATCTATGGCCTAAGTAATATCAAAGCCTCCGAAAAACCATATTATACTTTTAATCACGCCTGGGGTTTTATTGCCGGCCTAAATGGCAATCGTTTTATGCTCAACTTCTCGCTTCTAACGCATAGGAACTATTCCGATAGCTTAGCGTCGGGGAGTTTTAAGTTCTTCAGCGATCAAAAAAAAGCCAGTTCTCTTTTCAAAACATTGCGCCTCGGGTTTGACACCGATTTGCGTTTGAAAACTGAAGGAAAATTGCGACCTACTCTCGGAGCGGGACTGGGATACATTATTTATAACGTCACCGATCCGGTGGCCGATACGACAGTCAAAGTTACCGACGATAAAAACAACACAGTTGATTTTAATGCCGCCGAAATGTTTATCTCGAGTTCGGTCGGTTTGGAGATGAAAGCGTCGCCTCGCTGGTATTTTCATCTGAAAACGACGATGGATTACCTGACCGGCATTGGGACCTCGTTTAGTGAAACCACAAATAATATTCGTCCCCGCACCGAGATGCGGTTTACTCTGGCGGTGGCCTATCTGTTCGGAACCGAAAAGCGCAAAGAAGTTATGCCGTTGATTGCCTGGCCATCGACTGAAAGCTGGAAAATGCAGGATGATGCAGGGAGACCCGAACCGGTCGAACTGGACAGCGATGGCGACGGCATCAATGACGGCGATGACAAATGTCCTGATACCCCGCGGGGAGCATATATCAACGACAACGGTTGCCCGAATGATTCGGACGGCGACGGAGTTTTTGACGGGCTCGATGATTGCCCGCGCACGCCCCGGCTGGCTTATGGGTATGTTGATATTTTCGGATGTCCGATCGATTCCGATTATGACGGCGTACCCGATTACAAAGACAAGTGCACCGACGGCCCGGTCGGCGCGCTGGTTGATGAATCGGGTTGTCCGACTGACAGCGACGGCGACGGTGTCTATGACGGCATTGATGATTGTCCCAACACCGAAGACGGTATTGAAGTCGATGAGCGGGGGTGTATCGATATCAGTTTCCTGTTACAGCCATATATCGTCAATGTTGATTATTTGCCGGGATCGTTTGAGGTTGACGCGCGGACTAAACAAAGGCTGCAACCGCTGATCCGGAAATTGAAAATACTGTCTCATATCAAAATCACCATCAACGGTTATACCGATAACGTCGGTCCGTCGGATGCCAATCAAACAGTATCTGAGCGGCGCGCCAATCGGATGCGTGACTGGCTGTCGACACAGGGCATTGCCGCCGAGCGGATGACAGCCCGCGGTCGCGGGGAAACCAATTTTATCGCATCGAATGATACCGCCGATGGTCGCGCCAAAAACCGCCGGATTGAACTGGTGTTTGAAAAATGACTAAAGATGAAAAAGAAGAAAACTGTAAAATTCTTGTCCATTTGGGGAAATGGATATCCTTATATGAAATCATTGGTATATTACTTGCATTAATGACATCAACATTTGCTGTATATCAATCATATCAGGCAGTATCTTTGACAGCTAAATCAATTGAAACGCAATCTAAATCAGTTGAATTGCAATCCCAAGAATTTAAAATTCGTAATCGGCCATATGTTTATATTCAAGAAGCAAATTTGGCTGGCTCATGGCAATCAGGCCAAAAATATTTATATCCTCATTCCTTGAAGGTT
The DNA here is from genome assembly GCA_043819555.1 of Candidatus Zixiibacteriota bacterium. Lineage (GTDB taxonomy): Bacteria > Zixibacteria > MSB-5A5 > GN15 > JAAZOE01 > JAZGGI01. The sequence goes on along the minus strand of JBDREQ010000009.1, from coordinate 145,800 downwards.
AGACTTCACAATGCTACAGATATTCCAGCTACCAAAGTCATGTTCGTGGGTAAGATATTTGTAAATAACATTTTGATGGATTCAACATTTACTCCAATAGAAACTAATATATCGTCGACACCCGTTAACTTTTATGTTGGAATTATAGAGGAGATATACGAGAACATTATGCGGCCAGATGATACATGTATCTTTGAAATAAAGTGTACATATTCTGGCGTGTTGGGCGAAGGCGATAAAGAATATCATTCTTCGGCCAAGATTTTATATCTATCACACACTCAAAAATTGAGTTTTAGTGATATTAAATATAAATAGGGATAAATAAATTAAAAGCGCTTGCCCTCACCCGGTTTGGGTGGGTCGCCGGAATCGGCGTCGTCGCGCTTGTCTTCGCGGATGTATTGAACCTCTTCCATAGCAGATTTTTGATTTTCCTGCCCCATATTCATAAAAATATTCTCACCGACAAAACTCGTCCCGGCGGTATGGGTGCTTTTGCCTCGGAGGCGGCGATAGATAATATAACCAATAAGAGCAAACACACCGGCAGGGAGAATAAATCCGCAAGCGATGATTAAATAATTTAATAAGCCTTCCATAACATATTTATACTTAATGGGCGTTAATATTCAAAGGAAAACGCTGTCTGGATTCCCGACTCGATTCGCCCCTGACGGGGCTTCGCTCTCGGGAATGACAGAAGAAATGCAATTTCCTGTAAGGGTCGCTCGCGAGCGACCCGAAAATGATATTATTCCGACCGCGGGCTCGTCGCGACGAGCCCCAGCTAGTACGCATAATATTGCTTGCATTTTCATCTTACAAATGCGGATGATTTTAGAAAATGTATGATTTTGATGGGGAAAATGTAAAAGGCTTTTTGTAAGATCATTTCCTTCAAGTTGAGATGGGTTACCGGTCCGGAAGGACCATTAAACGAAAATTTGATTTAGTTCATTCTATCTGCTCCGCAATTCCAACAAGTGCCAAATTGCCCCTCTACTTTTTCTCCGCAGTTTGAGCATATCCATGTTGTTTTTCGCTTTTCCTCGTATTCTCTGTCTTCGCTTTCAATTGATTTTATTTTCTGGTGCGAATCGTCAATGAAGTATGCCTCGGTGAATTCCTGAATATGCTCTTTATTAACTTTAGATGAAACAATCAATTCCAAAGATTTTGACGATTTTTTGCTATACACATCATAATATGCCGTAGTACACTTAGGACATTTGAAAAATTCAGCTTTACAGAAACTGCCAGAGTCTGGGCAGCTAATAATGAGTTTATTTAATTTTTTGAAACGTCCCTCTTTCGATAATTCAATGAGATTTTTCAATTGATCCAGCCTTAATGAGGGGCTCATTTTTTTCTTTTCCAGCCACAAATTGCAGTCTTCGCAAAAGGGCTTGTCCTTCAGATTATTTACTCTTAGACATGCGAAGAATATTGATGCCAGGAACGCAAGAAATGCAAATAACGGCAAATATACTTTGTGAGAGACAAAGGTATCAAATAGATAAAATTTGTCTATTATCCCCCCGGGACGATAAAAGATAAAAAGACCGATAGCAACGCATAAGGCACAAAAAATAATAGCAAGTGTTGTGGCCAAAGGCATGTTTCGATTCTTGCCCATGACAGAAGAATAATCAACCAGTAACCCGCATAAATACCCCGTAACTGCAAAGGGAATCGACAAAACGATTTCTGGCACAAATACCAGGAAATATCTGAATATGTCTAAACGGGCATAAATGTACGATAATAACCAGAGCGATAGAATCGTAAGAATTCCTCCAACCAATAAACTCAAAATTAGGGTGAACATTAAAATAATTGGCAGGAGTAGATAAAAAAGTGGATTAATTTTACCTGAGAGCTGATATGATTTTTTTACCTCTTTGCTCATGATAATATATTCTCTCTTCTGGTGTTTCAAATCCACCGCAGATCGGACATATCTCTCGCAAGTAATTATCCAAGCGCGTTTCTCTCTACCTCTTATAGCCGATTTTTCGCAGGAAGTCCACCCGGGCTTTTTTGTCTTCGTCGCTTTCGATACCTTTGGGAGAAAAACCGTCAATGACGCCTATAATTCCGCGGCCCTGTTCGGTCTCGGCGATTATTACTTCAACAGGATTGGCGGTTGCGCAAAATATCCGGCAAACTTCGCGGCAGTCTTTCAAAGAGGGCAGGACGTTAATCGGAAAACCGTCTTTCATGAGAATAATAAAGCTATGTCCGGCGCCGATATCGTGGGCGTATTTTTCCGCCCGCTCGATTAAATCGGGATCATTGCCGTCGCTTCGGATCAGGCAGGGGCCGGATGCTTCGCAAAAAGCGATTCCGAATTTTATCGATGGAGCGCTGTCGACCATTATCTCATAAACATCCTCAACCGTCTTGATGAAATGCGACATCCCCAGAATCATGTTCTCATCGGCGGCAACTTGAATCTTATAAGTTTTAGTCTTCATCATTGTCCTCCCCAAAAATATCATCGGTCAAACCGGTGTTAATTTTGTAATCGGAATAGAGTTCCTCAGCCTCGAAATTGAATTTTATAAATATCATCACTTTGCCTCGCCCGCGCAGGTAAAAGCTCGCCGGCAGCCAGTACCCCGTTTCGGTCGGTTTGCGCGTCTGAACCATATCGAGTTGTTTGAGAGGTCCGGGTAATTTTGACGGCTTAAACTCGGTTTCGACCAGATTCAAATTGTCGATTTCAAACCAAAAATCCCCCTCAATCAGCCTTTCATCTTCGTCACGGCAATCGGCGAAGATATGATAACACTCATATCCGTTTTTGCTTTCATTTCCCATCAAATCAAATCGATATTTGGCACGGAATTCGGGATAAAAAGGATCAATGGGATTGGCCTGCGCGTCGCGGGAGTTATCTTTTTTCATTTTTTTGACGGCTTCTTTTTCCTGTTTGGCGAGTTCTTCATCAGATTGCTTTTCGCCGTCCTTATAATATTCCAAAAACTTAACCGCGAACAGAGTATCTTTGAAATAATAGGTTTTCAAAAACTTAGCCTCTTCCTTGATATCGCCATCACCCGACAGCTTGCGGGAATAAGCTTCAACGCTGATTGTCAAATCTTTGATATCGGCCTGGATACTGCTGTCGCGCAGATAAATGCCGTCAATTATATCCTCAAGGTCAAAATCTTGTGCCTGTGTTACGGCTGATATACAAAAAATCATTAATGCAAAAAAAGGAAGGGTTTTCATCATTCACCTCTGTCGTAAATTATTTGTATAGAATTGATACGATCGCCGCGCACGATTTGCTGAGCGATATCCATTCCCGATACGACCTGTCCGAACAGGGTATAGCGTGAATCAAGGCGGAGTTGAGGCGAAAGAGTGATGAAATATTGCGATCCGCCGGTGTCTTTTCCGGCGTGAGCCATGCCGAACATTCCTGTCTTATAGGATAAGCGATTGTACTCGCATCGCATCAGGTAGCCCGGCCCGCCCCATCCATCGCGGCGTGGACATCCATCCTGAATAACAAAATTAGGCACGACCCGGTGAAATTCAAGGCTGTCGTAATAACCTTTCTCGGCCAGCTCAATAAAATTATTGACTGTCATCTGGGCTTCTTTATACAGCAATTCAATTGTTATTTCGCCCCTGGAGGTTGAGATGACGGCATGAGGATTCCGCTTATAGCGTTCATAAAAATCACGGTAGTTTTTATTTTCAAGAAGCGTACTGTATGAAGCGATGCCGCCGCGGCGATCGATTTTATATTTTTCAAACAATACATCCGAAGCCTTAATCCTGATAAAATACGATTCGTCGTTGCTACCCTCTTCCAGCACGGAGATAATGAGGCTGTCGTATTGGGGATTATTGTCGAATTCTCGCCAGCATTCGATAATGCTCCATTTGAGGTCGATATCCAGAGTTGCGCGGTTATTCAGAAACAATTCGGCGATAGGCTGGATGAATTGCGACATTTTGCGTTTTGACGCCATATCGACCGCGTTTAACTGCACCACGTAATCGCTGTCTTTCAGAGCGGTTTCAATATATTGGGCCGTTCCGGATGAATCGACCGTGCCCAGGCTGGCCAGCGCGGTAAAGCGTACCGATGGCGTTTCATCATTGAATAACTTCGCCAGACGAGCCATCGCGGCGTCTTTGGGAATCGAAACCAATCCCTCGGCAATGCTTTTTTTCTCATGCGCGGTCGGACTTGTCAAGATTTCATCTATTACGAATAACGCTCCCGCGCCTTTGATTTTCAAAAGCGACTTTGCGGCTGAGGCTTGAATATTCTCTCTCTTATCCGTACGGAGTATTTTTTCAATCTTATCGCCAAGGTTATTTTTGCCCGAAACGTCCGGGAAATTGCCGAGAATATCGAAGGCAAAACTGAGCAGTTTTTCATCCTGCAAGTCGGCCAATTTCGAATAAATGAATTTGACACCCGGATTGCCAATATTCTGCAAAGCCCCCATTGCGGCCGCAGCCACCCTGAGGTCATCATCGTTGAGGCCGGTCGCAATTAGTGAAACCGAAGATGTGTCGCCTGACCGTCCTAATCCGTCGTACGCAAGCATCCGGTATTCCGCGTCGGCATCGGAGAGCATGGTTTTGAAGTACTTTCGACCCTCGGCTCGACTACCACGGGATAAGGCATAAAGAGCTCCATATTTGATTTTTCTATTGTTGCTGGTCATGCCAATTTCGGTCATCTTATCTGAGAAATTCCATTGCCCGGCTCGAAATAAGGCCAACATCGCTTGATAAACAACCATCGTATCCGAATGATCCAGAAATTCGGCAATTTTTTCGGAATTGACCGAATCGGCCACCCGGCCCAAAGCTTCTACCGCCGCTTCCAGAGCGGGAGATCCGCTTATCGCCAGATTATAAATTGGATCAAAGAAAGATGAATCGCCGATGAGACCAGCTGCGAAAAATTTTGCCTCGGCCGCGATTTCCGATGAATCGGGCAAATGCTCAATGAACTTCTGATTATATACACCGCCACCGATTCGTCCTAACGCCAGGGCCATGCGTGCCCTGATTTCCGGATCGGGATCGTCGAGATATAGGCTATCGGTCGGAATCCTGATATCGTCGCGGGTATTTTCCATCAATGAAATTTTGTACAATTTATCCTGGCGAATATATTTTTGCTCAAGTTCAGAGCATGAGCCCATAATAAAAACCTGGGCTGCCAGAAATACCAGAAAGGCCGCAGGCAACCGCCGCCTAAATATATCTTTTGTCTGATCCATTTGTCCTCCGAATATTGTTTTAGCCCAATTAATAAAAGACTGCCGCCCCAATCAACCAGAAAGTATCGGAACTGCCTGCCAATAAATATTCTGAAATGCAATGACAAATCAAAGCCTTTATGATATATTGGCTTTCCTTATTTGGCAATTTTGTTGGAACTATTGATGGATCAAAATCGGATTAGAAATTTCTCCATAATCGCGCATATCGATCATGGAAAATCAACCCTGGCCGACCGGCTTCTGGAAGCAACCGGAGCTTTGCGGGACCGGCAGATGACCAATCAGACTCTGGATGATATGGACCTTGAACGGGAACGCGGTATCACCATCAAATCCCATGCGATCAGGTTTGATTACAAGGCCAAAGATGGAAATCTGTATAATCTCAATTTAATTGATACCCCCGGGCATGTTGATTTTACTTATGAAGTATCCCGATCATTGTCCGCCTGCGAGGGCGCATTATTAGTTGTCGACGCCGCGCAGGGCATCGAGGCGCAGACGGTTTCCAATCTCTATCTGGCCTTAGAAAATGACCTTTCGATTATTCCGGTAATAAATAAAATAGATTTGCCATCGGCTCGAACCGAAGAGGTCGCCGACGAGATTATTGATTTGCTTGGTTGTACGCGTGATGAAATACTGGCCTGCAGCGCCAAGCAGGGTATTGGAATCGCTGACCTCCTGGAAGCTATTATAACCCAAATACCGCCCCCCCGGGGCAATCCCAATGCTCCCCTGAGAGCCATGATATTTGATTCGATTTATGATTCATATAGAGGCACGGCCGGATATGTAAAAGTTATTGACGGGATGCTGATGAAGGGAACCCGAATTCGATTTTTTTATCATAGTAAGCAATTTGAAGTCGATGAAGTCGGCTATCGCCGCCTGGACTATTTCCCAACTGGCATACTGGAAACCGGGCAGGTAGGGTATTTTTTCGCCGGGATAAAAAACGTGGCCGATACAAAGGTTGGGGATACCATCACTGATGCCAAAAATCCGGCCAAAAAACCACTACCGGGTTTTGTCGAAATTAAACCGATGGTATTTGCCGGGATATACCCTGCCGTCGCGGAGAATTATACTCAGCTTCGCGAAGCCCTTGAAAAATTAAAACTAAATGACGCCTCTCTTAATTATGTTCCGGAAACGTCAGCCGCGCTTGGTTTTGGTTTTCGGTGCGGTTTTCTTGGATTGCTTCACATGGAAATTATCACCGAACGGCTGGCCCGGGAATACGACAGCCACATAATTAATACCGTCCCCAATGTCGAGTACCATGTCTGGACTAAAACCGGCGACAAAATCATTGTCGATTCTCCATCAAAACTGCCGCCGCCCGGCGAAATCGATCGGATCGAAGAACCATACGTTGATAGCCAGACAATAACTCCCCCGGAATTCATAGGCAATATTATGAAACTGGCTACTGACAGGCGAGGCGAATATAAAACTACCGAATATCTGAGTACGATTCGCGCCAACCTCTCGTTTTCATTCCCTCTTGCTGAGATAATTTTTGATTTTCATGATAAATTAAAATCCTCCACGCGCGGTTATGCCTCATTTGATTATTCACTCCCGCATTACCGCGTATCAAATCTGGTTAAACTCGATATTCTGGTTAATAACGATCCGGTTGACGCCTTGTCGGTCATTATCCACCGGGAACGGGCTTTTCATTATGGCCGGGCTTTATGCGAAAAACTGCAGACACTGATTCCCCGGCAGATGTTTGAAGTTATAATTCAGGCATCGGTTGGCAGTCGGATTATCGCCAAGGCGACCGTTCGGGCTTTACGCAAAAACGTAACAGCCAAATGTTATGGCGGCGATATTACTCGCAAGCGCAAACTCCTCGAAAAGCAAAAAGAAGGGAAAAAGCGGATGAAACAGATCGGCTCAGTCGAAATTCCGCAGGAAGCCTTTCTGGCCGCTCTTAAAATTGAGAGAAATTAATTTTTTGGATTGAATATTGATAATCAGCAGTAAACCTTACCGCCTTCGCGACATGCCAAGCCGCTCGAATTCATCCCACATTCTTCGGTCAATTTCTGTCCCATAACGTTCGGCGTTGACCGCGCTGTTATAAGATTTTTCAAAATTCCTTGAATTAAAATGCAGGATTGCCAACTTTTTGTGAAAAATACCCTTGTCCTTGATCTTACCGAGAGCATCTTCGAAAGTGATTATCGCCTTTTCAATATCCCCCAGCTTATGATAACAATCGCCAATCCGTTCCCAGCCATAGGCTAATGATTGATCCTGACGAACCGCCTGACGGAATGCCCGGATAGCTTCTTCATAATTTCCCAATTCGCTGTAAATCGCTCCCAATTCAAGATATGTGGGAATTTCCCGATTCCCGGTCAGTGTTGCCTGCTTATATAAATCTCCCAATTTCTCCAAATCATCATGAGATAGTGACGAATACCCTTCCGCGAAATCAATATTTCGCGTAATTTTTACAATTGCCTCATTTAATGGGTCAAGAGTTACCTTAATCTCGTTTTCAAAAATCGGCGACATCAAGGTACTGTCATAGACATGAACGCCTCCGAACGCATGAATCATTTCATGAACGATAACAATCGGCAAATACTTATTATTTTTTGGTCCCCTGGGCACCGTTTGAACCATAAAGCCGCGATAAGCGATGGTCAGGCCATCTTTTCTGAGCCCGTTGATTTTATCATGATCCGTTTCAAGGCAGAATCCGACCAGGATATCAGCCCGCCCGCGCTCGACTTCGTTAATCATCCGTGTTGTCAGAACCGTAATATCATCAATCGGCTCGTGCTCCCAGACCTCAAAATCATCGATACCGATGCGCACCCCGAGTAACTCCGCTATCATGTCCGAGGATCCCATCAGGATCTTCCGGGCTTTTTGCTGCCAGAGGTTTTGCCGAGCGAAACTCTGGTCGGCGACAACCTTCACCAACAAAGCCCGATCTCCCTTGAGTTGATCGGCTTGAACCCGGGGAACAAATGGATAAACGGTTAGTATCGCGACTAAAAGAAACGGAAGGAATATTTTCATAATTCTCGTCGTCAATCAAGCACCTCAATAATAATATCGGCTTTTTCGCTATTTTGTTCCAACGTTATAAAAGATTTTATATATTCGGCTATGTTGTCGTCACTTGATATTACGAGAATATTGGCCGAATCATCGGGTTTTATTGAAGGCGGAATAATATCCTCAGTGGAATTTTACCGCAAAGAACGGGCGGTTCAAATTTATATCCAGGCCTCCCAGAAGTATTGCGTTACCCTGTCATATCATCCCGACCAGAGTGGTTTTTATATATTGCCCGCCGGAAAATCAGCGCTCAATACATCCGAAAAATATCGCCCCTTCGCCCGGGATATCTGGGAATCGAAAATAAATTCAATCAGGCAAATTCCCAACGACCGCATCGTCGAATTTGAAGTTACTAAAAATAAACAATTATGGTATCTGATTTTTGAAATCATCGGTCCCAATGGGAATCTATGGTTCCTGGATGAGAATAAAATCCCGAAGGAAACACTCCGCCGGAGGAAAATTGATACGAAAATCCCCTATCAGACGCCTCCGCTTCCGCCCAAGATAAATCCGTACTCATTGAATCGGGAAAAAATCGAGAGACTTTTGACAGATAACCCCGGAATTGACCCGATTCGATTACTCGAAAAAAACATATATGGCTTCGATTATTTGATGGCGTTGACGGCGCTGAAATCAGGCGATTCACCTGATATTATTTTAAGTCGAATTGTAACTATGTTAACGGCTTACAATAATTCGGATTCTCCCGTTCATGCTTACCGAGTCAAAAACAAATTTCAATATTATCCGTTCAAAATAAGCAAGTACGAACCTGAGGACAAATTTCCGAGCCTGTCTGCCGCTCAGGTAAAATGCGTTCACGAATCCAAATCCGAAAACGAAGAATCCCAATTCCGCGAACTGACTCTGAAAGCGGTCAGGACCAGATTAAAAAAATCAAAACGATTATTGGGGAAACTGGAATCAGATATAAAAGAAGCGGCTCAGTATGAAAAATATTTGCAATTTGCCGATTTGCTCAAAATCAATATCAATAAACTTCGCCGCGGACTTGACGGCATCACCGTCGAAGATCTTTATGATAATAATCAACCCGTTGAAATTCCTCTCGATTCCAAACTGACCGGACCGGAAAACATCAAAGCCTACTCGCGCCGTTTCAGAAAAGGTAAAGAAGGCTTGGACCTGATGACGCGCCGGAAAGATAACACAATTGAGGAAGTCGAAGCCCTCGAAAAGGCGCTCGACATGTTTGAAAATAATTTTGAGCAGGCCTGCAACTATTATCCCGAACTCCTGCCGTCAAACGCGGACACCAAAGAAAAATCCGCTGCCCTCAGAAAACCATACAAAGAATATCAAACTTCAACCGGTCTGACGGTTTTGGTCGGTAAAACCGGAAGCGATAACGACCGGACGACTTTCGAATTCGCCCGACCCTATGAAATGTGGTTTCACGCCTCGCAATGCCCCGGTTCGCATATCGTCCTGAAATATCCGCACAAAAATTTCGAACCGTCAAAAGGCGAGCTGGAAGAAGCGGCCGCGGCGGCGGCCTGGGCCAGCAAAGCTCGCAATTCGGCCAAAGTTCCGGTTAGCTATACTTTGAAAAAATATGTCCGCAAACCACGCCGGGGCAAATCAGGACTGGTTACAATCGAACGGGAGACAACAATTCTTGTCGAACCGAGGGAATTACAAAAACGCGAAGGATAGGCGCGCGACATATTTAGTTTTTCTTTTGGCTGCCGCCGTCCGGATATTCTGGCATATATATACAAGCTATACCGCCGATGACGCCTTTATTACTTTCCGATACGCCGATAACATTGCCAACGGATTGGGTTTCGTTTACAATGTTGGTGAAAATGTCATGGGGACATCGACCCCGCTTTTTGCTCTTATTCTATCGCTTCTATCTCTTACAGGTATCAAACCGATTCTCGGAGCTCTTTTTGTTTCTTTGATAAGTACCGGGCTGACGGCGGTAATAATTTATCGTTTCGCCAAATTGTTGTCCTTTAAGAAATATTCTATCCTGCCGGTTGTGATTTTTATTCTCTTTCCCCGGATAATATCAACCGACACCGGCGGGATGGAAACGCCGCTTTTTGCCCTGCTCGTTATTGCTGCCTTTTATTATCAGAGAAGAAAAATGCCCCAGGTAGCATTGTATTTATCGGGACTGGCTGTCCTGACGCGCCCCGAAGGATTGTTTTTGTTTGCGATTATATTTGGACGGAATATTTTTTCAAACATTTCAAAGACGGTGAAGATGGCAGTAATATCTCTCCTGCCTGTCGCAGCGTGGCTGGTATTTTCTCAAATTTACTTCGGTTCGATCATACCTCACTCAATTCCTGCCAAACTCGCATTATACAGTCAATTTGGAACAATGTCGTTTTGGGACAGCATTGTTTTCCTCATGGGCTGGCATAATCTTTTTGGAATTGCCATGTTTATATTGGCATTAGTCGGAGCGCACTGGCTGTATCATCAAAAACGTTTTGGGTTGTTGGAATTAATCTGGATGGCCGCCATGATTCTATTTTATGCAGCAGGCAAAACGCATCTATTCCTCTGGTATATTACTCCGATTTATCCAGTTTATATCCTGATTGCTTTGGCGGCAGTTCCATATTTATGCGAGAAATTCGAATGGAGTAGAGACAATTCCAGACTTTCGGCGATAATATTTGCATCATTGGCGGTTGTGATACTTCTCTACGCCAATTACAGACCGTTGGAAAGTTTCAAAAATCAGCAGACGACGCATGAAGAAATACACAAATCAATCGGGGAATACCTTAAGTTTCATGCCGGGCTGAATGATCTTATCGCCGCCGAGGACATCGGCTATATTGGGTATTATTCAGAAAAACATTTACTCGATCGTGACGGATTGGTTTCACCACAGGCGGTACCGTACAATCGCGACGGCAGGTATCTTGAATTTATTCTCGATTATAATCCCGATTGGGTCGTCGCTTCACCCCAGAGCGAGATCTCGGGATTTTTGAAAGATGATTTATTTGCCGAACGATATGAAGTTGTCGAATGGTTCATTTCCCCGTCTAAATTAGTGTATAATCTATATCGAGTAACAGGAACTAGTATTGATGAAATCACTAGAGGCGATCTTAGAATAAGTAAAATGTATTTAGAATGAAATTGTTGTAGATGATAATAATTACCAATGCCAGGATAATTTACTTTCCATGCCAGGGCGAGCATAGTAAATTTTGTAAATTATTTCATTATCTTTAATGTCCAGAGCATATCCTTTTTCGATTTTTGTTTCTTTATCTTGATATTTAAAATCGACCCAGGCATCTTTTACAGGGCGATCAGCTGGGAATTTAATTCTTAATCGATATTCCTTTATGGGGTGTATAAATCGAGTCTTAAAAAACTCAATATCATTTTTGAATGCACCATTTACACGGAAGGATAAACTTATATTTTTTTGATAACCTTTCTTAGTTGGAGGCGACCAATTGAGCATAATGCGATAGCGATTATCGTTTTCGACATTCACTTTTTTCAATGTATGCGTACAATTAGATTCGATCGAATCTAAATCAAAATCGCCATCGAAGTAAAAACCCTTCTCCTCGTAATGATTTAAGCTATCTATATTTGCATAAATTGTTTTTTCCTTTTTGTAACGGGCCTTTTCTCCGGATTTATCCAATAATTCTAGAGTGCAATCCGTTAGACCGACAATATAATCAGAGTGAATAACATCTTCCGTAAGACTTGTCTGATATTTCTCCAGAACATCCATATCATGAATAATTCCATTTAATAGTAATAATGTAATCGCTAATAGCAATGAAAGCGTAGTGATCTGCCATAAATTTGGCGAAAATATTGAAAATAGCATACCCAGAAATGCTATTAATATTGCTGAATATAAGATTTCCTTAATAATTGCGCGAGTAGACATTTGTTTACCAAGATTAAGCACGTCGTTGTTCCTCTAAGTTAGCCATATGAGCATCAAGAAATCCTTTATAATCACTAATTCTTTCAAGTTGGACTCGATACATAAAAAAACCTCCAATCAAGCCCAATAAAATTGCCAATAAATGATAAAAATAAACGTCCCCCCTATTAGAATTAGCTCTAAAAATGTCAGTTTCACAAATAACAGAACCCTCTGTGCCAGTGGGGTGTTTATCAGCATACACAGTTTCTAAAGAAAACCCCGCCAGGCCATCAGATATAAAAACTACCCATAGGCTATCATTCGGTGCAAAGTTCAAATTTGTTAAGCTAATTTTCGATAAATACTCAGCTCCGCTTAAACCATTTTCTATATTTAATTCTTTTTTTGTGCTTCTTAAATAATCCCTATGAATGTCAAATAATAAAACAGGTCTGGTTGACGTAACACCAAAATCTAAGGTCTTTACTGCCTCATCTGAACAATTAGTAATCACCCCCACATATAGTGAGAAATTGTTGAAATACTTCTCGACATCCTCGGTTCCAAAATTGAAATAAATGGCCTTATTTTGAAAGGCTAAATTCCAAAGATGGCTGCCAGATATGTAATTGCTTGCCAAGTTAACCAAGATTGCAGTTATAATCGTGATATATATGCCTACAATTATTGGATGTCTGCTTGAAAAAGATGGAATAATTCTCTCCCTCGCTATATAATATAAGATATGTATATTATGTAAAAAACAATAACCGATTTGTCAAGCTCTTTAACAAGTAAAATTGAATAAAAAGTGTGAAAAAAACGTACAATTTAATATTGACTAAATTAAGAGAAATTCCGATAATGAATAGGAATCAACTACACTTTTAGAAAGGGGACCTATGGCTTGTACAAGTGATGGTATGGGCGACGATAATTAAATAATCCACCGGGGGCAATTTTTATAAATTAATTTCTTACGAATTTGGGGTTTTGAAATCGGCTGTAATATGCCGTTTCATACCCCGTCTAAGATTGTATATAATCTATATCAAATTCAACAGAGCGATTAATAATCAACCCTCACAACAGCCTTAAAACCTCATCATGTAATCTGGCGCGGTAGTTGAGGCCGCCTGATGCGGTTTTATTACGGATAATCTCTTTGTATCGATCAAAATCATCGAGCCGAGCCAGAGCCACTTCCCGAATCTCACGAGTATCAATCGGCTGAATCTCACCACACATATAGTGTCCGGCGAAAACATGCGATGTCCAGGGTATCTTTCCCCGCCCGTCGGTAAAATTAACGTTCACCTGAAGCAGGTAACGGTCAAGCGCGATTGTACATCCTGTTTCTTCGTATGCTTCACGAATGGCGCCTTCAGCCAGCGACTCGCCCGGGCGGCAGGCGCCCGACGGCGGACGAAAAAGCCCCGGCGGATAGTTATGCTTGGCGATGACGATTAACTCGGGTCCCTTGAAGAGAAACATAGTCACATCATGGGCCCGGCCATAATGCTGCGTCGAGCGGATGAATTCATATTCCTGATGGTCCACCGGCGCCATCATGTGAATAACCGGCGGATAACCATACTTATCGGCGGCTTCCTGTATGAGGCGGTAATTTACATACATAGTCTTTTCAATAACAAATGAGCGATTTACGCGAGCAAACGGATAATTTCTTCCTGTACCGGCAGGGTGGTAATAACCGGGCCGGTCTCATCAATTAATACGTCAATTTCCGTCCGAACGCCATAATCTTTAAAATACAATCCAGGTTCTATCGAAAACAGATGCCCCGGCATCAACAGTCGGCGGTCTTCAGTTTCAAGGTTATCGATATTTGGCCCGGAGCCATGAACCGATTCGGCGATGGAGTGTCCGGTGCGATGCGTGAAATAATCCCCCAGGTCGTCGGCCGCTATCACGCCCCGGCAAACATCATCAACCTGGTACCCAAAAATGTTTTTCTGTCCCCAGTTTGTGATCAAAAAATCGACCGCCGCATCACGAGCCATACATATCAATGCGAAATTTCTGACGTACTCTTCCGGCAGATCGCTGCCGGTATAAGCCATCCAGGTTATATCGGCGAAGACCGATCTTGGTTTTTGCAGCTTGGCCAAAGGTCAATAAGCACCAAATTGTCATTTTTAATTTTGGCGCAATTATCAGCGGTCGGGACATAATGAGGATTGCCGGCATTGGGTCCGACGGCGCAAATCGGGGGATGGTCAGTCGTCATCCCTGCCCGGGCAAATTTATCCATGATATATCGAACTACTTCATACTCGGTTAAAACCTCGCCACCGTTCAATTTATCCTTAATAAAAGTAAATGCTTCGTCTTTTATGCGATTGATACTTTCCGCCGCATCTTTTTGCATGATAACCTGATCCGGGGTCAAACAGGCATCGAATTTTGCAACCAGATTGCCCGATGTGACAACTTCCACTCCAAACGATCGAATCAGTTCAATGGTGCCGGCATCAACTTTTCCGATATATGGCAAACGGCCTTTTTCGGAATATTCCATTGCCAGACGCTTTTTGCCTTTCAGCTCCCGGGCCAGCTCTTCTTCAAGCAGGCGATAAGATGAGTAAAAAAACTTGCGTCCCGGTAATAATTCAAACGGTTTTTTTTCAACATTGTGAATAAAAGCGATTGGTTGTCCGCTGGCTGGTATGAAATAAAATGAGCGGTGGGTAATTATTCCGGAAAGCCCCAAAAAGCTAACGGCGACATCGTTTTGACCATGAAAATCATATATCAGCCATCCGTCTAATCCCAAACGGGCCAATTCCCCCTGAATACTCCTCAATCGTGTCGAATCCAAATGAACCTCAATTCCAAATCTATGATTAACTGCAATAGATTTCTAAGTTGTCATCAAAGCCAGGTTAGGGGCCCATTAAAGTACCGTAATATATAATTTTTGAATCCTGAATCAATCTCAAAAATAATGGCCTTATTTTACCTTTTTAATTAAAAAACATGATATTTCCGGAACCAGTGTCCGATTATTTTGTTAAACCTAATAGAGCACAATTTGTGTCGCATCAGGGAACTACCCACTTGATACAAAGTGTTCTGGTTTGCCGGTTACTTTCCCCCGAATGACCCGGCAAATAGTAACCTCCTTGCCTTAATTGCCCCTGCAAGAGCAGACGGCCGGATCCCCAAGCCGGCCGTTTTGCTATTTAAATGGAGAATTTCCAGGAACAATAGTAATTTTCGGGGTGATCATCGGGCGGACAGCAAACACATTCTGTTTTAATCCGGGAGTCAATCGTTGAGGCAAATAAAGCGTATTCGACTAACCCAACCGGTTTACAGGGGAAATCAGGACGTCCGTCCCTTTTGCGAGCCGACTGGACCCGGCAGTCATTCATCCTGAATATAAAACTTTTTTTCATTTCATCAACAATTTCCTGGATATTGAGATGTGCATAGAGCCGATATTTTAGAGCCTGTTTTAATCCTTCCAGACCAGAATTTGGCTCGATACCCTGACGTTTCATAATCCGCCGGGCTTCGATGACGGTAAATTTCTCCCACGCGTTTGTATCATGCGAGATTGCGTTTTCAAGGCCATGTTCAGACTCGACCGTCAAAAACCATAGTCCGTCATGCGCCAGCCAGTTTTTGGCGGCATCTTCGAGCATACCGATGAGTTTTTCTTTGGGCATGCTCATCAATTCTTCTCTTCGGTTTTTATGATAATCTTCCATGGGAGTATATATATAAAAAATACCCACAGGATTCAACAGCTCGGGAAATAAGACTGAGGAATTATTTTTTTACGCGCCAGAGACTGATATTGGCACGAGGCTGAATTTCATCAGTTTGTTTCTGGCTGGACATACCAAAAGTGAGGCTATCGTCTGTCACGAAATCGATTTCGATATCAAACCGCCTTTTTCCCTTAATAAGCATTCCCGTAAGCATCCGTTCATTTAGTATGCCGTGATATTTTCCATATTTTCCGAAGCCGTCCCAAACTTCCCAGATAATGGAGTCGGTCCTGGGATCATGATATAGATGTCCTGAATCGGCATAAGAAAAAAAGAACTTTTTCGCAATAATGGAAGTCCGCAGATATCCCAGGGCAGAATCATATTTGAAAACCGCTTCACCCTCGAGTGAAATCGGGATTTTCGTCATGGGAATTACCGCTTCGCCCATTCCTTCCCATTCTCCGTCCAATGACGACAGCTGAAATGGATTATGTCTTTCCTGTCCAGGATCCGCCCAGACGGCGGCGGTAATCATTAATACCAAAACAATAACACGGCAAATTTTCATATCGCTCCAAAATATATCTCTTCATGGCTTTATACAATTAATTTCTTGGACTGATTGAAAAACAGTTTTATCCATAAATTAAAATGGCCCCCGTACTCCCCTCAAGTACGGGTGGCCAACCGAGAAAAAAGGACTATTAAAGCAGCGCAAAAAGGAGCTAAAAATGACACAAATCCTATAGCAAGGTTTGTGCCTTTTTTGAAAATGGATATTTTCGTCAGCCCAACCAAATGAAAAACAATCACTTATAACCTTACACCAATTTCGATCACGGAATGCCCATTCGTTTGATTTTACGATACGGATACAAAAAAAGGGTAAGCCCTGAATAAATAAGAACTTACCCTTATTAGCAAGAAGTGTGTTTATTCGTATGAATTTACGATATCATGCTCATACTCAGATCATATCGTTTCATTTTCGCCCGAAGGGTCGATTCATGAATTGACAAAGTCCGCGCGGCGAGGGATTTATTCCCGCTCGACCCGCGAAGGGCTTTGATAATCAATGCCTTCTCGAACTGTTCCACCTGATTCATCAAAGTTATGGTTTCGTTGTCACCATCATTCTGGACCAGGATTTCAGCCAGATCGCCAAGTGAATCCTCCCGAGCGATCTCCGAAAACAATACCAGCTTTTTGACTTCCGATTCAAGCTGTCTGATGTTTCCAGGCCATGTCCTCGATGTGAATTGATTAATCAATTCCGGATCGAGGTCTTGATCTTTTATCAAAGCGTTTTCTCTCTCGAGAAAATGTCTCAATAATATCGGTATATCCTCCGGTCTTTCCGCAAGTGAGGGAATCTTAAAACAGATTCCACTCAGGCGATAAAAAAGATCTCTCCGGAAGGTACCGTCATCAACCATTTCAGCCAAATTACAGTTTGTGGCGGCAATGAACCTGATATCCAGGCTTTCTTCTTCGGTTCCACCCAGCCGTCGAGTTCGGCAGGTTTCAATCACCGACAATAATTTCGCCTGCGATATGAACGACATCTCTCCGATTTCATCAAGGAAGAATGTTCCACCGCTGGCGCGATGCAAGAGCCCCTCTTTATCAGCCCCGGCGCCGGTAAATGCGCCTTTGCGGTATCCAAAGAGCTCAGCCTCGAGAAGCGTATCGGGAAAGGCGGCGCAATTTATTGCCACAAAATCACCCGTCCGACCGGTATGGCTGTGATAATATTTGGCCAGCAGGTCCTTACCGGTTCCGGTTTCGCCCATTAGTAAAACCGGCAATTCCGACCTGGCCGCCAGGGCTATTTGCTCCATTATCTTTTCCATACGGGCATTGATTGTAATTATCACTGGCGCATTCGAGGCAGGCTTTGGTTTTGATTTTCTTGGTGAAGCCGTGGAAATTTCAGATTGATTGATAAGCTTCTGAGTTTTTTCCAGCTTTGATTCTATTCCCAGTCGATTATATATATCACTCGCTCGGAATAGATTAGCCAATCGGCGGCGTTGAGAGCTAATACCGCATTCAGCCATTATTACCAGAGTTTCCGCTAATTCAAACCGGGCATCATAATCATGCATTATTTCAAGAACTTTTAGAAATGTCTGCCGGGTTTTCTCGACAGTTTTGATGCATTCCGGCTTTTTCGCGAAATCTATTTGTGCAATAATTCTTAGTGCACAGGCCTTTTCGATCGGCTCATTTATCTTTCGAGCCAAATCATAAGCCTTGTTGGCCAAACGCGATGCAGAACTGTAACTACAGCCGGTCAATTCAAGCTCTGCCAGAAGCCGAAGAGGCATAACCAGAAGCGACGATTCGGGAGCCATTGTCCTGGCCGTCTCAGCCGCCTCATTCAATAAACGCCTGGACGCGGACAGATCACCGCATTTGAGTCTTAATTCACCATAATACGTCTGGCTGATTATGAGTTCGCGTTTCATGTCCAGCCGTTTAAGAATCAAATTGGCCTCATCGTATCGCTGTTCGGCCTTTTCATATCTCTCTTGCTGCATCTCTATATAACCGAGAGATAACAGTGCCTTTGCCCTCTCGTTCTCATTGTCAAATTCATCACAAAGCTGAAGATCCATTTTGAGAGATTCTTTGGCTTTTTTGAAGTTTCCCAAAAACGTATAGACTCGTCCAAGGTTGCCCCATAAAAAAGCCAGTTTTTTGCGGTCGCCCGTCTTCTCCGCAAGTTTTATCGCTTCAAGTAGATACTTCAACGCGCTTTTGTACTCGGCGTGGATGAAGCTGACTCGGGCCAGTTGGTTAACCGCATTTATGCGACCGGCATCATTGTCGGTCCTGCGGTAAAGTGAATCGGCGTCTAAAAATGCTGTTTCCGCTTCGCGGTAATTACCGATATTAATCAATGACTTCCCTGCTATTAGAAACGCTTCGGCCAGTTCTTCCGATTCGCCAAATGGCGTCAGGAAAGAAGCTGACACGCGCGCCGACGTGAGGGATTTATGGTAATCACCGGACAATAGCCAGAGCTTCGCTTCAAGACACCGAAATTGTCCGGCCAGAAGATCTTTTTCCGCGATCATTTTTTGGCGTATTTGTTTCGCCATGCGCAGACCACCGGAAATATCTCCTCGCTGAATCGATTGCGACAATTGTCGCAATAATTCAAACCGGACATCCGATTTCGTGTTTAAAGTTTGACTCATGATTACCTTTTCCTCATCGCAGATGGTTTCCGGGAATTGTAAATTCGCATTGTCCTGGTTTCTGAAACCGTCGCAGTTCGCGCTTGCGAATTCTGCAGGCCAAATATTTCCTTAGCTTTGCCAACCGCGCTGTCCCAGACGCCCTGTACCGCTATGGAAATCAAATCATAATTTCCCGTTAATGTGTACACTCGGTCGTATCCGATAAGGGGTCGTTCATTGGAATAGTTTTCATCGCCCCAGGGGTGTTCATCGTTTGATGGTTCACCGAAGGGGAGTCGGCACCTTGGGTCGTAGGCCAAAACCGGCGATGACGCAGCCAACAATATTAGAGCCGCGAACATGACTAAAATAATTTTACGCCACATGACGTCACTCCTTGCTAAAGGTTTTTATTTATATTTTATGCATACTTTTCCCAATGGGCGGCGAGGATTTCTTAATGAACAGGGTGGGAGAAGGGAACCTCCTCACATGCGAAAGATAATAATTTACGGCAATCGTGTCAAGTTATTTTTGGACATAGGGATAGCTGTTGCCCCAAATTCAATGGGTGGTTTGGGCGATGTGATGCTGTAACTTGCCTAACGGCAGGACATGAAGGTGATGATTCAAGGAGCGTTGCGAGGCAAGACGATATATTTGATTATTAACTGACGCCCTTCGTGCTTCATCCCCACAATAATTATTTGATTTATCATCCGATATAGATATATTTTTAATACAATGGTTTTTTAATGTGCTGTACAGGTGTCCATATCTGTGCGGAAAAATAGATTAGGGAACAGGTGTGGACACCTGTCCCCAACAGTATTTATCCTTATCGTAAGGGGTGCATTGAGATGAAAAGCGGGGCTGAAAATCAAAAATACATTTATGCCGGTTTGTGGCCGAGGTTTTGGGGACTGTTTCTTGATTTCGCAATCCTGAGCGCTTTTTTCTTTCCGATTACGAGAATTGTCAAGGGGACGTGGTTGATGGGCGCGTCGGATCACCTTTGGAGTTTCGGGCTTTTTATAACCGACCCTCTGTGTATCATCTTTTTTATTGTGATTGTTTCTTATTTTGTTTTGCTCGAAGGCTATTTGGGTGCGACGCTGGGGAAGTTTTTAGTCGGGATTCGGGTTATAGACTATGATGGACAAAAGCCTGGCCTTGTCAAAAGCTTGATTAGAAATATTCTGCGTGCTGTCGATAGCCTGCCAATTTTAAACATCGCCGGCGTAATTTTGATATTGCGTTCAGACGAATGCGCTCGATTTGGCGACCGTATTGCCGGGACTAGGGTTGTAATAGTGCAGAAGTGATATCGCTTACCCAATTAACCAATTCCTACGCGGGTTATATTTTTTTCCTGCATATTAAATTTGTCACACCCGCGAAAGCGGGTGTCCAGGAATTTTAAGAGTTTTGTGATTATCTATGGGGCGGACGAGGACGTCTGCAGCCCACGAAATGTATAGTCTGGATTCCCGACTCGCTTCGTCCCTAACCGGACTCCGCTCTCGGGAATGACAGGCGATAGCCTGGCAGGGGAACAAGGGAAATGACATTGTCGAAACCGCAAGGATTTCGACCTACTAAATTACTTCTTCTCCTCCCGATATTTCCGGAAGGCGTGGAAATAGGTGGCGATTTTGCGTTCACGGCCCTTATCGGTGGGGAAATAGAATTTCTTATCGGCAATATTATCGGGTAAAAATGTCTGATCAACAAAAGGCGTGTCGCTATCGGGAGGATAAATATATCCCTTGCCGTATCCGACATCTTTCATCAAACGCGTCGGAGCGTTGCGAATATGCATCGGGACGGGAAGGTTTTCCGATTTTTCGACTTCATCCATAACGGCTCCGAAGGCTTTGTAAGCCGAGACTGATTTGGGAGCCGAGGCGAGATAGATGACCGCCTGAGCGATAGCCAGTTCGCCTTCGGGCGAACCAAGAAAACGATATGATTCGGTGGCGGACATGCACAGCGTCAGCGCAAACGGGTCGGCCAATCCCACATCTTCGGATGCGAAGCGAACCAGACGCCTTAATATATATAAAGGCTGTTCGCCGCCTTTGAGCATCCTCGCCAGCCAATACAACGATGCGTCGATGTCGCCGCCCCGAATCGATTTGTGCAGGGCCGAGATTATATTAAAATGCTCTTCGGCCGATTTATCATAGATGATGTTGCGCTGACCGATGATTTTCTTGAGAAGAACGTAAGTGATTTCGTTTTTATCCTCTATATCACCGGCGGCGGCTTCGAGGATGGACAATGCCCAGCGGGCATCGCCATCGGATTGCTCAGCAAGATAATCGAGACCTTTTTGCTCAATGGATAATTTCCGCTGGCCCAGTCCTTTTTCGCTATCCTCAAGAGAACGTTTTAAAATAGTTTTGATATGTTCCGATGTGAGCCGTTCCAAAACATGAACTCGAACGCGGGATAAAAGCGGAGTGATGATTTCGAACGATGGATTTTCTGTTGTGGCTCCAATGAGAACTATCGAGCCATCTTCAACGTAAGGTAAAAAAGCATCCTGCTGGGCTTTATTGAAGCGGTGAATTTCATCTATGAAAAGATGGGTTGAGGTGCCGTACATTTTTTTGCGTTTGCGGGCGCGGGCGATGACGTCTTTGAGTTCGCGGATAGACGATATAACGGCGGAATACGGCAGGAAATCTCCCGGGCATGAATTGGCTATCAGAAAGGCCAGTGTGGTTTTGCCGCTTCCGGGCGGACCCCAAAAAATCATCGAGCCGGAACGGCCCTCTTCGATAGCTCGACGCAGAGGCGTGCCGGGAGCGATTATTTTTTCCTGGCCGCAAAATTCATCGAGAGTCGTCGGTCGCATCCGGTCGGCGAGAGGCCTGGTTTCGGAAATATTTTCCGGCTGTGGTTTTTTGTCTGAATTGAAAAAATCCATACAGTCATAATATACACATTGGGCCATATTTCCGACAGATTTTGGCATCACATTTTTCCATTTATTTCCATAAATAATTTCCCGAAGAAGCTAAGAATATATATACCAATCTATTAAACACCAAGAATTCCCATTAAAAAAATGATAAAAAATTGAAAAAAAGTATGAACTTTTTTTGAATCTTACCGTATATTCAAAAAATGACCGAGGGGTCATTTGTTGACTGGAAGGTAAAATATGGAAAAATCGATAGCCAAAAGAAAAGAACGAGAAAAAGAAGCGCGCAGGCATTCGATACTGGAAGCGGCGGCGCGGGTTTTTTCTCGAAAAAACTTTGGCGAAGCGACTCTGGACGAAATCGCGATTGAGGCTGAACTTTCAAAAGGTACGCTTTACAATTATTTCAAAGATAAACAGGATCTGTTTGATTCGCTGATGGATCACGGTCATGAACATTTTCTGCTATGTTTTGAAGAAGCGATTGGGAAAAGCAAAAGCATGGAGAGTCTGGTAGGGAATCTGTTTACCGGTTTTATTAAAACGTTGTTTGACCACCGGTATCTGGTACGGATGATATTGACTTCAGGCATGCGCGGTTCCGGAGATGATTGCTCAGAGATCATTATTGACTGGCATAAAAGAATCGAAGCGGCGACGCAAAAAATCGCCGAGGCGTTCGGCGATTTGGAAGAGGGAAAAGATTCGCCTTATGAGGATCGGTTATCGGCGGCAGTTATGATAATTGCCGTGTCTCGTTACCTGTTTTTGATTCATGTGCAGGAAGAATATGAGGACAGATTGAAAACTGAAATTGAAAATTACACCCGGCTTATCAGCCGGGCATTAAATACAGAGAGGAATGCATGAAATTACTTGGGATGTTAATGGCGCTTTTGATGCTGGCGCCGTTTGTCAACGCGGAAACGATTGTGCTATCTCGAGAGAAAGCGGTAGCGCTGGCTGTAGAAAGAAACGAGCGATATCAGGCGGCTTTGCTCGAACGCGAAAGGATACAGGGCCAGTATGTTGAGGCTCGTGCGGGAGCGTTTCCTCGGATAACATTCGACGGACAATATCTTCGCAATATAGATTTGCAATCTTCGGTGTTGACCATGACCGATGATGAAGGCGAAACAGATAAATTCACATTGCGCTTCGGTACACCGCACAATTATTCGTTCGGATTTAGCTTATACCAGCCTCTATACGCGGCCGGGAAAGTCGGTACGGCAATCAAAATAGCCAAATATGGCTTTAGTTATACCGATGAATTGATTCGGGCGGCCCGTCATGACGTCGCTGCCGAAGCCGACAAGGCGTATCTGAATGCGGTGACTGCGAACGAAGCGGCGCAGGTTTTTCGCGATGCCGAATTGGTGGCGCAGGCCAATCTGGATGTTGTGCAGAAACTATATAATGAAGGACAGACTTCAGAATATGAGCTATTGAGGTCTCAGGTTCAGGTGGCCAATACTCGGCCGGATCGAATCCGGGCCGAAAACGACGCCGATCATGCAATGAATTATCTGAAGAATATTCTAGCCCTTGAACCGGATACGGAAATTGAATTGGGCACGACGATTGAGGAAATTTCGATTCCCGAACTGAGTTTGGACGATTTGATATCCGAAGCGATTGCCAGTCGTCCCGAAATCGCTCAGAGCCGGGAAATGATGAATATAAACGAGAAATTGGTATCTATCGCAAAAAGCGGATATAAGCCGGATGTCGGCATCAACAGCCGTGTCCAATGGGATAGTTTTAAGGATGATATTGGCAAGACATCGCTTGCGGGCGATTCCTGGAATCGGTCGTGGAATGTGTCGGTGGTATTGAATTGGCCGATATTTTCCGGATTCGAAACAGGCGGCAAGGTTCAACAGGCAAAAGTTGATTACAACCAAAGTCGGCTGAATAACAGCCAATTGAAACGACAGATTCAACTGGAGGTCCGCGACGCGGTCGGGAAAGTGAATGAAGCCCGGCAACGGGTCGAGGCGTTGGGCGAAACCGTATCGCAGGCCGAACGAGGACTTGCGATCGGCGAGGTGCGTTTTGAAAATGGCATCGGAACCCAGCTTGAACTTCTGGATTCGCAGGTCGCCTTGACAACGGCTCGGGTAAATCGGTTAACGGCTTTGTATGATTTGGCCGTTGCGGTCAGTTCACTCAAACGGGCAGTCGGACGGGATTGGGGGGCACAATGGTAAAGGATAAAAAAATGAAATTCTTGAAAATAATGTTTGTATTAACGGCATTGGTAATTGTGACGGGGTGTTTTGAGCAGGAGACAAACGAAATTGGCGAGGCTCCTCCGGTCATGGTCGTAACCGAAAAAGCGACGGTCAATGATTTTTCTCGGACAATTAAGGTCGGAGGAACTTTGAAAGGTGATAGGCAGGCTACGATACTATCCAAAGTGACGGGCACGGTCGTCGATATTCCGGTTAGAACCGGACAAGCGGTAGGAAAAGGCGATATGCTGGTGAAGCTTGATCGCGGCGGAGTCCAGACGCAATACAATCAGGCCGAAGCGGTTTTTCTGAATGCCGAAAAACAATTCAATAAAATGGAGCGGTTGTTGGCCGCCGGAGCGATTTCTGAATCGCAGCGCGACGCTGCTGAGACGGATTATAAAGTGGCTAAAGCCAATTTCGAATCCGCCCGACAGGCGATTGAAATCAATGCCCCGTTTGACGGCGTTGTCGTCGATATTCCGGTACGAATCGGAAACGAAGTGGCACAGGGGTTGCCGTTGATTGAGATTGCCAAAGTGTCTGCTTTGCGGCTGATTCTCGATGTACCGACGATTCAGGTTGACATTATCAAAACCGGTCAGAAAGTTATAGTCACTTCATCTCAGGATATTGAAAATACAATGACCGGGACAGTTATCAGCGTGGCGGATGCGGCTAATAGGGACACGAGGAGCTTTGAGGTTGAATGCCGATTCGATGAACCGATAAAAGGATTCGCGCCGGGAGTTTATGTGATTGCCGACATTGAGGTCGAGACGCTGTCGAATGCATTACTGGTACCTAACGATGCCATCTTATATCGGGGAGGGGAAACCTCAATTTATTCGATTCATTCCGATACCGCGCGATTGATTTCGGTTAAAGTTCTGGCAAATGGAGAGTATTACAGTGCGATTGAAGGGCAGATTCAATTGGATGATAGAGTGGTCGTTTTGGGACATAAAATGCTGACACCGGGCGCAAAGGTTCAGGAGGCGGCGCGATGATACTTGCTGATATATCGATTAAGCGCCCCGTCTTCGCGACTATGATGACGCTGGCCCTGATGGTTCTGGGCGTGACGTCATATATGGCCCTGTCCGTGGATCTGTTTCCGGATGTGAACTTCCCGTTTGTGGTTATTTCTGTGGTCTATCCAGGGGCCAGCGCCGAAGCCGTTGAGTTGGATATTACCAAGAAGGTTGAGGATGCTTGTAACACTATTGCGGGGGTCAAGCATATTGAATCGACCTCATACGAGGGATATTCGTTGACGGTGATTCAGTTTACCCTGGAAACCGACGCCTTGGATGCGGCGGCGGACGTGCGGGATAAAATTACCAATATCCGACCCGATTTACCGGATGATATCGAAGAACCGTTAATCCAAAGATTCGATCCTGAAGCCCAGCCGATTATATCATTGGCCATTTCGGGCTCACAGCCTCTTCGGGATTTGACCGATTATGTCGATGACAATATCCGACCGCGATTGGAAAATGTTTCCGGTGTCGGAGAAGCTGCCATCGTCGGTGGAGCACTGCGCGAAATCCAGGTTCGTTTGAAACCGGATCGGTTGCGGTCACTCGATTTGACGCCTGCGGATATTGCTTTTAAACTATCCCAGGCCAATCTGGAACTGCCGGCCGGTCGAGTCGTTGACGGCGACCGTGATTGGGTCGTGCGAACGATGGGTCGTTTTACATCGGTTCAGGAAATACGGAATTTAGTTGTCCTTACTCCCAAAGGCAGGCATGTCAAACTTGAGGAAGTGGCCGACATAATTGATACGGAAGTCGAGCCGACATCCACTTCAAGGTTAAACGGAACACCCCTGGTTGGGCTTGATATTCGCCGCCAATCGGGAGCCAATACAGTTGAGGTGGCACGCGAAATCAAAGAAGAAGTGAAAGAGATTGAAAAGGATTTGCCGGCCGGAATGAATATCGTTATCGCTCGAGACGATTCAGTTTTTATTGAAGAATCGATTGATGATGTCCTGATGAATATAGTTTACGGTGGATCGCTGGCGATCCTGGTCATCTTTTTGTTTCTGTCAAATTTCCGCGCCACAATAATAAGCGGGATCGCTATCCCGGCCTCGATTATTGCAACCTTCACGCTCATGCGCATGCTTGGCTTTACAATCAATTTTATGACGCTGCTGGGTCTGTCGCTGGCTGTGGGGTTATTAATTGACGATGCCA
Organism: Candidatus Zixiibacteriota bacterium; assembly: GCA_043819555.1. Classification (GTDB taxonomy): domain Bacteria; phylum Zixibacteria; class MSB-5A5; order GN15; family JAAZOE01; genus JAZGGI01. Next base: position 119,232 of record JBDREQ010000009.1, on the reverse strand, counting down.
TTGTAGTAATCGAAAATATTTATCGGCATATGGAGATGGGGAAAAAGCCAATGAAAGCGGCCGGGGAGGCAACTGGTGAAATTGGCCTGGCGGTATCGGCAACGACATTTTCGATTATGGTGGTTTTTTTGCCAGTGGCGTTTATGAGCGGGATCGTTGGGCAATTTTTCTATTCGTTCGGAATGACGGTCGCATTCGCGATTCTGGTCAGCTTATTTATTGCCTTTACCCTGACTCCGATGATGTCATCTATTTATCTAAAGCCTCAGGTTGAGGTGATGAAATCGAGAATATATAAACGGCTTCGAGGTTGGAACCGGTTTTTTGATGCTTTGGAAAAGAAATGGTATCGTCCGGCGCTGCGTTGGTCGATTTCTCACCGATGGATGGTTTTACTTATGGCTGGGGTAGCTTTCGCGTTTAGTATATTTATGGCGATGTTTGTTATCGGTTCTGAGTTTATGCCGCAGGCGGATGAGGGACTCATTTCGGTGACGTTCCAGGGCCGGCCGGGAAATAATTTGCAAGCGACTATCAAGGATATCGAACCGGTCGAACAGATGCTAATGGAGTTCGATGAAGTCTCGAGCTTGCTTACTTCCATCGGAGCCGGTTCCAACCCGGTTCACCAGGGAGCGATAACCATGAGATTGAAAGATCAATCCGAACGCGAACGGCACGCTCGGGAAATAACGGAGGAGATTCGCGAAAAAATAAAAAATTATCCCGGATTTTTCTTTACGGCCTCAATGGGAACTTCGGACCCCGGCGGGCAGGAACAGCCAATTATGTATTCGATTCGAGGAACGGATCGGGCAAAGCTGAATGAATATGCAGAAGCATTGATGGAGAAAATCAAATATACTCCCGGATTAGTGGATTTGAAATCTTCAGAGGAAAGCGGTAAGCCGGAACTTCAAATCGAATTGAATCGCGACTTGATCTCGGATCTGGGTATCAATGTCGCTGATGTGGCAATGACGATGCGGACGTTTATTGATGGCGATGAGGTCAGCCGCTTCAAAGAAGATGATGAGGAATATGATATTCGGCTTCAAGTGGCCGAAGAATATCGACGGGATAAAAATAATCTATCTTTGCTGGCGGTACCCTCATCCAAAGAAATAATCGGCCGTGATAGATACAGTGTACCGCTTAGCCAAATAGCTGAGATTAAAACAGCGAGCGGACCATCGGAAATTAAGCGATATGACCGGGTTCGCGAAGTGCGAGTTACCGGCGGGTCATCGGGTCGTCCGACAGGAGATATTCGGGCCGATGTCCAAATAGTGGTAGATTCATTTGCATTGGATCCGGGATACAGTATAGGGGCTGTTGGCGAGGCTGAATTTATGGAAGAATCATTTCAGGAAATCGGGATGGCTCTGGTTCTCGCCGTTATTTTTATTTATTTAGTACTGGCCAGCCAGTACAACAGCTTTTCCGATCCTCTCTCGATTATGGTATCGCAACCGCTGGCGATTGTGGGAGCCATGATCAGCCTTTGGATTTTTAATACCGCCTTTTCGATCATGTCGCTGATTGGAATTGTGCTGCTTATGGGACTGGTGACCAAAAACGCTATTTTGCTGATTGATTTTACCAAACAGAGACGCGAGCAGGGCGAAGAGAGAAATTTAGCGCTGCTTCATGCCGGTCAGATCCGGTTCCGCCCGATTATGATGACGGCCCTGTCAACAATTGGTGGTGTGTTGCCATTGGCATTGGCCATCGGTTCGGGCGCCGAGTTCCGGGCGCCGATTGCGCGCGCGGTTATCGGCGGAATGATTTCATCGACGGTTCTGACGTTGATTGTGATTCCGGTGGTTTATACGTTTATAGATGATTTGGCCCACGGCAGATTCCGGCAGCTGTTTAGAGTTTATCGCTGGCAGGCTGCTGAAATTCCGGAAGAGGAAAAAATCGAAGCGTAGACTAGTATAATAGATTTATAATAAGAAGGCGGCAGGCGAGGACGTCTGCCGTCCACAATACAATTAATTTTCCCCAATTTCAATTATATTATTTGACAAATCATACCGTCTTTGCGTCTTTATTTTGAGGGAAGTCAATAAACATATCAATTCTGCTGTGTGAGGGGATTGTGGGGAAACATGAATTCACAAAATACAATATTTTCAGCACGGGGAAGCAAATACTTCAGAGGATATTGGGATTGAGGGTGTAAAAAGAATAAGGCATTTAAATAGGAGAGGAGGTGAAATAATAGGGATGAGGCCCAATCGACTTCATCCGTCAAATTCGTGTTGATTTACACAATTAACAGATTCCGTCATCGCGAGGAGGCCGAAGGCCGACGCGGCGATCTCTAATTATTGGGCAATAGATTGCCGCACTCGTTTCACTCGCTCGCAATGACCTAGTTAACAAAAAACGGAAAGGAGAAAGACTATGCGACGTTATAGGAAAACGTTGTTATCGGTGGTAATATTTTTGATATTGGCGGCTGTGGGGAATGTCTGTTATTCTGATTCGACACCGCCGCATCCATTTGATATATCGCTTGAACCGGCTGGGGAAATGGAAAAAAATGCTCCATTAACTCTAAATCTGACATACGGTCTAACACCCAAATATTATTTTTGCGGTGATACCGGTTACGTGACAGTTATTACCCTGACATATCGGAAGCGGGATACTCTAACCGTCAATACATGGCCGGTTCAATTTGATAAAGATCATTCGTATTCAACTGCATTTCAGGTAACGGTACAGGACAATGATACTACTGAATTGTGCATTTTATTGGGATGTGGTATGATTGGATATCCAATATTCAGAGATATAATAACGACCGGTGATGAGGTTCAGTTTCTGGCCAATTTCGATCCTAAGCCTTCCAAAAATAATTCTAAATCAAGCGATCCCAATCGAGATACTTTGACCCAGGAACAACTTCAGAAGGAATATGAAATCGCGATAGATTTACGGGATGAGTCACATTTTCAATATGCGGAGCAATTGCTTGGCCATATTCCGGATTCCTGCCAGATTCCACACAGAATGGGCACTTATATAATGAAAATGACACTTGATAATGTGCTAAAATTGCATGAATTTGGGATTGAACTCGATGAAGTTAGAAAAAAATCGGAAGAACAACCATTAAAGGATTCCTTGAAATTGGAGGAACAAAACGGCAGCTTAGAAAATCAGGAAAGCAGTATCAATAACTCCTTTCCGGGGATATCTCTTGAATATGTCGATGGCGAAACGACGCCGGGCATTCTTCCGACCGGTGAGATAATAACATTTTACCTTCGAGTAAACAATCCCACTGAACATATTATGGATGGGCCAACAAATGGTTTTAAGGTGTATTCCCCGGATGGAGCTGATTGGCAAAATTTTTCAGCCGATACGCTCAATCTTGGCTGGAAAGATATGTTTAATAAGGCCTTTACTGTTAGGCTTTTTGGAGCGGACGGATTAGGGACCGATACTGCAACATATTTGGCTTACGCTGACACCGCTGGGACCGGAATGCCCGCCCATTTTGATGAAGTCTCATTTTCAATCACCATAGGCCCATTTGACAGTTATTCAGAAGGAAAAACTATATGCTTGGATTCTTCGAAGTTCGGAGGTCATGGATGGATTTGGAGTTACAATTTAGGTAATGATGTTTATTTCCCTTTATGGGACGGCCCGTATTGGTTTACAGTTTCGAATTCGATAACTTATACGGGCTATCTTTATTATCAGGACCCCGTTCCGCCGACTACGACACAAGATTCGATGCGCAATGTTACAATAGAGATGTGGGATGAAGATATTGCGGGCGATGATTTACTGGCAAGTACGACAACAGATGAATTTGGTTATTTTGAATTAGGACCAGTTGAGAATGATGATATCTATAAAGGTCTTGATATTTTCTTTCGCATATATGCCGAAAATGATGCCTGTTATGTGACTGAAGATTACGACGGAGATATTCACATGATTCAAACGCCGACAGTGGATGACATTGTTAGCGGAGAATATGACACAACTATTGTTGCCGATATTGGATCCAGCGGACCATTTTTTATAGCTAATGCGATTTTGACTGCATCTGATACTTGGTACAATTGGACAAGCCAATACCCTCCCGATATTGTCCAGGTGGTTTATACGGACGACGGCGTTGGCAGTCATTATAATTCGGAAGATGACTATGTCTATATTGAAGGGATCAGAGACGATCCTTTATACAGGCCCGATACATACGATAAATCGGTCATGTACCATGAATATGCACACTGGCTTGAACACAACTTATATTTTTTCGACAATTCCTCCGGTGGACCACATGAATGGAATGAAATTATCGGGCCAGCAATGGCGGCGATGGAAGGTTTTGCAACATTCTTTCCAAATATGCTGATGAACAATCCGGAGTGGCGTAACTATAATTACAATTTTAGCGGTATGTATTGGCGCAATACTGAAAATGGTGAGACCGGCGTTGATGGTCTTACATATTATTCAGCCAACAACTATGGAGCGGAATGTGAAGGTTCGGTGGCGAGTATTTTATGGGATATCTACGATAATATTGATGATGATTACAGTACCTATCTCTGGCCGCCTTTACCGCCGCCAAATCTATATAATCCTGATGGTATTGGGGATGCTCTAAGCGATGCTCCGAATAACATACTTGATGTTCTGGTCAATCGAACCGTCAGCGGCCACAAACCTGATAGAATATATGATTTCTGGCTGGGGTGGTTCAAGTCTCCTTCGCACGGCAGTAGGCCGGAGATGCAGGATATCTGGTACGAACATGGGATAGACCAGTATTACATCTGCGGAGATGCCAATGGCGATGGTTTAGTGAACGCGGGAGATGTAGTTTATTTAATCAATCACATCTTCAAACATGGTCCTCCTCCCGATCCGGTAATAGCAGGTGACGCCAATTGCGACGGGATTGTAAATATTGGAGATGCGGTATATTTGAAGAATTTTGTATATTCCGGCGGACCTGATCCATGCGCATGTTTATAGAATAATCTATACCAATTTCACGCACCAGGGGAAAAGCAATCAAACACAATTAGAGAATTTGGGGAATTCAAATGACAACCATAAATTTAATCCGTGTATCTTGTTTCGACTCTACCTAATATTGATGTCTACCATAGAATATATACAAAAAAAGGCGAATCTGAAATCGACTCGCCTTTTCTTCATAGAAATCTTTATAAAAATTATACGCTGAAAATTCTCAAACTGGATTGTTTTCGTTGATGTTTAACAAAGCTGTCGATTCCCGCTATGAGGGCAAAAGTCAGGAACGTGAACAGCGCCAATAGGGGGAATTTGCCGAATTCCGATAATTTACTTTCGAACCAGGTCAATGATGAACTGGAAGTGGTCTCCGAGGCCGCAAACGAGTTCGCCAGATTAGCGAAAATTTGTTCGAAGTTGATAAAGTAAATTGCTGCCGCGATGACAACGACGGCAAAAACCGCCGCGATAGCTTTTTCTCCAAAAATAAAGAATTTTGATTTTTCTTCGCTTTCAAATTGATTCAATTCGGGAATCTTTTCGATGACAGAATCGGCAAAACTGGCGGAAAGAGCCATTTCGGGTTCTTCGGACAGTCCGGCAATAACAGCCTTATAGTCTGATAAAACCTGCTGGCATTGGGGGCAGGTGTTCAGGTGGAAGGCGGTTTCGTCGTCCAGGATTATGCTTCGATCAAGAAATCCCTGTATTTGCTCATCTGTCAAATGGTCTCGGTTCACAATTCCTCCCGATTATATTTTGTCAGCAATTTATCTTTTAACATGCGCCGGGCTCGAAAAAGATAACTTTTTACGGTTCCTTCCGGCATTTTCATTATATCGGCGATTTCGGTGTAACTCATTTCATCAATATGATATAAAGTCACAATCGTCTGATAAACCGGCGGGATATTTTCAATTTCCTGCTTTAATATAGAAGAAATATCCTTTTGAGCAAACTGATAATCAGGCCTTTTGACTTGGCTGTCAGCCGGTTCAAACGAACTGCCCTCATCTCCCAAATCTTCATAAAACGGAAGTTTTTTCTTTTCCAGAAAATTCAGACAGGTAGTGTAGGAGATTCTGGCTATCCAGGTCGAGAGTTTGCAATCGAAGCGGAAATTTCCAAGATTCTGATACACTTTAATAAAGACCTCCTGACAAATATCTTCCTGGTCCGTCTCCCGTTTTATCATTCGATAAACTATATGACTGACAAGGCGTTGGTATTGATTTATCAAATCACGGAAGGCCGATTTGTTTCCAGCCAAAATCTTATGAACCAGCCTTTTTGAGTCAATCATATATCGCCACCCTATTTGACAGAACAAATAAGTAAAAGTTGCAGGAAATATGAAGATAAAAAAAATTGCAACAATTGCGGCGGATCTCGGTCTGATGGTTAGAAAACAAAATTAAATGTAAAGGAGAAACCAATGGATACAGAAATAATTATTGTCCCCGTAATATTCGGAGTGTTCGCGTTTATGCTAAAATGCTGGCTTGAGTACCTGTTGAAATCAAAACTTATTAATCGAGGGATGGTTGATGAAAAGGTTAAGTTCTTAAATTTCAACAATTATGAAAAATACACTCCAACTTCCTTGAAGTGGGGATTGGTTTTCATACTGGTGGGTCTAAGCCTTTTAGTAATTCAGGTTTTCCCCGGTTATGTAGAACCCGAAATGATTTTTGGAGTAATATTGGTCGCGGCCGGGGCCGGACTTTTGATTTACTACTTTGTAGCCGGTTCGCTCAGAAAAAAGCATATGCAGGACCATCCGGAGCAAAAGACGGAATAGCCTGAATAAAAATCCTGTTTACGCTATATATACCTTTGCCTCACCCGGGGAATCCCCAGTTCCCCGGGTATTTTTATTTTATAAATGTCCGATTAAACGCCTTGCCCTGAATGGTTGCATATTCTTATATTCTTATGGGATTTTATGATAAAAATTTAAATCATTGATGCAATTTATTGCTTCCCGGTGTCTGAATAGGGGGAACAATTGTCCATGTTCTATGGTTTTGGCCAGAAATGATCAAATAATTGCAGGGCGCAATCGTAAATACGTTTAATGTGGTCTTTGAATTCTATGAAATGAGATGCGGCAATGAATGAATCCACAATAGGCAGGGGTAAAATTAGGGATATTTCTTTAACAGCTCCGATTTCAAATGTCAGAATCGCAGAAGTGGCCGGTACTGGATTTGCATCCCAACGGTTAGCCGGATTCAGTCAATCTGTTCGAACTCTAGGGTATTTAATACTATTGACCAAGCCTGCGATAATGTTCATGGTTTTATTTACCGGGGCGGCAGCGTTGATAGTTGAAGGTAATCTTGTAAATCAGCCGCTTAAATTTTTACTGTTTTTGTTGGGCCTGTATATGACAGGCGGAGCGGCAAACGCTTTTAACCAGTATTTTGAGCGTGATATTGATAAGCGAATGTTACGGACGAGCAGTCGGCGTCCCCTTCCAATGGGAAAAATCAGTCCATGGTCAGCTGTGCTGTTTTCAATAATACTGGGCACTTCGGGTGTAGCGCTACTAGCCGTGACATTTAATATCTTAACGGCTGGATTATCTCTTGCGACGATTTTATTCTATAGCCTTTTTTATACTCTCTGGCTCAAACCGAATACATCTCAGAATATAGTAATCGGCGGAATTGCCGGCGCGATGGCTCCGATCGGAGCCTGGGCCGCGGCGACGGGGGAAACGTCGCTTGTCTGCTGGTTGATGTTTTTGATAATTTTTTTCTGGACGCCTCCGCATTTTTGGGCTCTGGCGCTGAAATTTCGCGATGATTATGATAAAGTAAAACTGCCGATGCTCCCGAATGTCAAAGGCGAAGTTTCGGCTCTCACTCAGATTTCAATTCACGCCTCGTTACTGTTTATGACCAGCGGCTTATTATTTGTATTTTGGGGCGGGTGGTTATTCGGCGTGAGTGCGGTAGGTCTGGGCGTAATCTTCGCTATTAAGATTATCAAAGCCTGGCGGTATAAAAGCAGTGAAGCATATTGGGGAATATTCAAATTTTCATTGATTTATCTGTTCGGCCTATTTATGGCGATTATCGGAGATGCGGTACTTAAGCGGTTTCTGATTTAATAACAGGGTAAGAAATTGGCACAGATATTTCCAGAATGGACAAATAAATTACCGACTTATGCGGTTGCGGGGATTGCCGCAATGGCAATAATGGTGACCGGATTTTTCTGGTATTATGGTTCACCCAAATATACCGATGTCGGATATCGGCCCAAACAGCCGGTAGCTTATAGCCATAAACTTCATGCCGGCGACCTCGGGATAGATTGCCGTTATTGCCATACCAATGTGGAAATTTCTCCCAAAGCCAACATCCCGCCAACTCAAACATGTATGAATTGCCATAAATTAATATTGCCGGAATCGGAAAAACTTCTTCCGGTGCGCGAAAGCTGGGCCAATAAAACGCCTATCGAATGGATTAAAATCCATGATTTGCCCGATTACGTTTATTTTGATCACAGCGCTCATCTTAATGCCGGGGTGGGATGCTTGAGCTGTCATGGTAATATTGCCGAAATGGCGGTAGTGATGCAGGTTAAGCCTTTGTCGATGGGGTGGTGTCTGGATTGTCATCGAAATCCCAATAATCATCTGCGCCCAAAGGAAGAATTAACCAATATGAACTGGATAGCTCCAGCCCATCAAAAAGATTTTGCGGAAAAAATGATAAAAGAGAAAAATATAAATCCGCCCCTTGATTGTTCGGGGTGCCATCGATGACTAATAGACTTAAGAATAACGGCAAGGAATACTGGCGCAGCCTTGATCATCTGGCCGATTCTCCCGAGTATATAAAACATGTCGAGGCGGAATTCCCCGATTTATTGCCCGAAATACAAAATCCAGTCAGCCGCAGGAAATTCCTGGGAATTATGGCGGCTTCGATGGCTCTGGCCGGGTTGGCCGGGTGCCGCAGGCCGGTTGAGAAAGTAATTCCTTACGTGGTTCAGCCGGAAGAAATTGTTCCGGGAATACCCAAATATTACGCCACGACGATGCCGTTCGGTTCTTCGTCATTTGGTATCGTAGTTGAAAGCCATGAAGGACGCCCGACTAAGATTGAAGGCAATAAACTGCATCCGTCAACATTGGGCAGTTCGAATGTCTGGATGCAGGCGGAAATATTGAATCTGTATGATCCCGACAGGTCCAAAAAGGTCTTAAATAATATGGCCGGGTCGAGTTGGGATGAGTTTGTATCATACTGGAGAAAGAAGCGGGAGGAGTCTGTTCTCAATAAAGGCGAAGGTCTTGCAATTTTGACCGAACCGTTTGCGTCGCCGACTATGGCGCGATTGCAAAAAGAGTTTATACGCAAATTTCCCAAAGCAAAAATCGTTGCCTACGAACCGATTGGCAACGAGAATATTTATCGAGGCATACAAAAGGCATTCAATACAAACAAAACTTACCGACCGGATTATCTATATGATGAAGCCAAAGTTATCCTTTCGTTTGATTCTGATTTTCTGCTGACCGAAAGCGAAAGCGTTCTTGCGGCTAAGCGATTCTCAAAGGGCAGAGATGTCACTGGGGGTCAGGACGATATTAATCGATTGTATATGATTGAATCATCGTTTACCTCGACCGGAGCGATGGCTGACCACCGATTACGACTTTCGAGACAGCTTATTGAGCATTATGTGACCGGCCTTTATTTTGAATTGAAAGATAGAGGTATTGAAATAAAGTTAAACGGTTTCCTAATGAAGATCCCGGTTGATTCATGGGATGACGATTGGTTGGGAGCAGTTGCAGAAGATTTAATTGGGAATCGTGGACATAGTTTGGTCATTGGAGGCCAAACTCTCTCTCAAAATACGCATGAATTAATCGCCGCCATAAATGATGAACTGGGAAACACTAATAAAACCGCTACATATTATCCTGCTGACGATGTTAAAATCTCAGATGCCGGGGATTATCAATCTTTAATAGATGATTCCATTTCCGGAAAAATTGACACATTAATAATTCTGGGAGGAAATCCGGTTTATCATACTCCGGAATTTTCAGATGTCATTAGTAGAGTTCCCAATACGGTTCATCTAAGTTCGCATATCAACGAAACATCGCAAAATGTAACTTGGCATATTCATCGGGCGCATTTCTTAGAGTATTGGGGAGATGCATCGGCAATCAATGGGACCAAAAGCATTATTCAGCCATTGATCGAGCCGTTATTTGGAGGAAAAAGCGATATTGAGGTTTTCACTACTATAATCGACGGTACTGATAGACGGGGTTATGAGATTGTTCGGGAAACATGGCGGGACATTCTCAAAAGCAATTTTGAAAAGAAATGGCGACGGGTTTTACATGATGGGGTTTTGACTGACAGTCAAAATAAACCGGAGAAATTGAAAAACGCGGAAGTATCATCAATTATAGGTTTTGATACCGAGCACTCAGTCAATTCTCTGGAATTGACGTTTAATATATCGCCCGCTGTATATGATGGACGTTACGCCAATAATGGCTGGCTTCAGGAATTACCGCATCCGATATCAAAGCTAACCTGGGGTAATGCAGTATATCTTAGCCCAAAAAGCGCCAGTGAATTGGATGTTACAAACGGTGATATTATCAAAATTGATGCCAATAATGAATCAATCGAATTACCAATTTGGATATTGCCAGGACAGCCGGATTATTCAATTGCCGTTGAAGTTGGTTATGGGCGTTCTCATGCCGGACGAGTCGGCAACGGCGTCGGAGTCAACATCTATGGAATGAGAAAATTCGGTCAGCTTGACTATATTAATGGCGTGAAGGTTTCCAAAACAGGTAAAGTGTATCCCCTGGCATCAACTCAGGATCATGGCAGCATGGAGGGACGTCCACTTGTTAGAGAGGCGAATCTCGACGAATACAAACACAATCCGGATTTTGCCAAAGACGCCGAGTCGCATCCGCCGCTTAGAAATATTTATCCCGAGCATGATTACAGCGCAGGTTATCAGTGGGGCATGACGATTGATTTGAGTAAGTGTATCGGATGCAATGTCTGTACGATTGCGTGTCAGAGTGAAAATAATATTCCCGTGGTGGGCAAAGAACAGGTTGGAAATGGCCGGGAGATGCACTGGATTCGTCTGGATCGTTATTTTACCGGCGATACCGAGGATCCCAAAGCATTGTTCCAGCCGGTTGCCTGTCAGCATTGCGAGAATGCCCCTTGCGAGCAAGTTTGTCCGGTGCAGGCGACATCGCATGATAAAGAAGGTCTCAATGTCATGACCTATAACCGTTGTGTGGGGACGCGCTATTGTTCCAACAACTGTCCTTATAAGGTGCGGCGGTTCAATTTCTTTAATTACACGAGTAAAACTCCGGAAATTGTAAAGATGGCCATGAATCCGGACGTAACGGTTCGATTCCGGGGCGTGATGGAAAAATGCACATTCTGTACCCAGCGCATCAATCGTGGAAAGATATCGGCCAGGAAAGAAGGACGTGAGCTTAGTGATGGTGAGATTGTCAGCGCCTGCCAGCAAGCCTGTCCGACCGAGGCGATAACATTTGGCAATATCAACGACCCTGAAAGCGCAGTCGCATTAAAGAAAAAAGATAATTTGAATTATGAGCTTCTGGCCGAGCTTAATGTTCGGCCAAGAAACTCATATCTGGCGCGGGTGCGAAATCCGAATCCAAAATTGGTGGGATATAAAACAAACCGGGGACAATAAGGTATAACAAAAACTTGAGTACAATCGAGAAAACAGAAACAGAACAGCTGCTTGACGGTCAACAATCGTTTGGAATAATTTCCGAACGCATCTCAAAAGTAAGCGAGCAGAAAGTTTCGAAGTGGTGGTATGCCGCTATCACCATTTCGAGCGCTCTGACATTGCTTCTGTTTATTTCGATAGGCTATCTGGTCTGGGAAGGTATCGGGATTTGGGGTTTGAATAATCCCGTTGGCTGGGGTTGGGCGATTGTGAATTTTGTTTTCTGGGTCGGAATTGGCCATGCCGGCACCCTGATTTCAGCGATATTATTTTTGCTCCGGCAAAAATGGCGGACGTCGATTAATCGATTCGCCGAAGCGATGACGTTGTTTGCCGTAATTTGCGCCTTGATATTTCCCGGTATTCATGTTGGGCGAATTTGGATAGCGTATTATCTGTTTCCCATTCCCAATCAGATGGAGATGTGGCCGAATTTCCGCAGTCCCCTGTTGTGGGATGTGTTTGCGGTCGGAACTTACTTTACCGCCTCGCTTTTGTTCTGGTATGTCGGACTAATTCCCGATCTGGCGACGCTTCGCGATCGGGCCAAAAAGAAAATTCGAAAAATTGCCTTTGGAATATTTTCCGTTGGATGGCGCGGCGGCAACCGGCAATGGAAACATTATGAACTGGCCTATTTAATTTTGGCCGGAGTTTCAACGCCTTTGGTTCTTTCCGTGCATTCGGTTGTCTCGACCGACTTTGCGACTAGTATTTTACCGGGGTGGCATACGACGATTTTCCCGCCGTATTTTGTGGCCGGTGCAATCTTTTCCGGATTCGCGATGGTCATGACGCTTTCGATAATCGTTCGCAAGATATTTGCCCTCGAAGATTATATCACCATCCGCCATCTGGAACGGATGAACAAAATAATGCTTTTGACGGGAATGATGGTCGGATATGCCTATTCGATAGAATTTTTCATCGCCTGGTATAGCGGCAATTTATATGAACAGTTTGTGTTTATTAATCGCGCCACCGGTCCTTATGCCTGGGCTTATTGGACAATGATATCGTGCAATGTGATTGTGCCTCAGCTTTTCTGGTTCAAGAAACTGCGCCGCTCAATTCCGGTAATGTTTGTCGCTTCAATCTTTATCAATGTTGGTATGTGGTTTGAACGGTTTGTGATTGTTGTCTCCTCGCTGGCAAATGATTTTCTTCCGTCGAGCTGGGATTATTTCCGTCCCACATTTTGGGATATCAGCACATTTGTCGGGTCGTTCGGATTGTTCTTCACGCTGTTTTTACTCTTCATCCGATTCGTGCCGATTATCGCCATGTCGGAGGTGAAGGGAGTCTTGCCGGAAGCCAATCCTCATTATTATGAATCGCACGGGAAGGGGACGGGCGATGAGTAGCCAGAAAAAGATTCATGGTATGCTGGCCCAGTTTGATAATCCGCTGGTCCTTTTGCGCGCGGCGGAGAAATTGCGTGATGCCGGACTGACAAAATTCGATTGTCATTCGCCGTTTCCGATTCATGGAATGGACGAAGCGATGGGATTGAAACGGTCGCCTCTGGGGTGGATGGTCGGTTTAATGGCCTTAATAGGCGGGATCGGAGCGCTGGCTCTGCAGTGGTGGACAAGCGCAATAGATTATCCAATCATAATATCCGGCAAGCCTTTTTTTAGTTACCACGCCTATTTATTTGTGACTTTTGCATTGGCGGTTCTGGCCAGCGCCTTTACGGCGTCGATCGGAATGCTGGCGATTAACGGACTTCCTCGCCTGCATCATCCGGTATTTTATTCGGAACGGTTCGCGGCTTGTAGTATCGATTGTTTCTTTGTAAGCGTGGAAAAAGGCGATAAGGATTTCGATCCGGATAAAACTAAAGAGCTCCTGCAATCACTGGGCGGATATAATGTCGAACTGCTTGAAAGTTGATTATGAAAATGATCGGGTATTATAAAGTATTGTCAACAGCGTATATTATTTTGATGTCTTTGATTGTTCTTATGGGTTGTGCCAGGGAGCGGCCTTCAGGAAATCCTCCAATTCATTTGAATCCCAATATGGATGATCAAGAGAAAGTTAAGCCACAGTCGGCCAATTCATTTTTTGAAGATGGTGCGTCGATGCGAAATCCGGTAGCGGGGACGATTGCCCGAGGTGATTTGCGGGATGATGATGAATTTTACCTGGGGAAGAACGATAGGGGTGATTTTATCCGGACGAGTCCGATCGATGTTGACATGGAGATATTAAAACGGGGCCGGGAGAGATTTGATATATATTGCTCCCCCTGTCACAGTCGGCTCGGCGACGGGAAAGGAATAATGATCAAAAAGGGGTATTTGCCTCCGCCCTCATTTCATGATGATCGGATACGTGAAATGCCGGCTGGTCAAATATTTGACGTGGTTACAAATGGCGTTCGCAATATGCCAGCTTACGCCCATCAGATCCCGGTCAATGATCGCTGGGCAATAATCACCTATTTGCGGGCACTGCAAAAAAGTCAAAATTCAAAGCCTAATGATGTTCCCGAAGAATTACGTGAGAAAATCAGGCAGGGCAACCAATGAAATATGATGCTTCGACATATATGATATCGGATGCCGGACACCTGGGCAAAACCGCACTGACATTAGGGATTGCCGGTCTGGTGGTCAGCCTGATTGGATATTTCGTTGATAATGACCAGTTTTTCTTTTCGTATCTTACATCATTTGCCTTTTGGTTTACGCTTTCGGCGGGAGCGTTGTTTTTTGCTATGGTGCATCATCTGACCGGTGCGACATGGAGCGTTGTCCTGCGGCGTTTGACAGAAAATATCATGCTGATGCTGCCTCTGATGATAATATTCTTTCTGCCGATATTATTTGGGGCGCATTCATTGTATCACTGGACCCATGTTGATGCTGTGGCGCAGGATGCGCTTCTCATGGGAAAACAACCGTATCTGAATATGTCCTTTTTTGTAATCCGTTCATTTATCTATTTTGCGATCTGGATTATACTGATATTTCTTCTTCGCAAATATTCACTCAGGCAGGATGATGGCCATACAGAAAAGATCCGCCAGAAATTCGGGCGCGTCAGCGCGCCTGGGATGATTTTGTTTGCTCTGTCTTTGACTTTCGCATCTTTCGATTGGCTGATGTCTCTGGATCCTCACTGGTATTCGACAATTTACGGTGTTTATATCTTCTCTGGAGGATTGGTCGGATTTTTAACGTTCACGACCTTGATCTTAATGTATTTGCGGAATCGCGGAGTATTGGCTAATGTTGTAACGATTGAGCATTATCATGATTTAGGCAAACTGACATTCGCTTTCATGGTTTTCTGGGGTTATATGGCTTTTTCGCAGTATTTTCTGATATGGTATGCGAATATCCCCGAGGAAACAATTTGGTTTTTGCATCGTTGGGAAGGATCGTGGAAAGCTGTATCGCTACTTTTGGTCTTTGGGAATTTTGTGATTCCGTTTTTTATCCTGATAACGCGGGGAGCAAAACGGCAATTAGTATCTTTGAAAATTCTGGCCGGGTGGCTGCTTTTCATGCATTACGTTGACATGTACTGGTTGATTATCCCGACATACCATCAGCATGGATTTTATTTATCATGGATGGATATCAGTACCTTCATTGGCATCGGCGGAATTTGTTTCTGGTTTTTCTGGTCGCGCTTTGTTTCGCACCCGATTGTTCCGATCCGAGATCCGCGCCTTGAGGATTCGATAAACTTTATAAATCATTAATGAAAGAAGATGGGCGAAAAAAAGAAAAATAACTCCCTGAATAAAACCGATAGCGGTTACGAGAAACGCGACGTAAATATTTTGAAGGTTCTTGGGTACGGCGCCGGGTTGATAGCGGTTCTGGTGATTATCCTGATATTTTTATTTGATTATTATTTTGCCACCAGGGAGGAATTGGTTTATGAAATGGAGTTGAAACCGATTTCAGCGGAACTGCGGGAGCTGCGCGCACAGGAAGCGGAGTTATTATCATCTTATGGCCTTATCGATGAAAAGAACGAAGTGTATCGGATTCCGATTGAAGCGGCGATGAAATTAATGGCGGATTCGATTTATAGCGCGAAAACGGATAAGGGAAGGTGATCATGAGGCGATTTATCAGATATATATTGGTTTTGGCTGTTGTCAATTGGATTGGTGTTTCTTCTTTGGCGCAAGTAATAAATCAGAATGATCCGGCTCTTGAGGGAATTGATATTGAGGAACATCTGGGAGATATCATTCCGCTAGATGTTGTCTTAACCAATGATGCCGGCAAACAGGTAATTCTGGAAAAATATTTCAATGATGATAAGCTGGTAATTTTGATATTGGGATATTATACCTGTCCGATGTTGTGCAATCTGGTTTTCAACGGGGTAACTGAAGGCATCAGGAATCTTGCCTGGACTCCGGGGAAAGAATATCGCCTTCTGACCGTCAGTATTGATCCTCTTGAAACAGTGCAATTAGCCGCGGATAAAAAGCAAAATTACATCAAGTCGTTGGGACGAGCGGAGGTTTCGGCCGGGTGGACGTATTTTGTTGCTGCGGCGGAAGAATCGAAACGGTTGGCGGATGCGATCGGATTTAAATACTACTGGGATGAAGCGAATAATCAGTACGCGCATGCGGCCGTAATAACTATCCTGACTCCCGAGGGCAAAATATCGAGATACCTGTACGGCATTGAATTCAAAGAACGCGATTTGAGACTGGCATTGCTCGAAGCATCCGAAGGGAAAATCGGAAATACGATTGATCGAGTACTGCTTTACTGTTTCCATTATGATCCCGATGCCGGAGGATATGTGGTACTGGCGGGCAATGTGATGAAATTAGGAGGAACCATAACGGTGGTTTTGTTGGTGTTATTTTTGGGGTTCTGGTGGCTGAGAGAATCGCGGCGCCGCCGCGTCTCGACCGGGCAAAATAAGATATAGGAAAGGCAAAGACTTAGATTATGGATACGGCCGGTACTTTGATTATGCCACCGGGCAGTTCAACGATTGCACCAGATGTGGACGCTCTTTTTAATTTTATTCTTTACGGCGGGTTGGTTTTTTTTGTTATCGTTGTCTTCATCATTTTCTTTTTCGCCACTCGCTACCACAGTAAAGCCAAAGATACCCTGACTCCGGATTTATCGCATAATTTTAAACTGGAACTGATCTGGTCGATTATCCCGACGATACTGGTCATTATTGTGTTTTTCTGGGGTTTCCGACTCTTTATGAAAATGCATGTCGTCCCCAAAGACGCCTATGAGATTAAGGTTACCGGTCAAAAGTGGTTTTGGACCTTTGATTATCCCAATGGAGCGACAACCGTCAATGATTTAACGGTTCCGGCGGGTAAGCCGATCAAGCTGTTGATGTCATCCAAGGATGTTATTCACAGTTTTTTTGTACCCGACTTTCGCATCAAAATGGATGTATTGCCGAATCGTTACACCGTGACATGGTTTGAGGCTGAAAGTGTCGGCGGACATAATCTGTTTTGCGCCGAATATTGCGGGAAATCGCATTCGGATATGATCGGGCGCGTCAATGTCGTTGGTGAGCGGGAATTCGCCGCGTGGCTGGAATCGAGCGCGGTTAGCGGCGAGGGCATGTCGCTGGACGAATACGGCGAACAATTATTCAGAACGAAAGCTTGCGTTACATGCCATAAAGTTGACGGAGGTGCGCATACCGGACCGCCATTGAATAAAATCTTTGGAATTGAACGCGGACTGGCCGATGGAACTGTCCTTACAATAGATGAAAACTATTTGCGCGAATCAATCGTTAATCCGCGAGCAAAAGTGGTTGCCGGGTATCAGCCGGTGATGCCGACTTTTCAGGGGATTTTGAATAATCGTCAGGTTGACGCGTTGATAGCTTATATAAAGTCGCTTGAGGAATGAGGTCTGTATGGATGAAGTAAGGCTGAGTTACTTGAAGGAACCAAAAGGAATAAAAAGCTGGCTATATACGCTTGATCATAAACGAATCGGGATTATGTATCTGGCGGCGATCATGACTTTTTTCATCGTGGGCGGTCTCCTGGCGATGGTGATACGGCTGGAATTATTATCACCGGGCAAAGATTTTATCGAAGCCGATACTTATAATCGGGTATTTACTCTTCATGGCGCGATCATGATTTTTCTTTTTATCATCCCTTCAATTCCGGCGGCGCTTGGCAATTTTGTCCTGCCCCAGATGCTTGGCGCCAAAGATGTCGCCTTCCCCCGATTGAATCTTGCGAGTTGGTATATATATGTCGCCGGTTCGCTTTTTGCTCTCTATTCAATCGTGGCCGGAGCGGTCGATACCGGGTGGACTTTTTATACGCCTTATAGCACTGAATCGACGACGTCGGTGGTGTCGATGACGACCGGTGTGTTTATACTGGGATTCTCATCAATATTTACCGGGCTTAATTTCATCGTAACGGTTCACAAGCTGCGCGTGCCGGGAATGACATGGTTTAAGATGCCTTTATTTGTTTGGGGATTGTATGCTACGGCGATAATTCAGGTCCTGGCAACGCCGGTTTTGGGAATTACGTTGATACTTTTGATTTTGGAGCGGGTTTTTGGAATTGGGATATTTGATCCGGCCATGGGTGGCGATCCGGTTTTGTTTCAACATTTCTTCTGGTTCTATTCGCATCCGGCGGTATATATCATGATTTTGCCGGGGATGGGTATTATCAGCGAGCTGGTCGCGACTTTTTCGCATAAGAAAATATTTGGTTATAACGCCATCGCGTTTTCATCGCTGGCGATTGCATTTGTCAGTTTCCTCGTCTGGGGCCATCATATGTACACCAGCGGACAATCGGAAATCGCGGCTATGATATTTTCATTCTTGACTTTTATGGTCGCCATTCCCTCGGGAATCAAAGTCTTCAACTGGCTGGCAACGATGTATAAAGCCCAGATAAAACTCGATACGCCGATGCTGTATGCCTTGTCGTTTTTATTTTTGTTCTCTATCGGTGGATTGACCGGTATCTTTCTGGGATCTCTGGCGGTTGATGTTCATTTGCATGACACCTATTTTGTGGTGGCGCATTTTCATTATGTCATGATGGGTGGAACGACAATCGCTTTTTTGGGCGGGCTCCATTTCTGGTGGCCCAAAATGTTTGGCAGGATGTATAGCGAACGGTGGGCGAAAATATCGCTGGCCCTGATATTCATCGGTTTCAATATGACTTTTATGTCGCAATTTATTCTGGGGACAAAAGGTATGCCGCGGAGGTATTATAATTATCTCGACCAGTATCAGCCATTGCATGGATTTTCTTCGGTTGGCTCGTGGGTTCTTGGCGCAGGGTTTTTGATAATGATTATTTATTTTGTCCATTCATTAATCAAAGGAAAACAAGCCCCCGATAATCCCTGGGGTTCCCTTACGATGGAATGGCAAACGACATCGCCGCCCCCCCCGGAGAATTTCGTGGGGACGCCGATATTTTTACACGGACCATACGATTATGATAAAGTTCTGGTGGAGCGAAATTAGGAAAATATCATGAGCGACGCGAACGGACATCCGTCACATCTGGCGCATCATTTCAGCGATGTAACACAGCAGCAGGATTCCGCCAAGCTGGGGATGTGGATATTTCTGCTGACCGAAATATTACTGTTTGGCGGGTTGTTTTGTTTTTACGCCATCTATCGCGCCTGGAATCCCGATATGTTTTATAACGCCCATAAATTTCTGGATTCCAATCTGGGCATGCTCAATACGATTGTTCTGATCACTAGTTCCCTGACGATGGCTCTGTCAATTCGATTTATGCAGGTTGGCGATAAAAGAAAAACGGTGATAAGCCTGGCATTGACGCTGGTGTTCGCGGCCGTGTTTTTGGTCGTAAAATATTTTGAATATAGCCACAAGTATCATCTGGGACAATTGCCGGGGAAATATTACACTTTCACCGGAGTCGAAGGATCCAACCCGCATATATTTTTTAGCGTTTATTTTGTGATGACCGGACTGCATGGATTGCATGTAATTGGCGGAATGATAGCAATTACGTGGGTGATGGTTAAGACTTTGAAAAATAGATTCTCCAAAGATTATTATACTCCAATGGAGATGACCGGATTGTACTGGCATCTGGTCGATTTGATCTGGATATTTTTATTCCCGCTATTGTATTTGATTGGATGATGATATGAGTCAACAGGCAGTTAAAGGAGAACATTATCTGGTACCAATCAAGGTATATCTGGGCGTGGCATTAGCTTTGTTTATTCTAACGGTAGTGACGGTCGCTGTATCGAAGATTAACCTCGGAGGATGGAATGTCGTTGTCGCGTTGGCCATCGCCGGCGTAAAGGGTTTGATGGTGTTGCTGATATTTATGCATCTTTTATATGACAAAAAATTATACCTGATCGTTTTTGTTATCGCGATTTTGTTTTTATCGATTTTTATTATCTTTACAATGTTTGATACTATGACGCGCGACCAGATTTATCCTGAAGTCGGTCGTCCGATAAATGAGAGTTCTTCGATGTATGATAGCCTTAGTGTTACCATACATGATAGTATTATTGAAAATGCCGGCGATAGCGCGATTGTGGATGATGATGATGATCTGAATGATAATCATTGAGTGATTAAATATAATTATGCATAGGTAATAATTAAGTAGGGGAATTGGGGATATAAGGCAGGAATTATGAATAAATTTACCAAATTTGCGTTGGCGGCGACTGTTGCCACTTATTTTTTGATATTTGTCGGGGGATTGGTGCGCGTATCCGGAGCCGGGATGGGATGTCCCGACTGGCCGACCTGTTTTGGACGATGGATACCGCCCACGAGCATCAGTCAATTGCCGGCCAATATTGATCCCGCTCAATTCAATTTTGCTTTGGCCTGGATTGAATATGTCAATCGATTGATTGGGATGACAGTCGGAATATTGATTGCCATCACCGCGATCTGGTCACTTTTAAGCTACCGAAAGTATTTAAGAATTGTCATTCCTGCGTTACTAGCAGCTTTGCTGGTCGCGTATCAGGGATGGCAGGGGAGCCGCTTAGTGGCAACCCAGCTGGATCCGATGATTGTCTCAATCCATATGGGGTTGGCGTTTATTATTGCCGGGTTGATGATGTATGTTACTCAGCAGACGTTTTATCTGAACCGGGATGTGATCAAAATAATTGATCGCCGGGAAGGAGGATTGCATTGGTGGATAATTGTGCTTGCCATTACATCGCTTATTCAAGTAATCAGCGGAACGCAGATACGCGAAGCGATGGAAGCGGCAATAGCATCATTCCCTCTTCTGAATGAAGCCGAAATCATGACCAGGGTCGGATGGGTACAGTATTTCCATACCATTCTCGGAATTCTGGTTGTCCTTATAACCTGGCAGACGGGAACAAGGATATTGCGCCAGACCAAAGGCAAATCAGCGATGATATCTCAAATTACAATAGCAGCGATCATCACCGTTACACTGCAGTTGATTGTGGGGCCTTTAACGATTTTGTTCACAACGGTCAAGATTGCGCAGCTATTTCATTTGCTTCTTTCGGCATTGCATTTTGGATTTGTGATTCTGATATTTTCCGCCTTGAGAATTGAGGGGAGGTCGGTATGAACAAAAGATTTATATCAAATCTGAGATGGATAATACCCGCCGTTGTTTTTTTATTTCTCCTTGGTACTGCGGTCATTTGGTGGGCCGAATCTTCGCGCGGCAAATTGCCGATTCTAGGTGAAATTCCTGAATTTTCCATGACCGAAAGAAACGGACAGCCATTCGGGCGAACCGATCTAAATGGAAAAATATCGGTTGTATGTTTTGGATTTACCCATTGCCGCAGCATTTGCCCGACGACATGCATGTATATGTCGCAGCTTTATAATTATTTCTCGGGGTCGGATAAGATTCAGTTTCTGTTTATTTCGGTCGATCCCGAGCGGGATTCGCTGCGCGTTCTGCAAGCATTCGCCGAAAAATGGGGCGTGATGGATAATCGCTGGAATTTTTTACGAGCGCCCATTGAAGATGTCGTCCGGCTCAGCGAAGAAGGATTTATGCTTCCGGCAGAGGGCCTACCGGGGGGGCATACATATCGGTTTACTCTGCTGGATAGGCAGGGGCGCATCCGCGGTTATTATGACGGCACCGACGAAAAGAGTATGATGATTTTGAAAAACCATATCAGTATGCTGGCGCGGGAGAGGTGATGAGTATAAACGACCTCCCGACGATAAATGCCGTCCTCAATGGCATCGCTACGATATTCCTTCTCGCCGGTTATATTCAAATAAAAAAACAAAAGCAATCAGCCCATAAGAAATTGATGTTGTCAGCAGTGGTAACTTCTGCACTATTTCTGATATCTTATTTGGTTTATCATCAAAAGGCCGGTTCAGTGCCGTATCTAAAAGATGATTGGACCCGGCCGGTATATTTCGCCATCCTGATTCCGCACATCATTCTGGCGGCTCTGATGGTTCCATTTATTTTGAGGGCGCTTTATCTGGCCATAAAAGAAAGAGTTGAAAAGCATCGACGGATCGTCAAATGGGTATGGCCGGTGTGGGTATTTGTTTCCTTAAGCGGCATCGCGGTTTATTTAATGCTGTATCGTTTGTAATATTTTATTTGACATTAAACATAATTTATATATACTTCGTCTATGAAATATAGCCGCTCCTCACTTTTCGGCTCCAGCCATTTATTTATGAGAAAAAGCGCTTTGCTATAAGGGAAAGTATGTTATATTAAGTAATATAAATTTAGCTGAGGGGTTTTGTTATGGGGAATTATCGATTTACGCCAGGAATACTTTTAGGGGCGGTTGTTTTCTTGTTGGCGGGTTTTCTATTAGCCGCCGATAAGGGGAATTACTCAAAATTTTCAGAAGATAAGCTATCTCTAACCGAGCAAACGGTATTACCCGGCGAACCGCGTAAAGTCGCCGTCCACGACGCTGGGGAATTTTATACGACATTTTTTGAAACCGATATAGGATCGTTTGACAGATATCCTATTGACCCCGAAACCGGCGATACGCTGGAATATATGACTTATCCAAAGGGTAGTGATTTGATATATGCCTGGATCGGATCATTATGGATTGGCGGTGTTGTCGAAAATGATTCATTCGTTACCGTTGGAGATGACGGGTGGATATCATATGGGGAGTTATTTGCCGAGGATTACCAAAAGGGAAAGACATATCGCACCGGCAATTTCGCGGATGATGAATTTGTTTCTACAGTTTTGGACACATTTGTTGATCGGGGATTTGATCAGACTCCTTTATCATATCACAAACCGCTTGGTTTAAAAGTTGTGCATCGCACATATAGCTGGAGTGATACCGCTTTTGATGATTTTGTGATAATGGAATATACGGTTACCAATATTCAGGATAGAAATATAACCGATGGCTGGGCCGGGATATTCTTGGATGGAGACGTTTTTCATATTTCTAACAGGCAAAACGGCCATTCTGATGATATTTCAGGTTCGCTGGAAGCCGTCCTGGACGAGACTAATCCCGACATAACATCCCGGATTGCCTATATCATTGATAATGATGGCGATCCGACAAGAGCACAGGGCGATCATATCTGGGATTACAGGTCTCCGCGAGCAGCTATATCTGTCAGTTTAATGGACGCCGGTTTTGATATTGACAGAGTGAATTTCAATTGGTGGAGCCGCAGCGGTTATCCGGAATATGGTTTTGGCCCCCGTCAATTGGAGAAATATTGGCAGGAATATACTACCTCTGATTATTGGGGCACAGATCGGCATAAATATGATGATTTATCTTTTCCGGAAATCGATTACAATCAACTGGAAACATATCTATTCGATACCACGAATGGATGGAGGAATCCACCGCTTGAACCAGCAATTGATGTCACAATTGGTGCCGATACTCGATTTTTATTGTCCTTCGGCCCGTTTAATTTGCCTCCCGGTGATTCGGTGACATTTGTCGTAGCGCTGGTTGCCGCTAATAATGTGCATGTCAATCCGGATGATTTTTCCAGTCTACATGATAAGTATGATCCGTTTCCATTCGAGGAAAGTTTGGATTTTTCAAGACTCATAGAACATCATCGCCGGGCAAATGAAGTTTACAGATCGGGTATGACTCTGCCTCATCCGGGACCGCCGCAGGGATTTGTAGTATCTGAATATGACGATGATTATGTTGATGTCGTCTGGAACGCAAGCATACGCTCCGATTTAACAGGCTACAATTTGTATTATCGCGACAAAACTGAAAATGGCGAATGGCAAAAATTCAGTACTGCCCTGATGGCTGATACATTCTACCGCTTCGAAGTACCGTTTTCGACGCATGAATATGAATTAGCGGTTAGTTTAAGCGATCAAACTTATCGTGAATCGGGAATATCATTACCGGTCAGCCTGACGCCGGTCCGGCCTCATGGCGTAAATGAATTTTCAATTAATGTAATTGATACTGTTCCGGTACTATCATGGACACTCGCAGTTGATTCAGCCAATGTGGAGTTTGTCATATATCGGGGAGACGACCGGGAATCATTAATTGCTTATGATCTAACATCCGAGCATTCATACAGTGATTATAATGTCATTTCGGGAAATGTATATTATTATTCGGTGGCTGCTAAAAATGAACTCGGATTGGAATCATCGCCAAGCGAGATTATATCGGCCATACCGATGGCGATGAATGAAGGCGTTTTGTTGTGCGATTTCAATGGCTGGCCGCATAATCAGACTGGCCCATTCTACACCACTTATCTGGAAAAACTCTATCATAATGCCTTATCGCGAATTCTATCGCGGCTGGAGAGATATGACCAGTCATTTCACACCATCAACGAATTCGCCGATTATAATATTCTGATATTTGATTCGGAATCGAGATGGAATAGAATAGGTTCACGCGCTTTCCTGGATTTGCAAACCTATTTTGATGGCGGCGGCAAAGCGATAATTATCAACTCTGTTTTTACGACACCTTACGATGAGCCGCTGACCTGGTCATTTTCCGATGATGATTTTTTTAAAAAGTATTTAAAATTGGACAGCATCACCACATATGGTCTTATATTCGATGGCGAATATTTTTATGGAGATTTGATGGGCTGCGCGTCACTTAATCCGGATTATGCCGACCTATCGGCCGATATGGAAAAGATTGCCGCGTCACAATTGCCGATTGATGGCTATATCCCGATGACAGGATATTTGATGCCGACCAAAGAAGCGGAGCCTTTATATTCATATATTTCATCCAATCCCGATACGGTTCATCATGGCGCGATTAATGGAATTCGGTATCTGGGCGATGATTATCAGTTTGTTCTGTTGAATTTCCCTCTATCATTAATGGAAGAAGATGCGGCTGCCGGAGTACTGCTGCAGGCGCTTCAGGATTTGGGCGTTGACGTCAATTGCGGTGATGCCAATGGCGATAATCGAACGGGCGTTGCCGATGCCGTCACATTATTGAATTACCTGTTCCGGGGAGGGCCGCGGCCTTCTGATGAATTACATAGTGATGTTGATTGCGATAGTGGGATTTCGTTGGCCGATGCCGTTAGGATTATAAATTACATATTCCGCAATGGGGCGATGTTGCGCTGCTGCCCGAATTGATTGTCAGCACATTGGCAATAAGAACTAATTTTGTTTACTGCAGGAAAATTTGCGGGAAAACAATCGAAAGATATTATTTCATAATTCGATCTTCAATCAATATTGATACCGCTTACCGGCGTAGATTCTGAAAAGATATCGGAAAACCATTTAATGGTATCCTTCATTCCGGTTCTTAAATCAATATCGACGGAGTATCCCAGCCCGCTTAGGGCAGCCTCTATATCGGCTCCGCTGTGAAGGATATCTCCGGGGCGGGGATTGACATATTTGGGTTTGATTTCGACTTTTAGAATTTCAGAAATTATTTTCAAGAGGTTATTTAGAGTAATTCGCTGGCCGCTGGCAATATTGAAGCACTGACCGGGAGCGTTGGGGGCGGTGCAGGCTTTCAAATTAGCGTTGACGACATTATCGATATAGATAAAATCACGAGACTGCTCTCCGTCGCCGAATATCATGGGCGGTTTGCCATGTAAGATCGCCTTAATAAAAATCGGAATCGCTGCTGAATATTGGCTGGCTGGATCCTGTCGCGGTCCAAAGACGTTAAAATAGCGCAGCGAAACTGTTTCGAGGCCATAGAGATGATTATAGATCCTGCAATATTCCTCTCCTGCCAGTTTATTGACGGCGTATGGAGACATCGGATCGAGTTTCATAGTTTCAATTTTGGGAAGCTCTTCCGAATCGCCGTAGATAGCCGAAGAACAGGCAAAAACGACTCTTCTGACATTAGCCTGCCGAGCCGATTCCAGAACATTCAAGGTTCCGTCGATATTGACGGCGTTGGCGGTTAAAGGATTTTTGATGGAACGGGCAACTGACGGCACGGCGGCGTGGTGCAGAACAAAGTCGATATCATACATTGCTTCCACAACCGTCCAGAAATCACGAATATCACCTTCAATAACTTCGATTTTATCAAACAACGGTTTTATATTGTCAAGGTTGCCCGATGTAAGATTGTCAAGTACGCGCACGGAGTCGCCACGTTTGACAAGTTCAAAAGCAAGGTTGCTGCCGATGAATCCGGCTCCGCCAGTGATTAAATAATTCATATCCTACCCTGTAATATATGTCCCGTTATGTATGTTTAGTTATCGGTTACGGCGATTAAAGGTTTTAACGTTTTTAGCGGAAAAACGTTTGCCCTTTTTGAAAAACAGTTTAATTGCCCTGGTATAATCATCCGGTCGTCCGATGTCGAGCCATTCGCCTTTATGTTGGTACACAGCCGGATAGATTTTCAATTTGAGCAATTTATTAACCAATTGCGGGAAATCAAATTTCTTATTGGCCGGGATATATTCAAGTATTTTACGCTTGAAGGCGTAGATCCCCATGGAAACAAGATACTCAACGTTGGGTTTTTCACGGTAAGCCGTAATTCTATCGCCGGCAGCCTCAATGACCCCGAAATCAATTGGTTGCTTCCGGCGGTATGAGGCAACGGTCGCGATAGCTTTATTATTTTTGTGATATTCGATGAATTTTTTAAAATCGATATCAGTCAGGATATCACCATTCAAAACCAGAAAATCCTCGCCGAGGTTTTTGATAAGTTTTAGCGGTCCGGCCGTTCCGAGAGGTTTTTTTTCTTCCGAGTACCTGATGCGCAAGTCGAAATCTCCCGCGGCGGTAACCATTTTAATAAGCTTGGACGCTTCGTGACCGACGGTCAGAATGGCTTCATCGATTCCGGCCCGGGATAATTGAGATAAGACAATTTCCAGAATCGGATGATTACCGATCGGCATCAATGGTTTAGGAAAGACATATGTAAATGGTTCCAAACGCGAGCCTTTACCGCCGGCGAGAATAACTGCTTTCATTAGAGTTGATAATCCTCAGTGCCATATTTATCAATATGGGTTTCAATGTATTCGATAGTCTTTTTGAGTCCGTTTGCAATATCCGTACTTTTGGCAAGTTTAAAAGTTTTTACCGCTTTCGCATTGTCGCCAAGAAGCCGGTCAACTTCTGAATTTTTTGGTCTGATGCGGCGTTTATCGGTTTTAATAATTAGTTTTTTCCCCAGTATATGTCCAATCTGTTTGACAATGTCCTCAATAGAATAGTCTTTGCCGGAACAAATATTAAATTGTTCGCCATTGCC
The DNA here is from genome assembly GCA_043819555.1 of Candidatus Zixiibacteriota bacterium. Taxonomy (GTDB): domain Bacteria; phylum Zixibacteria; class MSB-5A5; order GN15; family JAAZOE01; genus JAZGGI01. Next base: position 91,681 of record JBDREQ010000009.1, on the reverse strand, counting down.
TTTGTTGGACAAAGCCATTTTTATCAGAGTCGCCGCCGTATCGCCGACAAAATTAAGATCCCGGCGAGTATGTATATTTCCCAGAGATACGGTTTTTCCGCGCAATGCCTGAATGATGATAGTAGGGATAACGGCTCGGGCTGATTGGCGGGGGCCGTAAGTATTAAACGGCCGGGCGATCACTACCGGCAAATTGTACGAGCGATGAAAGGATTCGGCCAGTTTATCAGAAGCTATTTTGGAAGCGGCATAAGGCGATTGAGCGACCTGTGGGTGTTTTTCATCAATCGGCAGGTACTGCGCCGATCCGTAGACTTCTGATGTTGATAGCTGGACAATCCTTTTGATATCCTTTTCCCGGCTTGCATTGAGGATATTTATTGTCCCGACCGTATTAACATTGAGAAAATCACCGGGGGAAATATAAGAATAAGGTATGGCAATCTGGGCGGCGAGGTGGATAATAATATCGTTTTTGCCAATCGCCCGCTTAACATCTTCATAACTGCGAATATCGCCATAGACTATTTTTAGCCGCCGTCTATCAGGTATTGTAATATTGTCGAGATGCCCGGACTGTCCAGTAGATGTATATCGAACCAAGGCAGATACTTTGGCTCCCGCGTTGATAAGAAGCTCAGTAACATGGGACCCGATAAAGCCGCCCGCGCCGGTGAGTAGAATTTTTTTATCCCCAACATTCTGCATTCAAACATCCCTATTTGTTATTTTATCGGCCAAATGTCAAATTGTCTGATTATTTTTAAGAAAAGGGTCTAATAGAAAAATGACAATAAAAAAAACCCCAATTCTGATCGGGCTTTCTCTGATTTGGATGTCCATCGGATGTACATGGATTATTTTCCAAAATAATCATGAGAGAGAGCGCTTGATTTTTCTAAAATATGGACTATCTTCGCAATTCATTGCTATGTTTGGCATTTTTAAGGAAAGGGTGAATAAGGATATGAGTTATTTTAAGTTTTTTCTAATCGGGGCGGCTATGTTCTCATTTGCGTTATCTTCTCAGGCTGTATCGGAAAATATAATACCTTACACGAATGAAATATCATATTTCAAGAACCTTGATGATGACGGCAAAAATCGTGGTACGACACTGCAGATTATTTCGATAAATGAATTTAATATCGGGACGAATTTCATTTTTGAATTTACCGGTGATTTTAACTGGAATCTCGATTTAGATGAAGACAAGGATTATTACATCGAGCTTTCCATTGTTAAGCCGGTTTATAAATCAATATCATTGAATTATCAACGAATATACGGGACTTTTTATGAACCGCCGGTCAATCAATTCGGGGTCAGGCTGTCTTTGTTCAGCGGTTCTTAATTTGGAAGAAGGCCAAAAAAACCCCCGGCTTCGCGGGGGTTTTCTAAAATCGTTTTATATTAATTATTGAATTCAATCTCTCTGGCGAAGGCGATATATTTATCAATGTTTTCTTCCAGGATTGGTCCCTGATGAGGGCAGATGCGTTCCGGGGACAGTCTTTCAATTTTATTAAGAGCCTTATGAAATGCCTTTTTGGAGCATAAGCCCTGTGAGGGCGCCGGAGTTATTCCTTCCCAGCTTTCCGATTGGGCGTAAAGATTCCATTCGTTTCCAGGAATAGAAAACAAATTGCCCGAAAATATTGTACCGCTTTGAGCGTCATGCAAAAAGCCTGAACCGGCGCAATCCAGGTTTGGGGTTTCATGGTATGTCAGGCTTCTTCCCGATTTCAAAATGACGCTGTCTCCGCCATCAAGGCCTATAAGGGGATGCTTGCATCCGTAATGGCGAATTAAATCGATTGATTGGGAAGGCGCGTACACTCGGACATTGGCATCGGTAATACTTTCAAAAAGCGGCGTCGCCGCGCACCGGGTCGCGTCATTATGGAGCAGCACAATATGCTGAATTAACCGGGGATCTATCACCGAAGTGACTTTCCTTTTGATTATCTCGTGACTTTTATCCGCGCGCGATCCAGGATTAATTAGCACCCCTTCCTTACCGTCTATTAATAAATATGGATTATATGAGCGGTTGGCCGCTTTGTCGAAATTGCCGACCCACCAAATATCAGGCGCGACAGCATGGGCTTTTTCGTCATCGAATTTTTTCCGCTCGACTAACGCAAATGATACATTTTCCTGATTCATTATCTCTCCTGCTATTAACTACTAAGGTTATCGGACAAAGCCGGTGTTTTTTAATAATCATGGAGGAGTTAAAGCAAGTTTATTGCGGAGTGGGTATAATGGAAGGATTTTATGCGCGATTTATCGACATTGAGAATTATACATTATTGATTATTCATTATCGGTTGAATCGTAAATGTCCGACTGCTGCCGTTCATAATATAATTCCGGATCATCGGGCAAATCAGACCAGGGATAAATAATAACCGATTCCGGCTCATCATTTCTGACGATATTGACATGAGCCCCTACGGGAAGTTTGTCAAGAATCAGGGTGAATAATGCTTTGATATTGCGGGGAGCGGTGCCATCTATATTCCTGATTAAATCATCGGTTCTCAAACCGGAGACAAACGCCAGCTTAAGGCTGTCAATTTCGACAACTTTGAAAAATCCGGAACGGTCCCGAACGACCGAAAGGCCCAGTTGGCCGCCCGGGGGAGCCTGAAGTTGATGATCACCCCGGCTGGATTCACGGGGACGGGTTACCGGCGGGCGGGTCAGGGCAACGAGCCGGGAACCGTAAGGTTCATTAGCAATATAATCGGCCAAAGTCGAATCCTCCGAAAGATGCCATTTATCCCAGAAATAATCGAACAATACTCCTTGTCCCGATTCTCGTTCTTTCCAATGCGCTGACTTGAAAATAGCCAGCAGCGTATCGACGTTGGTAAAATCGGAAAGGGTTCTCAGGGCCAACAGATTAGCCATATTATCAAATCTTCGGGAAGTTTTTCGCAATAACGGATGTCCGGCAATATAATAATTACTGCTGCCCGGCAGGGAAACCTGGTCCAAAAGTCTTTTAGCCAGTTGCTGGAATAAAGTTAAATAATGAGATAATTCCTGAGGCAGAGCGATTATTCGCCCCCCATCTTTCTTCCCGGCCAAAGGTATTGTCATCGGGTTGTGGTTGGCGAAATCCGGATAATATTTAACAAGATATATTTTGAACTCCGGTTCGACCCAGTTGATTCCGGCATAATAAGAAAGATAATATAATACGATTTCTCCCTGTTCTTCCCAGAACACTTTTAAAGACTCTGCCGCCGGAGTTATCGTCGAGCAAGCCTGAACCGCCTGCCTGCGGCTGTCATAATCATCGGGGAAAAGAGAAATCATGTAATCAAAATTATCGATGACCATTTTCACATCAGGGAGATCAGTTATCTGCGCCGAAACCGGATAAGCCATCGGCATAAAACAGACGGCTAAAATGAATAGAGCAATCTTTACAAAAGAAATTTCCCGCATCTTTGGCTATCCATTCTCAGGTGGTGGCGTCGTTTCCGGCGGTGGTGGAGGCGGATTGTCATCTTCCGGAAGAGGAATCGATGATACCTGGGGCGGAACAGGCGCACTAGCAGCTAAGGCCGGCGCCACAGATAGTTCTTTAAGCTGATAATACCATTCGGTAGTCATTAGGTGCGTCGCCGATCCGGTAAAACCGGTTATTACAAGCATTATCAGTAGCACCGCCGGGAGGCCAATCAGAATTGCCAAAAGCCAGTTGACAAATCCGACCGCTATAAAAGGAAGTACCATAAAAATTACAATAACGAAAGCTGTCATGCCGATGGCGATGGATATTCCCATATAAATGAGAGCATAAAGAATTGATGGTCCCAAATGAGATTTCCAGAGAGCGAAGCTGTCGCCGATTGAATCGAAAACCGGTTTGTCTTCGATAACAATCATTCGTTCAGTGAGAGCCGTGGTGACACCGATTACAAAAATGACAGCTATAAGCAGCGGGATTAAAGCTGCGAGAGATAAAAATCCGAATCCAACGTGCATCATAAATGCGCCGACCCCGATCATTATCAAAATAAATACAGAAGCGCCTCCGATTATCAGGGCCAGAAGCGATAAACCAAAGATGGGGAAGAATTTTCTGAATCCGGTCGAGAGAGCATTTGAAAAACGATATTCCATCTTATTTTTGATATCCCGCGCCGCCCCGATTAAGCCTCCGATAGATATCGTGCCTAATATCCAGAAGAAGAGTATGATAAGAAGGATAATGCCAATTAACGCCAGAATGAACAGGGGATTGCCAAAATCAAAATGCCTTAAATCGTAATGGCCAAAACGACCCCAGCGGCCCCAATCGCCGGTATCGCCGCGTCGGAATTTGTCGGTCAGATTGAAATATCCACTGCCGCCGCCGGAAACAAAAAATCCAAAAATCCAGAGGGATTTGTATTTCCAGGCCTGTTTAAATCCGGTCGCTATTATTTTGCCGTAATCCATAATGTGTAACTACCTGTTAAAAGTTTTTCTGTCAATAAAAATTATAAACGCGCAAGCCCCGCTGAGTCTGACAATATAGCACAAAAAAACCATATAATTCAAGCCTTCATTGTGCCAGAAGATATACTCATTTGGAAAGGAGATATTCAAAGATTCGGGAAGAAATAAAAATCAGTATTCTGTTTCTTTAAATGGGAATATTATTGAGAAGTTTGGGGAACATAATCATCTTCCGGCGTATTGTTAATTGACAGTAGCTACTAAAAGGGCTATTTTTTCCTATTCAAATAGTCTTTACTAATATACGCGACAGATGTCCACATCTGCCCGGAATATAATTGGGGATTTATACCAGGGGACGATTCATGGAATCATATGATATGATTGTTATCGGATCAGGGCCGGCCGGTGAAAAAGCCGCGATTCAGGCATCGAAACTCCGAAAAAAAGTCGCCATCATCGAATCGCGTGGAGTCGTCGGGGGAGTCTGTGTTCATACTGGAACCCTGCCGTCAAAAACTCTCAGGGAAACAGTCTTATATCTTGCCGGTATCCGGCAACGTTCGGTATACGGCGTGGTTTGTTCGCTCAAATCGAACGTGACTATTGCCGAATTGATGTACCGGACCGAGCAGGTAATTCAAAAAGAACTTGAAGTTATTCAGGATAAATTATCACGCAATGGCATCACCGTGATCCCGGGCCGGGGCAAAGTAGTTTCGCCAACCGAAGTGAAGGTTGAGGATGAAAATGGCCAGGGACGGATTTTGAATGCCTCGGTGATTGTCATCGCGACCGGATCGCGGCCGCGCCGGGATCCCAATATTCATTTTGACGATACTTATGTTTTCGACGGCGAGACGATTTTGAATCTGGATCGCATTCCCAAATCGATGATTGTCGTCGGAGGCGGCGTTATCGGCTGCGAATACGCCTGCATCTTCGGCCACCTCGGCGTTAAGGTAACGATGGTTGACAGCAAAGATCGGCTGATGTCGCATCTGGATCATGAAATCTCGGATACGCTGACCTACCTGATGCGTACGCATCGGACCAAGGTCATCCTCGGAGACAAACTCAATAAAATCACAATCAGCGACAGCCAGGTAAATATATCTACCAAAATGGGGCGGAAAATTGTCGCCGATAAAATACTTTTAACTACCGGAAGAACGGGCAATACTGCCGGTATTGGACTGGAAGAGCTGGGGATAAAACTCGATAAGAGGCGCATGATAGATGTCGATGAGAATTTTCATACCGGGGTTGGCAAAATTTACGCCGTCGGCGATGTTATCGGTTTTCCCTCGCTGGCCTCAGTGTCGATGGATCAGGGACGATTGGCCGCGCGCCATACCTTCGGAAAATCAGAATCCCACCTCAATACGTTGTTGCCTTATGGCATCTACACCATTCCCGAAATATCGACTGTCGGCGAGACCGAGGAAAGCCTGAGCGCAAAAGGCATTCCGTATGAAACGGGCACAGCCCGATTTTATGAACTGGCGCGGGGCCAGATTTCAGGCGACCATGATGGTATTCTCAAACTGATATTTTGTCCGGATTCCAAAAAAATATACGGGGTGCATATTATCGGCGAAGGCGCCGCCGATTTGATTCATGTCGGCCAGGCGGTGATGACATTCGGAGGGACGATTGACTATTTCATCGATACCGTTTTCAATTTCCCAACTATGTCGGAAGCCTACAAAGTCGCCGCCCTGAACGGACTGAATAGTATTCAGTAGCACCCGACATCCGAACTATATAATCAATTCATTCCCCAAATTTCTTTTCAAAAAACCCCTTGACGAAAAATCAATATTGGATTAGTTTATCTTCAATATTAACAAGAGCACGTTATTGCATAATGTAATACCGGCCGTGGGAACCCATTTGGCGGCCGTCTCTCATCACTCAACAATATATTTATGCAGATGACGACAGAACCGGGTTTTGTATGCCAAACAGCAAACTTTACGTGGGGAATCTGAATTATCTGGTCGATCGGCGTCAATTGTCCGAGTTGTTCGGCCCGTTTGGTCAGATTGAAAACATAAATATTGTCGAGGGGCGCGGTTTTGGGTTTGTTGAATTCAAACACAAAGCCGCCGCCGCCAAGGCGTTAGAGGAGCTTGACGGTTCGGAGTTTATGGGGCGCAATCTGCGCATTGCCGAGGCTCAGCCGCCTCTTAAACCGGGGCAGCCAATAAGCAAGATATATGTTGGAAATTTGAATTATTCAATAACCGAAGATCGGCTTCGCGAACTGTTTGGGCAATTTGGTGAAATCATTTCAATTAGTCTCGTTGGCGACCGTGGTATCGCCTTTATCGAATTCGAAACAACCGATGGGGCAATTGAGGCTATGGATGAATTGAACGGGCAGGAGTTCGAAGGTCGAAATCTACGAATTGATTTTGCCGGGGCCGATAAACGGGATAATAACCGCGATTCCAGAAGACGAAATCGATACTGAACCGTTTCCCAAATATGTGATTCTCATTTGCCTGTCTTTTTCTTATATGATTTTCAAATAGCTTTTGCCCGGAACGGGTTTTTGTCTTATATTTCCGGGTTGCGTAAAAATTTGAAAACAGACAGGTAATTCGAGAAAAATGGCCAATTCACAATATTTGTATGTAAAAGGGGCGCGGGAACATAATCTAAAAAACATTTCGGTAAAAATTCCGCGCGATAAATTATGCGTCATTACCGGCCTGTCTGGGTCGGGCAAATCATCGCTGGCTTTTGATACCATTTACGCCGAGGGACAGAGGCGTTACGTGGAATCGTTATCGGCTTACGCCCGCCAGTTTCTGGGATTGATGGAAAAGCCGGATGTCGATTTTATCGAAGGATTATCTCCGGCGATTTCAATCGAACAGCGAACCTCGGCTCGCAATCCCCGCTCAACGGTGGGAACTGTCACCGAAATTTATGATTACCTCCGTCTTTTGTATGCCCGCGTCGGGACGCCCCATTGTTTCAATTGCGGCAAACCGATTACCCAGCAGTCGGCCAGCCAGATCGTCGATTCGGTTATGTCGTTTGAAGATGGGACAAAGATTGTAATTCTTGCCCCTCTTGTGCGGGGCCGCAAAGGCGAGCATCGGGAGATTATCGATGAAGCTCGCCGTCAGGGATTTATCCGCTTGCGTGTGGATGGTGAAATCTATGAAGTCGAGGACGAAATCGAACTGGATAAGAAAAAGAAACACACGGTCGAAGCCGTCGTCGATCGGCTGGCGGTTCATGCGCGATCGGTTCGCAGGATAACCGATTCATTGGAGACAGCTCTGAAGGTAGCTCAGGGAACGGTTATTATTCAGGCTAATGATAAAGAATATCTGTTTTCAGAACAGTATGCCTGCCTCAATTGCAATATTTCTTACGAAGAACCGGCTCCCAGATTGTTTTCGTTCAATTCGCCTTACGGCGCCTGTCCGTCGTGCGGAGGTCTCGGAACAAAATTGGAGGTCGATCCGGAAATGATCGTGCCCGACCCCAATAAATCGCTTCTGGATGGAGCTATTTCGCCATGGGCTTCCGATTCGGCCAATTGGTACCGCTATATGCTCAAAGGATTGGCCGAACATTATAAGTTCAAAATGACGACGCCATATGACAAATTGCCAAAAAAAATTCAGGATATATTGATGCATGGTTCCGGCCGTGAGAAAATCAAGTTTCAGTATGAACATTCCAATGGGCGCGGTTCGGGCATGTACGAATCGAAATTCGAGGGTATCGTCAGACATCTGGAACGGAGATATAAACAAACCGAATCGGACGGCATCAGGGTCTGGATTGAAAATTACATGTCGAAAAGCGATTGTCCTTCTTGTCATGGCACCCGCCTGCGGCGGGAAGCATTATCAATTCTGATTAATAAAACAAATATCCATGACCTGACCGGAATGTCCATCAAAGACGTCAAAGTCTTTTTCGATAAATTGAAACTGACTAAGACGCAGGAGATGATAGCAAAGCAAGTGCTTAAAGAACTGCGGGAACGTTTGGGATTTCTGGTCAATGTCGGCTTGGATTATCTGACCTTATCTCGAGCGGCGTCAACATTATCGGGTGGCGAAGCGCAGCGTATCCGCCTGGCGACTCAGATTGGTTCCCGTCTGGTTGGTGTCTTATATATTCTCGACGAACCATCGATCGGGCTTCATCAGCGCGACAATCATCGGCTTTTGACTACCCTCAATGAACTGCGGGATCTGGGCAATACCGTTCTCGTCGTCGAGCATGATCGCGATACGATCATGTCGGCCGACCATGTCATTGATCTGGGGCCGGGGGCCGGCAAGCAGGGCGGGCATGTGATTGCTGAGGGAAAACCGACAGCCATAAAACGCAATGCAAAATCACTGACCGGTCAATATCTGTCCGGTAAAAAAACAATCCCCATTCCCGATAAACGGCGCATCGGCAACGGCAAACGGGTCAAGCTATTTAAGGCGGCCGGAAATAATTTGAAAAAAATCTCGGTTGATATTCCGCTCGGGCTTTTTATCTGCGTGACCGGCGTTTCCGGTTCGGGCAAATCGACGCTGATAAATGAAACGCTGTATCGCATCATGGCGCGGCAGTTTTACCATTCCCGGCAAACGCCTCTGGAATACGGTTCGATTCAAGGTTTGCAAAATATCGATAAAGTTATCGATATCGACCAGTCGCCTATCGGTCGTACGCCGCGCTCCAACCCGGCCACCTATACGGGAGTCTTTACGCCGATACGGGATCTGTTCGCCTACCTGCCTGAATCAAAGGTGCGTGGATATATGCCGGGGCGGTTTTCGTTCAATGTCAAAGGGGGGCGATGCGAATCATGCCAGGGCGATGGTATTATCAAAATCGAGATGCATTTTCTACCGGACGTGTATGTGCCGTGCCAGGAATGCAAGGGAAAACGATACAACAAAGAAACTCTGGAGATTTCTTATAAAGGCAAGAACATTTCCGATGTTCTGGCTATGACCGTCGATGAAGGGCTGGAATTTTTCACCAATATTCCGCTCATCCGGCGCAAACTGCAGACCATCAAAAGCGTTGGACTGGGATATATTTGCCTTGGCCAGCAGGCGACAACATTATCTGGAGGCGAGGCCCAGCGCGTCAAACTATCGACCGAGCTTTCCAAGATCGCCACTGGTAAGACGATGTATATTCTCGATGAACCGACCACCGGTTTGCATTTTGAGGATATTCGGATGCTCCTTGGTGTATTGCAGGAGTTGGTTGACCGGGGCAATACCGTTCTGGTCATCGAGCACAATCTGGATGTGATAAAAACCGCCGATTATATAATCGATCTCGGTCCCGAAGGGGGCGATGACGGCGGGATGGTTGTCGCATCGGGAACGCCGGAAGAAGTCGCTCAGGTCAAAAAATCCTACACCGGCCAGTTCTTAAAAAATGAATTTGGGGGATGAGGGTTTATTAATATTGGGATTGACAATTATAGACCATTAATTATCTTAGACACAAGAAGCAATCCCTAATCGCCTCACAGATGAACAAATTAGAACATGAAGGAGCGTCTATTAAATAAACAGCTATTGATTTAGAAATAGTCATAAGTAATTTTTGCAGAGGCTGGTAATGGACTTATCAAACAAACGCGGGGAAACTCTCCTGATAATCGTATTTTTGCTTTTTTACGTAATCGTTGTATTGCGTAACGCCTGGACTTGTGATGATGCCTACATTTCATTCCGGGTCATCGATAATTTCGTAAATGGATTTGGCTTACGCTGGAATGTCGCTGAGCGGGTACAGGCCTTCACCAATCCACTCTGGGTTTTTGTTCTATCACCAATATATATGATTACGAAAAACATGTATTTTACGGCGATCAGTATGTCAGTTTTAATTTCTTTCTCAGCTGTTGCATTACTTGCCTTTAGAATTGCCCGCTCTTTATTCTCTGCATTACTTGCAATTTTGACGCTGACCCTATCTAGCGCATTTATAGATTTCTCCACTTCGGGGCTTGAAAATCCACTGGCCTATTTATTGATGATTATTTTTCTGTTAATATATTTCCAATTCAAATATAATTACAAATGGCTTGCGACACTTTCAGTCATAGCAAGCCTTGCTATTATAAATCGGATGGATGCTGCCCTGATCTATGCACCGATACTTGGTTATGCTTTTTGGAAAGTTCGTGGGGTAACTGCGTTAAAAATTCTCATTATGGGTATGTTGCCATTGATCACGTGGGAATTATTCTCACTTCTGTATTACGGCTTTCCCTTTCCAAATACAGCTTACGCCAAATTGTGTACCGGCTTGGACAGCACAATTTTGTGGAAGCAAGGTTTTTGCTATATCCTGAGCACCATCGAATTTGATCCCATTACGTTTTTTATAATAATCTGTGGGGTTTGTATACCTTTGTTTTTCAAGGAGGTTAGATTTATTCCAATCAGTCTTGGTGTTGTTATATATCTGATATATGTTGTGAAAATCGGTGGTTGTTTTATGAGTGGACGGCATCTGGCTGTTCCTTTTTTATGTTCGATAAGCATTTTATCGAGGTATAAATTAAAAAATCAGGAAAAAACCCTGACGTTGATTACCGGATTAATTTTAGTTGCGGGGTTGTCGGTCCCTCGATCGCCTCTTTATGCGAGCGGGAATGACAACACCACAAATTTTGAATTAAGAAACACTATAAACGACGAGCGGTGCTATTATAATCCAAGCAGTGGATTGTTGTGTTATGATGAATTTGCGCGCCTTTGGCCATCTCATGGATGGGCTTATGAAGGAGAAGCGGCCAGAAATTCAGGTTTGAAATTTAAAGTCCATGGAGCAATTGGTATGTATGGTTTTTGGGGCGGCCCGGAATTATATGTAGTGGATGTTCATGCTCTATCAGAACCCTTTTTAGCGCGCCTGCCCGTAAAAAAAGACGTACGTTATAAAATGGGACATTTTCGAAGGGCAATGCCTCCCGGATATTTAACAACCCTGGAAACCGGTAAAAATGTAATCGCGGACAGCAACCTTGCGAAATATTATGACAAGCTTCAACTAATAGTATCAGGTGATATTTTTGATTTTGAACGGTTAAAGGAAATTATAAATTTCAATCTGGGGGAATATGATGAATTGATAGAAGCTTATGAACTCCCGCATATGAAGCAAGCTTTTTTTTCAGATATAGCAACTCCCAGGGATGAGGGTACGAATTGGCTCGATTCCAGGAATATAATTTTTAATGACTTGGGGGTCAGAGTTATTCTTGGCGAAATATATTATTCCAAAAAACTAGAAATTAGCCGCGATCATAATGATGACCTAAATATAATTTTCGCAATGGATACTTCTGCCGTAGATTCTCTATATCTTCCAGCCAAAATTATTCCTCATGGGGGATTATCTATATCGATACTTGAAGTTCCCCTAAAGGCCAGACAACGAGGATTTGATGAGTTGCATATTTTCCCAGTAAAAGGCGATAATTGTTATGCCCTAGGTCATATCCGCTTTATTGACGAGGAGTAATTATACCTTACGGTAATTTTCCACCCTCCAATTGACAATCCAGCCTGTCAGTTTACCCTGACGCCTAAGATACCGTTCGGTGTTTGGCGATCCTGTGAACGAATCGGGAGTTCTTATCTACATTACAGGCCTCAAAACCTAAGGGCAGGATCAGAATCATCTTAATATAAACTCGTACCCCACCCATTGGGTGGGTTTACAACGATTCATCTACTATATTAACAATAGACCGGTGGCCTGTCCGAAAAATAGGCGAAGCATTTTTTCGCGCATATCTCGTAAGGCCTTAACAAATTCCCCATTAAATCCACCGCAATTTCCGAATTTACCGCTAATAGCAAGATGAAACATATTACAATTAAACAATCACCAGTAGGGGCTCGTCGCGACGAGCCCGCGCATATTTTACGGAAAATCTTTCGGGCCCGGATACCGATCCCTACCGGAAAAGTCCAGTTCATCTGCGCGATAGATAACAACAGGCTTTTGCCACAATCACCACCGATTTGATATGACTAAAAACGTTAATCTGAGGAAGCAAACCCATTTTGAGGCAGAGCAGTTCCAATTATATCTCGGCGAATATTGACAATTGATCGCCTAAAACGCAAATTGATTAACAGGTAAGAAAGCACTATGACCCATATACAAGACAAAAAAAAGCTAATCGCTCATTTCCAAAAGAATCCGGTCTTATTTGCCTATCATATCGGTGATCTTGATGAATTTTTCTTTCCGCTCTGTAAATGGCCGGTGCTCAGGGATGACAGAGACGAAATCGAAGAGGCGATTCTTATATATAACAATCCGCTGTTCGTCACCGTTATGGCCTTCGGCCTGACCGAAGCATTCGATTTGTTTTTACAAAAAGAATTTGAATATTTCCCTGATAGATTCTTCTGTCATTTTCAGGATAAGTATAAGGACATCTTCAAATCCAAATTCACCGAAGAACCGCATGGCAAGCACCTCAAGATGAAACTGGTCAAATTCAGCAAACAGCATGAGGATAACGATAAAAATATCGTTCGATTGAATATGAGCCATCTTGTAATGGTCGAAAACTTTTATACAAAGGCTTACCCTGACGGTTATTTTGATCCGCGGATGCTGACGACAAATAGATTTTTTGGGTATATCGAAAATGAAATCCTCAAGTCTGTCGCCGGTCTGCACGTTTATTCCGATGAATATAATATCACCGTTCTCGGTTCTATCGCTACGCATCCAGATTATCGGGGTAGAGGTCTGGCAACAAAAATAACGTCGAAACTTGCCGAAGAATTATCAGCCGAAAATAAACTTGTTTGTCTCAACGTTAAGGCCGATAATATCCCCGCAATTAAATGCTATGAGAATATTGGTTTTGAGATCGTGCATGAATATGAAGAAGCTCAGTTTACTAAGCGTGAATAAATCCGGGAGGTTCATTACATGGCCGAAGGTAAATTTGCAACCGCGATAAATTGTATGGACGGCCGGACGCAATTGCCGGTCAATCAGTGGATGAGAGATAAATTCGGAGTTGATTATATCGATACCATCACCGAACCGGGACCGGATAAAATATTGACATCGCCATTTGCGCCGCTGAGCCAGTCTATTAAGCAGCGGGTATTGATTTCAGTCGAAGAACATAAATCATCGGTGATCGCCATCGTCGCTCACGATCAATGCGCAGGTAATCCGGTCTCCAGAGACGAACATTTAAAACATCTAAAGAGGGCGATGCAAACCGTGAAATCCTGGAATCTCCCTGTCGATATTTACGGTGTATGGCTTGGCAGCGACTGGCAGGTCGAGGAAATAGATTCGATTATACAATAACTTTTTAAGATACTTTGCATATAACGACTCGGTCGATATTGGCCAGGTCTTTGAGGAGGGCGCAGTCATAATAGCGCGAATCGGCATCGACCATATCAAAAATCATTTCCGCCTGGTCATATCCGATTTCAAAAATCAGCGACCCCGGTTTTTTTAGATAATCAGGAGCCTGCCTGATTAATTTTTCAATTATTTCCATTCCGCTGCTTCCGCCCAGCAGTGATATTTTGGGATCGGCCTTAACTTCCGGCGGCAGGCCGTCATAGTCGCTATTTTTTATATATGGCGGATTCGACGCGATTATATTGAATTTCGAGTTCTTAACAATCGATTCAAATAAATCCGATTGAATGAATTTAATGCCATCAGCCTTCAGATTTAATGCATTATTTCTGGCAACTTCCAGCGCATCATCAGAAATATCCGATGCGGTTACATCTATGCTTTCATCCTCCAGCCGGGCCGATACCGCTACCACTCCCGATCCGGTTCCCAAATCGAGAAGCCTGACCGGTTTTTTATCGATTTGGCGGGCGGTGCGCAAAACACAATCGAGCAGAATCTCTGTTTCCGGGCAAGGAACCATCACGTTTTCATTAACGGTGAATTTCCTACCGAAAAACCATGCCGATCCCAGAATATATTGCAATGGATAACGCGTTTTTCTTTTTTCAATAATTTCATTGAATTTTTTCAAAATATCCGGCGTGATCATCGTACTGCCGTCGAGATACAATTTGAGCCGTTCGATATCGAGAAGTTCGCACAGGATTAATTCGGCTTCGACTGTGCCGGCGTCGATGTCAGCATCGCGTAGCGTATGGCCGGCTTCAGTAATCAATTTATTAATATTGATGTTTGCCATTAAACCATATCAGGAAGCTGGCCGCCTCCGCCATGCCACATATCGGTTAGTTCCGGACGAAAGGCGCACCCTGATCGGGCATGGCCGTGAAATCGCAAAATGGGACAGGATGAATCTTCAATGATTGGTTCATCATCTATCGCAAGGATCTCACCGGCGGATGATAATGTTACCACCGCGCCCGCCGCCAGCAAAGTCGACAGTTGCAAAAACTCACGCCTTTTTAACATGATCCCTCCCATTCTTCTTTAGTTTCTTGAACCAGATTAAAATTATTTATCTTCATCGCCGGCACCATCATCAAAGACGAATATTGAGGATATACGATTCTATCCTTACTCATCATCTCGACGTTTGAGAACGCTTCAAGAATCGATTGATTGGTTCGCATATTTTTAATCGCCGGACCGATTTTGCCATTCTCGATTAGAAACGTTCCGTCAAATGTCGTCCCGGTAATCATCGTCCTCATTGGATTGAGATAATTGATATACCAGAAATGAGTGATGAGGACGCCTTTTTCAGTCGAGGCAATCATCTTTTCGACCGTGCTGGCGCCCGGCGACATCACCAGATGTTTGGGATATGGGCCGAAGCTGTTATTAGGCTGAACCGAATGTCCTGTTGACGGTACGTCCATAATATTGCCGATGTAAGTATCGAATGCGCCTTCACCGGCTTTGCCGCTTTCAATCGGGACGATTCGTTTGGTTGGAACGCCTTCATAATCAAACAGAAGCGCACCGAAAGCGGGATTGTCAATCTCGTCAGCGATGGTGATATTTTCGCCGGTTATGAGTTCCCCGGTTTTTCCCGACAAATACGAGCGTTGTTGCAGCAGCGTCCGGCCGCCCATCCCGAGAAAACTCAAAAACAATAATAGCTGCCCGACAGCGGCCGGTTCAAGGATGACAGTATATTGGCCATCGTCAAGAACCACCGGATTGATATTATTTTTTGCTTTTTCAATCGCTCGTGATGCTGCCGTTTGATAATCAATATTAGCCGGATCGGGACTGAATGAAACCCCATATCCCGATTGCTCGCCTTCCCCAACGATGGTCAGCGACAATTCGCTTTTTCCGTTTTGGCCGTATTGAAAAGCGCCTACTGAATTAGCCAGCGCGACGGTATTGATATCATGTCGAAAGGCTCCGGATGCGTTCAGTTTTTCTTTTCCTGCCATCGCCGCAACCTTAGATACTACTTCCGCCATTTCATTGGGAGTATATGATAGATTAGGTTCTACTGTCACGACTTTACTCATCGGAGGCGCTACTGATTTGTCAGGGAACGACACAAACCGTTCATCCGGTTTTTGAAGTAAGCTGATTTTGTTGGCCGACGTGACCGCGGCTTTGATTCCATTCTCGCTAACATCGTTGGTCGCGGCGATTCCGATTTTCTTTTCATTGACGGCCGTAATAACCAGTGTTGTTTGTTCTTGTGATAAATTCTGTGTGATAGTTGATTCGGCAAAACGGGTCAAATCTGTTTTTTCCGCCATCAAAACGGCTTCAGTCATATCTGCAGTGGAATTCTTGAGGGCGCTTTTCAAAATTCCATTGATATTATCGCGGTTCATCATGACTGCCCTCCCACGTCGATGCTAACAAATCTAACGGGCGACGCGCCTTCCCCTGTTCGCGCGTTTTGGCCCGGTTGGCCTTTGCCGCAATTGGGCGTGCCCTGCAGGACAAATTGCGACTTATCGCCGATAGCATCGCAGTTATTCCAGAGCTGAGTCGTGCATCCCGAAAAAGTCGGATTTTTTACAACTCCGGCCAGTTTGCCGCCTTTGATTTCCCAACCAATTTCGCATCCAAATTGGAAGTTTTTACGCAAATCATCAATCGACCATGAAGTCGGGCCGTCCATATAAATTCCATCATCGACTTCACCGATGAGCTGTTCAAAAGTTTTGTCGCCTGGCTCAAGGATGGTATTGGTCATACGCACAATCGGAATATTGGTCCATCCTTCGGCCCGCATGTTTCCGGAGCTCGTGAGTCCCACCCGACCCGCCATCTCCCGCGATGATAGATAGTTTATAAGTTTGCCGTTTTTGATAAGCTGAGTGCGTTTGCTTTTGACGCCTTCATCATCCCAGATAAATGATCCCAACCCGTGCGGGATGGTCGAATCGGTATAGACGTTGACGATTTCGGAGCCGTACTGAAGAAAATTGAGATTATCCGGAGTGGCAAACGATATCCCCGAAAAATTCCGCTCGGCGCCAAAGACCCGGTCCAGTTCGAGAGCATGTCCGATAGTTTCGTGAATCACCAGCGATGTGATATTTCCGCCCAGTACGAGAGTTGTATTCTTTTGAGGACAGGCCGGAGCGGCGAGAACCATCGTGATTTCTTTAGCCATGCGCGAGATTTGATCTTTTAATTTCAATTCATCCAACAGCTCATATCCTTTGAGCTCGTACTGTCCGGCCGGTTTGGGATATGACCGTTCGGCCCGTTCCCGGCGCGAAACGGCCTGCCCAAGGCTTAATCCCGCGCCAGATTGAATCAGAAGCTGATGCTGTTTGCATCCTTCCGACGAGAAAAACCATTTGTCCAGTTTGCGAAATGAAGCAAAGCAACTGCGGGTGTTTATGCCTTCAACCGCTCCCATCGCTGAGTCGAGATCGGCCAGGTAGGCGATTTTGTCTTCCAGCGGTACCGTAAACGGATCGATTTTGAAATCGGATTTGAAATCGCCCTCACCGATCTCAATTGGCGTCAATTCGACCGGAGTTTTCATAACTTTGGCCGATGCCTTCGCGATTGCCGCCGCCTGCTCGACTAATTTGTCAATTGTCAGTGTGGCGTCATCCGACGCGGCAAATCCCCAGGCTCCATCCAGGAGCATCCGCACCGACCACCCGGCCGAGACCGAACTTTCGATCGGTTCGGCTTCGCCGTCGGAGTAAGAAAGATTTTCATCGTGAATAATCTCGTAGCGGATATCGCAGTATGATGCTTTTTGCATCGATGCCGCCACCAGACCTTCCATGGCGATTTTTTCTATATCCATACACGCTCCCTATAGATAATTTTTCAATTTTGATTTGTATAATGTACGAATTGAAAGGTGAAGAGTCAAAAAAGAATTCGCAGCGCTTTCCCTTTCAAATATTTTCACACATTGATATTGCATTTATCAGATTATATTTTATTGTTAGATTTACAGAATAAGGTATTTTGGATTGGTGGCCCAGCGCCGTATGCGGGGTGTGAGTGAAGGTAGATTAAGCCCTATTTCGTTGACAAAATAGGCCATAATTGTTATATTTGGCGTAGTTATATTGCCTAGTTCGGGGCAATAAGAATTACATTCAAATTAGTCTGCGGGGGCAGAAAACTATTAGGCTATTAAGGAGGAACACTATGCGCGGTACTCTAACACTGCTATCTATTTTGATAGTTTTTCAATTTTCAATTGTATTTGCAGAGATTGATTCAGAATCTCAAGATATGACCGATATCCCGTTAGTCTTCACGAAAAACATGGGGCAATGGCCGGACCATATTCTGTATCGCGCCGATGTCGGCGCCACTACCATGTGGTTCAGACATGACGGAGTATACTATCAGATTGGGCGGTTTTTGACCGGTAAAGATGAATTGACCGTCAATTCATCGGCTCGCTTCACCGACGTCGACCTGGGTGGACTCGAAGGAGATCATCCGGCGTATGAAGAATCAGCGAAGACCATGATCAAGGCAACATTTTTTGGAGCCAATCCAGGGGCAACCGTTGAAGGTGAAGGTTTGTTGGAGTTGCGGTGCAATTATTTCCTCGGTAGTGACCGATCCCGGTGGCGAACCGATGTGCCCAACTATGAAGCGATTGTGTTACGGGATATTTACCCCGGCATCGACCTGCACTATACTGCCGGCGCACACGGTGGGATCAGCCAGAAATTCGTAGCTGAACCCGTGGCCGATCTATCACAGATAGAGATTGTATACGAGGGCGACGGCGACGTTCTGGTTGATGCCAAGGGGAGGCTAACCATCGAAACCGCGACCGGGCAATTCCTTGGGCATCTGGTGGAGAATGATAACGACGAGATGACGCCGGAGTTACGCTCCCTATCAACAGGCAGCATCGGTCTGATGGCCGGCAGTCGTTCCGGTGGGGAGAATGGATTGCGAAACATAACTCTGGAGTACAGTACCTTCCTCGGTGGCTCGAATATAGACTACGGCATAGGGATCGCCGTGGATGTCCACGGTTGCGCATATGTCTTCGGTGAAACACAGTCAGCTGACTTTCCCACCGAGAATCCATACGATCCCGACTATAATGAGGGGCGCGATGTATTTGTTGCCAAGCTTTCAGAGTCGGGCAGTTCGCTGATCTACTGCACTTATCTTGGCAGCCCGGACGACGACTATAGAGGGGGAATCGCGGTTGACGCCCTCGGCTGTGCATACATAATCGGCTATACTTGGTCCCCCGACTATCCCACTGCGAACGCGTACGACGATACCCATAATGGAAGCAATGACTACTTCATAACCAAGCTTTCACCCACCGGTAATTCGCTTGAGTATAGCACCTTTCTGGGCGGCACCCACTCCGATAAAGGTATGAACATTACGGTTGATGCTGAGGGTAATGCTTACGTGCTCGGCTATGTTCGCTCCACCGATTTCCCTACCCAGAACGCCTACGATCCAACACACCCTGATACGCTCGAGATAGATGTTGCCGTGACCAAATTGTCGGCTGACGGCTCTTCACTGGTTTACAGCACCTATCTGGGTGGATCGGATTGGGATAAGGGGTTTGGCATCGCCATCGACACTTTCGGCTGCACCTATGTATTAGGAACCACTTTTTCACCTGATTTCCCAATGGCAAACGCATATGATGCTACCATCGATGACTCACTCGATGCCTTTGTGGCAAAGCTCTCGGCTGACGGTAATACGCTAGTGTATAGTACCTTTCTGGGCGGCTCTGATGACGATTGGGGGGTCTATGGTATTCAAGTGGATGTATCCGGTTGCGCCTACGTAGTAGGAGAAACGGAATCCGGAAACTTCCCCACGGCGAGCGCCTATGACGATAACTTGGGTGGCATTAGAGATGCCTTTGTAACCAAGTTGAGCGCTGCCGGTAACTCATTGGTTTACAGTACCTATCTGGGTGGCTCCGGCGCCGATGCTGGCCGGGACCTTGCTCTGGACGAATCAGGCTGTGCCTACGTAACAGGGACGACCGAGTCCGTCGATTTTCCTGTTAAGTACGCTTTTGATTCCATCTATGAAGGCGATTATGGAGATGCGTTTTTGACCAGACTGTCACCCGATGGCGGCGCACTGGTTTACAGTACCTATCTTGGTGATACCTTTGGTGAATCCGGTGAGGGCGTCGTGCTGGATAATTCTACCTGTGCCTATATAACCGGCATGGTATCACTGGGTGACTTTCCGGTTGTTAACGCTTATGACCCGACTTATAACGGCTACGGCGATGCTTTTGTAACCAAGTTTGCAGCATTCACGTGGTTTCACGCCGGTGACGCTAACAATGATGGAGAAGCTAATATCGGTGACGCAGTTTATATTATCAATCACGCATTTAAAGGTGGCCCCGCCCCTGATCCAATTGAAGCCTGCGATTCCAACTGCGATGTTGAATGCAATGTGGGCGATGCAGTATATATGATTAACCATGT
Source organism: Candidatus Zixiibacteriota bacterium (assembly GCA_043819555.1). Taxonomy (GTDB): domain Bacteria; phylum Zixibacteria; class MSB-5A5; order GN15; family JAAZOE01; genus JAZGGI01. Next base: position 71,315 of record JBDREQ010000009.1, on the reverse strand, counting down.
CTTCAAAGGTGGCCCTCCGCCTGGTGATGGGTGTGAGTGAGGACTTCCGCTAACCTAAATTTATAACGGGTGGCCCATAAGCTTGATGTGGGGAATATTTTTGGTATATCTGCTGGATATATTTACTTGGCGGGAATATTACCTACCCCGCGGCCGGGTCGTCTTTGACATGAGTGTTTCTGGGGACGGCGTTGGGGATAAACAGGCAACTGGCAAAATAAACAATTACCGTCGGAAATATGGCGGTGCTAATCGCCAGGACAATTGTGATAAGGCGTATCAATGTCGGATCAACTTCGAGCATCTCGCCAATCCCGCCGCAAATCCCAGCGATTTTGCGATCTTCTATTGAACGATATAATCTTCTCATAACATACCCTTTTTTCTATATTATACGACCAATCCGTATCAATGTTACTATATATACAATTTACGGGATTGATTATTCAAAGGTTTTGGCCGGAGCCTTTGGACTCTATTTCTACAAGCAACAAACAATCCCAGGGTTATCGCTACACAAATAGATCCATCTCGGTGTCATTCCAGCGCACGCTGGGAGGTGGATTCACATTTGAAGTGCAACAGTTTATCTCCAAATAACTCCGCATGGATTCCCGATTCGCTTCGCCCATTAGGGCTTCGCTCTCGGGAATGACAGGCGAAAGCCTGTTTTCGGCTGTCGCGGCAATATTCACTCTGTGCCTGTAACGACAACCCGAGAATTGTCGCGACACATGAAATGACTCGGATTTACCTAATCGCCAATATATTTATTTCGCCATCCCAGCCGCGGCCAGTTGATGTTCCTGCTCGTGCCTTCGCAAGACGTCAATCATTTCATTCAAATCACCGTCAAGAATGGCCTGCAATTTGTACAACGTTAGATTTATGCGATGGTCGGTAACACGGCCTTGCGGGAAATTATATGTTCGAATCTTGGCCGAGCGGTCGCCCGATCCGACCATTGATTTGCGGTCGGCGGCGATTTTATTATGTTGCTCTCGAATAGCCTGGTCAAGAAGACGCGCGCGCAAAACTTTCATCGCCTTGGTCTTATTTTTCAATTGAGATTTTTCGTCCTGGCAGGTGACGACCAATCCGGTCGGAAGATGAGTGATCCTCACTGCCGAATCGGTTGTGTTGACTGATTGCCCGCCCGGGCCGGATGAACGATACACGTCGACTTTTAATTCCGCTTCCTTTATATCAATATCGACATCTTCCGCTTCGGGCAGTACCGCCACCGACGCCGCCGATGTATGAATCCGGCCTGAGCTTTCAGTGGTAGGCACTCTCTGGACTCGATGGACGCCCGATTCAAATTTCAAAAGTGAGTAAGCGTTATCACCGTTGATGCCGAATATGATTTCCTTGAGACCGCCGATTCCGGTCGGGTTGCCGGATAAGAGTTCTATTTTCCATCCCTGATCCTCGGCATATCGTGAGTACATGCGGTACAGGTCAGCCGCAAATAAAGCCGCCTCCTCGCCGCCGGTTCCGGCACGAATCTCAACTAAAACGTTTTTATCATCATTGGGATCGCGGGGAATAAGGAGTATTCTCAGTTTTTCCTCAATTTCTTTGCGCCGGGCTTCGTTTTCTTCCAGCTCGGATGTTGCCATCTCAATCAAATCGGAATCCTCATTGGCGTTAATAATCTCTTCTGCCTCACGAATATCTTTGAGGATTCTTCGATATTCATCGCCAATTTTTTTAATCGCTTCCAGATGTCGGTGTTCGCGCGCCAGGCTTTTCATTTTGCCTGGACTGGCAAGAATCTCCGGCGAAGATAAATCCTTTCCGACCGCATTATATCGTTCATCTATTCTATCAAGTAATTCCAGCATATTATCCTCTTGGTAATGGAAAAAATATAGACAAGATAATCCTGTCCCGCAAGATGTTTTAATTTTTGGGAATTAAAATTTGGATACAGCTAAGTTGCGGGGACCCGGACGCGTATAACCGAAAGTTCCGAATTCTCAATATTCATGGCTGATTCCAGCGCCACAATTGCCACTTCAATTTGATCAATCGTTGGTTCTTTGGTAGTTATATTTTGCAGCCATAAGCCGGGAGCGATCAAAAGCTTGGTTATTTTGGAATCGCGGGTTCTACCAGACAGTTTTAACAACTCGTATGATGCCCCGGCCACCAGGGGCAAAAGCGAAAAATGGATTCCGAATCGCGTCATGAGCGCGGGGGCTTCGCCGGTTACAATTGCGTAGATAGTATCAGATATGGAATAAATAAGAATGGCGAAAATCGCGACGATTAGAATGAAGCTGGTTCCACAACGGGGATGCCGACGGGGATAAGAGCTGACATCTTCGGCAGACATTTTGGCGCCCGATTCAAAAGCGAAAATTGATTTATGTTCGGCGCCATGATACGCAAAAACTCGCCTAAAATCAGAGATAAACGATATCCCCCAGACATACATTACAAAAAATATGACGCGAATAATTCCGGCGACAATATTGAAGAGAAGGGCATCTTTCTTTACCTGAAGAAAGGAGGAAATTGCCAGCGGCAAAAAGAAAAAGACCAAAATCCCCAAAGCCAGCGCAAATACCACCGTACCAGCCAAAACCAGAGTATTCGATTTTTTCTTCTCTTTTTCTTTATATACTTCGCCATTTTGGGCGGCTTCTTCTTTCTCGATTTCGGCAACCGCGACATCTGCTGAAAAATTGAGTGATTTGATGCCGATAATCAGCATCTCAATGAACGAAACGGCTCCACGGATAACCGGCCAGCCCAATATTTTTTTGCGCTTTGTCAGGGAAATATATTTATCGGTTTTGACTTTGATTTCGCCGGAAGGAACCCGCACTGCTGTGGCGATGCGATCATCCGACCTCATCATCACACCTTCGATTACCGCTTGTCCGCCTACTGCCAGATCCGGCATGAGGTCTCCTGCTATTCATATTAAAGAACAGTTACAACTAATATAAAAGCGGTTGGAGGTTACATTTAATAATCTCCAACCGTAAGAATAATACGTACCAAGTAAACCGGAAAATAAGAAAAATCTATTATTTTTTCTTATCCAGTTTATATTTCCGACGAAATCGCTCGACGCGGCCGGCCGAATCGACAAGTTTTTGTTTGCCGGAGAAAAACGGATGGCAAGTGGAGCAGATTTCCACTTTGATATCCTTCAAAGTCGAACGGGTTTCAATCACGGATCCGCAGGCGCAGGTGATTGTAGCCGGCTCATATTTGGGATGAATTTTCGGTTTCATTTTTTATATACCTTTTTAGTTTCAATCATATAAGCTGCTTTTTCCCAAAACAGTCGATTAATATAACCATTTTCGGCAAAAAGACAAGAGATTTTACAATTACTGGTTTTGCGATTATTGTTTTTGGTCAAGCAATTTCCAGAGAAAACCCCCGGATTGTCCGAGCCTTTTCTCCGCCTCCGCCCCGTCTATTCCAAGGCTCCTCATGGCAATCGCTATTTTAACCGAGCCGCCCGATTCTTCCAGCAATTTATCGGCTTCATCGTAGTCAATTTCAAGAAGTTCAATTAGGATTTTGCGTGAACGAGCTTTGAGTTTATTCGATGTCGCTTTCAAATCGACCATAAGATTGCCATAGCATTTGCCGAGAAGAATCATCGCCGTAGTTGAAATCATATTGAGTGTCATTTTCTGAGCCGTCCCCGATTTCATACGGGTTGAACCGGTTATAACTTCCGGGCCAACTTTTAACTGAATAAGAAAATCAGGTTTGATTTCCAAAGAGCAGGCATCATTGCAAACTATAAGGGCCGTCGCCGCTCCGACTATTTGGGCATATTTGATTCCAGCGATTGTATAGGGCGTTTTAATCGAGGCGGCCAGTCCGATTAACATATCGTTTGTTGTTAAATTGAATTTTGCCAGATCGATTTTGGCCTGATCAGTTTCGTCTTCGACTCCTTCTTTTGATAATACCAGAGTATCTCTTCCTCCAGCAATAACGCCGGTAAAAAGTGATGGATCGGTTCCGAAAGTCGGCGGTATTTCGGCGGCATCAAGCACTCCCAATCGTCCCGAAGTTCCCGCTCCAATATAGAATACGCCACCGCCGTTTCGAATGATATCGGCGACTTTATCGGCGGTTTTGGCGATTATGGATATTTGTCCGGCGATAGCGCTCGCGACGGTTTGATCTTCCTGATTAATTATACGACAAATATCAACCGCCGGAAGGCGGTCGATATTCAATGATTTAGGATTGGAGCTTTCGGTTTCAAGTCGTTGCAGATGATTGATAAGTTTTCTCGTTTTGTCGCTCATCAATTCGTCACAATTATCGAATCGGGAGACGAAATAACGATTCCCGCAACTCGTCCGGAAACACTGCCGTTCGAAATATTATTGACGGGATTACCCAGGGTCGGAATATCAAACGGTATGCCTTCATTGTTAAATGGCGCCCCGGTATAAGCGGCCACATAAATCAAGTGAGTACCGACAATCCGATCCGTCAAATTAAGCATAAACGTTTCCGCTGGAATTGTGCCCGATAGAATTCCGGTAAACTCGCCGTACCCGTCCAGGTCGGAAAATGCCGCCGGAGGAGTCGTTGCCAAAATGTAGCCGGAACTTCCCAGACTGCCGCTCCACGCAACCGCCTCGGCGCCGCCGGTGAAATTCCTGACATCAGGGCCATTAATTGCCATCGAGCCGGACAGTGAGATGTTAGTGGAAAGTATTTGGGTTGCTGAATCGCTAATCAGCAATTGATAGCTGTTTCCTGCCAATATTTGACTTGCTCCATAAGCTCGGTAATAATGAGTAGAATCGCTTGTAATTGCTATACCGGCCAGACTTATGGTCGCTTCGGTAAACACCTGATTGTTTTTGTGTAGTGAAATTTCGATAAAAGCCGAATCGGTTTCGAGGCTTTTAACCAGAACGGCCTCGACAGCATAACTATCTCCACCGCCCCCGCCGGGGTTTGTTAAATGCCCCCCGCAACCGGCTATCAATATTGTTGCGGCCGTAAAAATCCATGATATTTTGATAATCTTTTTCATATCCATATTATCGGAACGGTGTCACATACAATTTACCCTAATATGTTAGCGATTCCGAATAATAAAGGCAAATAAGAATTTTGGATTTATCGCATTTTTTATTGCCAATCTCTATGTAAGACTGTTATTTATCGGATTATGACAAAAAAGACAAAAGAAGCTATCAAAGCAAGCATGGCCATTGTAATCGCCATCGTCGCGATTCTGGCTCTTTTGGTTTATCCTCTGATTCAATCAGGTAAAATTATCAACCGTCCAGAATTAGAAGAAATAACCGAAACGCCCAATTCGAATCTCAACGTAGAATCGTTTATAATTACGAGTGAAGATAATCTGAAGTTGGTCTGTAATTATGTTCCACGTTCTTCGATGGCAGATAATAACGCTCGGTTGCCCGATACCGCGAATGGAACGGTTATTCTCCTGCATGGGTTATCTGATGACCTGAGCGCTCGAGATGAAAAAGCTCAGCTTCTATCCAGTATAGGACTGAATGTGTTCTATTATGACCAGCGAGCTTTTGGCAAAAGTGAAGGCAAATACTGCAGTGGCGGATATTTTGAGGGCAATGATCTTCAGACGGTTATTTCGCGCCTTTATCTCGAAGATAAAATTGTCGAACCTTTGATTATCTGGGGTATAGATCACGGCGGTACGGCAGCTCTCAGAGTTTGGGAAAATGAAAACAGAATTGATTTCGTTATCGCTGAAGAACCAATTATAAATGGTCGCGACTGGCAAAAGAGAGAAGTGGCCCGAAAAGACCTGTCAATTCCCGATTTCTATCTCGGATTTATCTGGTGGTGGATGAAACTAAAATCAGGATATGAAATTGAGATTGAGGAAACCGATATATCCGACCAGTTCAGTATGGCGACCGAATTGCATCCTGATAATTTTCTAATTATTGCAGATGGCGAAAACGATATTCCCAAAAATGAATATCTGGCCGAACTACGCGATATAGGAGGAAGGTGGATAATTGGGCCAGATGGCGAGGGAGACATCTTCAAAGCCAATAACGATGAATTGATGGCTGCATTTGGGGATTTGTTGAAATCTGAGTATTAACTAATTGGGGGGTATTAAATGTCTTATTCGATATCATATAACAAGATAGATGGCAATACGAAGGGTACACGTTATACTGAGAAACCTGATTTTTGCCCAGTTTGCAAAAAAGGTATCGATGCATTGCCTATCAATGCATTCGAATCCCCTTTTGGTGATTCCAATAGTAATATATGTATTATTTTTCAATGCCCCAGAAATAAGTGTTTTTCTCCATTTCTGGCGTATTATTTTAAATATAGAGTTACCGATGATATTTTTCACTTAAGCAGAACTTTAACAAATCGCTATTTTGAAGTAAAAATTTTTTCAGATATAATAAAGAATATTTCCAAATTGTTTCCCAGGATATATAATGAATCTTTGATTGCTGAAGAAAATGGTCTGGATACTATTTGCGGGCCGGGCTTTCGTAAATCATTGGAATTTTTGGTGAAAGATTATCTGGTTCATAAAAAACCGGGTGATAAAGACAAAATTTGTAATTCATTTTTAGGAACTTGCATTAAAGATATTAATAATGAGCAAATTAGAGAAATGGCTAAACGTGCCGCATGGATTGGTAATGATGAAACTCATTATATTCGAGAGTGGGATGACAAGGATATTAAAAATTTAAAAGATCTGATTGATGTTGTTGTTAGTTGGATAGAATTAGAAGAAAAGAGTAAGAAATATATAGATGAAATGCCGGACGAAAGTACTTAATATATTACTCAATAAACAGCATCGCGACACCAATGACAGCGATTACCGCGCCCAGCACCGAGCGAGGAGTTGGGCGCTCCTTATAAAATATCATCACAAGCAGAATCACCACGACCGGAAATGATGACATAATCGTCGCCGCGATACCAGCCTGAGTATGCTTGACGGCAACCAAAGACATCCAGACGCCGATCGTCGGTCCCAGAAAAGCCGCTCCGACTAAAGCGTATATAACCTTCCGGGATGTAATTGCCCTAAACGTCGAAATTAATTCTCCCCGAAACCCGGCGAAAATCCAAATAATAATTGCTGATGAGAACATACGAATAAATGTTGCCGATAGAGGATTGAATGATTCTCCCATACCTTCTTTGGCAAGCACCAGACCCAATGCCTGACCGGCTGCGCCCCCGATACCCATTAGGATTCCAACCAGTTTCGACCCTTCACGGTTATCAATACGCGAATCTTTCTTGTCGGTTGATACCCAGCCGACGCCGAATAAAGTAATGCCGATACCAACAATTGCCATGAGAGATAAATATTCGCCCAGCAAAAAAAACGCCGCGATTGCGGTCATTGGAGGGGCCAGCGACTGCATCAAAGCTCCATGACGGGGGCCGAGAATGACCAGGCATCTGAAATAACAGGTATCACCGAGGACCAAACCAATCAGCCCCGATAAAGTCAAATAGACTATCGCCCGGGTGTCAGTCCCGGTAGGAAACAGGGTACTATATGCAAAGATGAGAAACAGCGCGAGAAATATCGCCGCGACCGGTATGCGCAGTTTATTGACATTATAAGAACCAATGTTGCGTCCGGCGATTGTAAATAACAACGTTCCACCCGCCCAGCAAAATGCTGTTGATAAAGCAGCCAATTCACCCAGAAGATCCATACAGCAATCTCACATTATGATGTTAATGGGGAACGCATTTTTTTAAGGTATCAATTAGAATCTCTATATCAGATTCATTATTGTACAGATGTACGGAAACTCTGATACATCCTTCACGCATAGAGGTTATAATCGACTTGCGGGTGAGATACTCGTAGATTTTTTCGATTTTGCCACCGGTATCTCTAAAACTTAGAATTGAGCTTCGATACTTACCCTCCAGCGAACTCGCAATTTGATAATATGGCTCCGATTTTAGATAATCGATCAACATATCAATCAGGAAATGGTTATGCTTTTGAATATTCTTAATTCCAATTTTAACCATAAAATCAAGCGACCATTCCAGGGCATACACCAATGATACCGGATACGTTCCCATTTCGTATTGCTGAGCGCCCAGTACATATGATTTATTAAAATCGCGAAGATTCGTCCAGTTGGCTTTCCAGTCAACACCCAGCCAGCTCCGCCAGGGAGGTTTTAGAAATTTCTGAACTTTTTCAGAGACATAAAATATCCCCGTACCTTGCGGTGATAACAGCCATTTTTGACCTCCGGCTGAAGCGATATCGACACCCCAATTTTTCACCCGCAATGGCTCGCACCCGGCCCCCTGAATGGCATCGACGACAAAATATATTTTATGTTCCCGGCAAATTTCGCCGATTTTTTTCAAATCGTTTTTATATCCATTAAAAAACTGAACAAAAGATATCGATATTACTTTTGTGTTTTTTGTTATGGCTTTTCGCAAATCATCGATATTTAGAAAACCATTTTGACTCCTAATAAAATTGACCTTCATACCACTATTGCGCAGTTCGAGCCAGGGATAAACATTGGCAGGAAACTCAACATCGAGGAGAAGTATTTCATCCCCTTTCTCAAGAGGCAGTCCAAATGCGGCCAGGTTTATTCCAAAAGTTGTATTGAATCCAAAACCGGCTTCCGATTGCCGGCACCCGAATATCTTCGCGGCATTCCTGCGTATCGAATCCAAAGATGAAAACAATTCTTTCTGCGCTCTGATCGCCGCCAAATTCGCCATGCGAATACTGTCGGTCACGATTTTGAAAGCCGGGATGGGGAGGGGACCGTTCGAAGCTGGATTGAAATAAATTTTCCTGCCGGTGTGGGGAAAATGTCTGCGAATAGATTTCCTGATACTCAAATTTAATCCTTAGAGAATATAAAAATAGCCAATGATGCCATACACTAAAACCAGCTTTATCAAAAAACCGGACAGTTGAAACAATACATAAGATAGGGGCAATTTTACACGCATGATCAGCGAAATCGTAAACGGGACTATTCCCAGAACAAAGAGAATAAAGGCGACAGCGATACCGGCCCTTGCGCCATAAAAGGGAAGAGTCAAATAAAACAAGCTGTAAATGGCTGATGGAACGGCAACGAGAAACAACAATTGCATTATATATTTGGAAAAAAAGTAACCGATGCTTACATCTTCCAAAATTTCTTTGGGGAGTTTATTAAGTAATGCCAGTTTTTTCTCCAGAAGATACCAGATATAATCAACAATTAAAAGCGAACTCCCCGCGCACAAAAGCGCATAAAGCAGCAGTTCAAAACTAAAGCCTATCATTTTAGCCATCCTTTTTTGCGATACCATTCAATCGCCAATCGCGCACCCTGGGTGAAATTTGTCTGAGCCTCAAAACCGAGTTCACCCATCGCTTTGGATACATCAAATTCCCAATCAGCGGTTAGTTCTTTGACTTTTTCCCGTGAGAAATGCGGCGCTTGTCCCAACGCCCGAAATAATAATTCGGAAAATAACGCCATACCCTTAAGAAACGTTAGAGGGATTGAGATTCCAATTCCCTTTTTATTAAGCAGCGTGCCTATCTCATCGAGCATTTCCCGAATTGTGTGCGCCTGGTTATCGGCAATTATATATGCCTGGCCGGATATTGTATTCGTTTCCACCGCGCGTTTTATGGCTTTGGCCAGGTCATCAACATAAATCATCTGAATCCGATTTTTTCCTCCTGCCATATAGGGACGGATCCCTTTATTAACAATATCGAACAAAGGGAAAATAGCCTTATCACCCGGGCCATAAACACCAGGGGGGCGAAGAATCGTAATCGGGAATAAATTAAAAAACGGCCTTGCCGATTCTTCGGCGGCAAGCTTACTCTGTCCATAAATTGTCACTGGTCGAGGAGGATCTTCTTCGCGTCGGGGATTGCCGGATGATGGTCCGAAGGCGGCGGTAGAAGAAATAAGTATAAATCTCGTGAGGTTGATATTTTGATTTCTGACGGCATTCAGGAGGTTTAACGTTCCCTGCTGATTAATCTGAAAATATGCGTCCCTTTTTTTTGCCTTTACCAATCCGGCCAGGTGGACAATATAGTCGGCGCCAGTTACCGCTGGAATGAGAGAATCGGGATTGGTAATATCGGCGACAAACTTACTATAGGGGATATCATCCAGGAAAGTTAAATCAGAACTCTCCCGACATATAATTCTGATTACATACCCAGACGCCGCCAACAGCCGGCAAACGCGGCTGCCGATAAATCCGTTTGCGCCGGTTACCAAAATTGTTTTGATTCCGCCCTGCATCCCGCCAATCTACTTGATTAAGGATTGCTTTTCAAGCCTTAGTTATGCTCAGATTCATCGCCATAGATTTTAAATTTTGATCCCAGTTTTACCAGAGTCATTGCCATGACCGTATGAGGGTGATGATCCCAGATATGCTGGGCGGCCTCGATCATGCTTTGTCCCGTCGCGAAAATATCATCGAAGAGAAGTATATGTTTCCCCTGAACTAACTGTGGACAATTAAGGCGGTACCTCTTATGAATGTCTTCTATTCGTTCGTCAAAGGTTCGTGTTTTTTGGGGCAGGCCGACCTTAATATTTGAAAAAATATCATGACGAACCAGCCAATTAAATTCCTTGCCAATTGCCTCTGCCAAATATTTTACCGGACTATTTTGACGGTTGGTCATGGTATCGGGAATTGTAATTACCAAATTCGGATTTTGGGGAAAGGGATATTCCCGGATAAAATCAATTAAAATTTTGGTAAGTTTTCGGGCCGCCTCCGTATTTTGGCGATATTTCATCATATGAATCAAGAGCCCCATATCAGTTTTCTCATGGAATTTTTCGACTGTATATCTGCCCAATGCAACAGAATAGGAAAATGGGCCGGGCAATTGGCTGATATTTATCTCAGGATTTAGCCCTGCAATTTCTTCATTGACATTCATTGGCCTGAAAAAAGACAAAATATATTTTTCAAATAATTCTCGGAATTTCATTAATTTGCAATTTAAACTTTTTGAGGTATTTAGCAACAATATCCCAATAATGGACGCTTAAGTATTCAAAAAAGATTACGAATTAGGAACAAAAGGTAATTTGAGGAGTTAAAGGTATCAATAAGACAATTGAAGACAAGTGTTGTTATATATTGACTTGACCCAGAAGAGAAAAGCTTTATATTGTCTGTATATTAAACCATTTTAGGAGGCTTGAGTGAAAATGCGTGTATTTTCAGTGTGTATGATTTTGGTCGCCCTCTTTGCGTTTGGCAGCTTAGCGATTGCCGGCGAGGGATGTCCTTCCGCCAAGGCCACGTTGACCAAAGTTAACAGCGATGGAACCAAGACCACCTGCGTTCCGGGCGAAGATTGTGAAGTAGTAATTTTAACCGTATCGAATATGACTTGCGGCGGTTGCGTCAGTACGATTACTAAAACTCTGACTGCGGTTGAAGGCGTTGACAAAGTGGATGTTAGTCTTGAAAAAGGTACCGCCACTGTATGTTTTAAAAAAGATTCAAAAGTGGAGCCTTCAATGTTATCAGCGGTTGTTACCAAAGCTGGTTACCCGGCTAAATTGTCCGACGGAAAAGTCACCGGTGAAAAGGCGGCTCACGAGGGTTGCGATCCGGCCAAGTGCAAAGATAGCAAGGGCTGTGGTATGGCCAAGGGTAAGAAATAAGTTTATTTCTGACTTGAAAAATTAAGGCGGAGGAGCTTGGGTAAGTTTCTCCGCTTTTTCTATTGCCCATTTCGGATATTTTGGACTATATTGGCGCCATGAAATTTATAAGATGTTTTCTCAGCATATCGTTGATTATTTTTTTGGCAAATCCTGCATACGCCACCAAGTATGCCGGTGAGCCGTTTTCATTGGGTGTCGGCGCCGGGCCTCTTGGTATGGGCGGAGCTGTGATAGCCGGTCCATTCAACGCGACATCCGGGTACTGGAATCCGGCCGGTCTGGCCTACACTTCCGGACGCCAGATAATTACTATGCACTCGGAAACATTCGGTTCGCTATTGAATCATGATTTCATCGGATTTTCCTCCAATTCCGGAAAATCACAAGGGCTGAACAGCTATGGCGGTTATTTGTACTATCTTGGCGGCGGCGGGATTAAAATTACAGCATTCGATGCCCAGAGCCAGTATCCGGTTGTTATTCGCGAGGAAAATCATTTCGATATAATGCTGGGCGGATCACTGGCCGGAAAATACCGGGATAATATATCGTATGGCATAACCGCCAAAATAATCTACCGCGATATCGCTGTCGAAACTGCGTATGGCCTCGGTATCGATGCCGGTATTATATATCAGGTCGATACCATCATAACCACAGCGCTGGTTGTCACCGATTTGACTTCAACATTTCTGGCTTATTCCAATGATAATACCGAAACGATTTTTCCCGCGGTCAAACCGGGCATGTCGATTCGACTTGCCCGTCAAAATATGACAGCTCTTTTAACCGGACAAGCAATCCTCAGATTTGAAGGACGCAAGCAAAACGCCGAGTTGTGGCAAAATGAAATTTCGGCTGATTTTCAATTCGGTCTGCAACTGGGCTACAAAGATATCGCGTTCGGAAGAATAGGCTACGACCAATCTAATCTAACCGCCGGACTGGGCGCTGTCATTGATAAATATATAATTGATCTGGCTTATCTGCATCACAGCGATTTCGATGAAACCTTCCGCATCTCCGCGGGTATGAATTTCTGATTTTACTACAAACTTAATTTCGATTTTGTAATCCTTTTCAAAAGTTATCAACATTTAGAATCCAAGAATTTCTTTTAGTTTTATGCGTTTCTGTCAGATACAGCAAAATGGCTTTGCTTTGTCGTTTTTTGTTTTTTACACTTTTACTACTCCCGACTTTTAATTATTACTACTTGCCTTCAATAATACGATGGATTCGGAAATAGAGGTAGCATTGATGGGAAATTGTTAAGGCTCTTAAGCGGGAACCCACCTCAAAAAAACGCTTCGCTTATTTTTTTGAGACGGGCCACCGGTCATGTTAATAATAGCTCGATTATCTTTTTATGGCAATTAAATTAAATCCCACTCATTTTTGAGCCTAAACCACCCTTAATTACGAATTGCCTGCTTTTCTATAGAAATAACCATAAAGAGGATTTGAAATGATGGTAAAATCAACATATTTACAATGCGCCCTCCCCCGGCCTTTCGTAATCACCACCGAGTTGATAGTGCCAAAAATGTTTATATGCAAAAACAAACCCATTTTCTCGCGCAGGTGTGGACACCTGCGCGGCACAACAAGCCAGAGATTGCCGCGTCGCTTCGCTCCTCGCAATGACAATATTTTTATTGTCGAACGAGAACGCTTGCCAACCACAAAAGAAAATTCTCCTCCAAAATCGATTCAATTTTCACTTGCCCAGACGGTAGGCAATTTTGTACTTTGAGAAATGCTAAAATCTCCAAACCACACAAAACCGCAAAAAAATAATCGCATATTTATATTTCTGGAGGGCGCATGAATTTTTTATGGGAATTTTTCAATGACCTTTATTCTTATGTCTGGGATTTCCCAAAATTCTTCCCGGCCATGATTGCCCTGCTCCTCGGCACCGGATTTTTCATTTCATTTAGAATGGGCTGGATTCAGCTGCGCCAGATTAAACACGCCATCGATATCACCCGGGGAAAATACGACGATCCCAAACACGCCGGAGATATATCTCATTTCCAGGCTCTCTCGGCGGCCTTATCGGCCACCATTGGAATTGGAAATATTGCCGGTGTCGCAACCGCCATCCACTATGGCGGACCGGGCGCGTTATTCTGGATGTGGTTGACCGGAATTCTCGGAACGTCGCTAAAATACGCTGAATGCACATTGTCGATGAAATACCGCAAAATTAATCCTGACGGCTCGGCATCCGGGGGACCGATGTATTATATCGAACAGGCGCTTGGCTGGAAATGGCTGGCAATTATTTTTGCCGGAGCCGCATCGGTCTGTGCGCTGGGAACGGGAAACGGGATCCAGGCTTTTACGTTGGCCGATCAATTTAAATCTGATTTTGGAATTCCGGTGTGGCTGACTGGTATAGTCATCGCCGTACTGGTAGGCGCTGTGATTATCGGCGGGATTAAGCGAATCGGTCGCGTTGCGTCAGTCCTCGCTCCGACTATGACAGTGATTTATATTGTCGGCTCAATGGCTATCATTTTATTGCATCTTGATAAAATTCCCGGGGCCTTCACCCAAATTATTGAAGGCGCCTTTTCTCCGCCCGGCGCAATCGGAGGATTTGCCGGCTCAACATTTTTGTATACCTTAGTTTGGGGTATCAAACGAGGCTTGTTTTCCAACGAAGCCGGTCAGGGTTCAGCGCCAATCGCGCATGCCGCCGCAAAAACCGATGAACCGGTTCGCGAAGGTACGGTCGCCATGATGGGACCTTATATCGATACTCTTACGATTTGCACTCTCACCGGCCTGTGCATATTGGTAACCGATGCCTGGACAATGGTAGTGAACGGCGAAGCGCTTAACGGGTCGCCCATGACCGCTTATGCCTTCGAACAAGGATTGACATTTATGGGGGGATATGGAGGCTATGTAGTAACCGCCGCGGTTTTGCTGTTTGCTTCATCTACTATGATCTCCTGGTCATATTATGGCGACCGTTCAATACAGTATCTTTTGGGCGATAAAGTGGTCATGCCATATCGCTACCTTTATTGCATAATGATCTTCGTAGGGGCCGTTAGCGGTCTCGAAGAAATCTGGACTTTCGGTGATGTTGCCCTGGGTGTTATGGCGATTCCCAATTTAATTGCCCTGATCGCACTCTCCGGTGTAACGGCCAGGATGACCAAAGAATATTATTCCCGCGAACATAAACCATACAGGTAAATACAACTAAAAAAAACGGACGGCTGACATTCCATATCAGCCGTCCGCTACTATGTCCCGGTTGTCAATTAGAGAGAATATTCTTTATTTGAGATGCTTACTGACCAGTTTGGTCATCTCAAACATATTGACTTTGCTTTTACCTCCAAAGACACCTTTCAGCTTGGCATCGGCAATGATATCCCGTTTGTTTTTCGGATCCTGAAGATTATTCTTTTTGATATAAGCCCAAAGTTTCTTGGTGACTTCGGTGCGAGGAATTGCTTTGCTCCCCACAACCTCAGCCAACGCGGCCGACGGCGTCACTGGTTTCATAAAAGCCGCGTTTGGTTTACGCTTGGTGGCTTTTTTCTTTGGAGCCGCTTTTTTCTTAGGTGCGGCTTTCTTTTTTGCCGCCGGTTTCTTCTTGGCTACTGTTTTCTTGGCGGCAGGTTTCTTAGCGGTTTTCTTCTTTGGTGCAGTTTTCTTGACGGTTTTCTTGGCGGGCTTTTTGGCCGCCGGCTTCTTTGTTGATTTTTTAACTGGCATGTGAACACTCCTTTTAACATTCCTTTATTGGTTAGGTTTTATATCAATTTTCATTCGCTCCATAATCGTACAACTCGTGAAACCGTGTCCTCCATACTTGAATAAGCGTTTTTTTTTAAACAATGCGCAATAAAAAAATGCAACTTAAATCATTTTTTTCATAGAGTGTTTGATTATTGTAAGGGGTGATTTTATCCATATTTCGATGAGGCCAAAGCCCAATAAACCCGGATAAATTTCTAAATCCGGGTTTTGGCCAAAATAAGTATTTTCAATCAGCTTCCATAAAGGGATATCGATAATCAGTCGGAGGAACAAGCGCTTCCTTAATTGTCCGCGGCGAAGTCCATCGAATCATATTTAGAATCGAGCCTGCCTTATCATTAGTACCTGAAGCCCGCGCGCCGCCAAACGGCTGCTGACCCACGACTGCTCCGGTCGGTTTGTCATTGATATAATAGTTACCGGCGGCATGTCGCAAAACCCTGTTAGCCGTGACCACAGCGGAACGATCACGCGCGAAGATTGCTCCGGTTAATGCGTATGGTGACGTTGTATTGCATAGATGAAGCGTCTTTTCAAAATCATTATCCTGATAAACGAAAATGGTCAAAACCGGACCAAATATTTCTTCTTCCATTAATTTGAAATGAGGGTCAGTTGTGACGACAATTGTCGGCTCAATAAAATACCCCTTAGAATCGTCATACTTGCCACCTATGATAATTTCGCAGTCTTTTGAGTCTTTGGCATAATCGATAAAAGAGGTGATATCATCAAACGCGCTCTTGTCAATGACGGCGTTAACAAAGTTTGTAAAATCTTCCGGATCGCCCATTTTCAATTCGCCAACCTGTTTGAGGAGCAAATTCTTGATATCATCCCATAATGAGGCGGGTATATACGAACGGGATGCCGCCGAGCATTTTTGTCCTTGATATTCAAAAGCTCCCCGCAAAAGCGCCGTCGCAACCTCTATCGGTGAAGATGAATTATGGACAAAAACAAAATCCTTCCCGCCCGTTTCGCCGACTATTCTCGGATAACTCCTGTAGGAATCGATATTCTCACCAACCGTTTTCCACATGCTTTGAAAGACCGCAGTCGAGCCGGTAAAGTGAATTCCGGCGAGATGTTCATTCTTCAACATTATTTCACCGACATCCGCGCCGCGGGCAGTTATCAAATTAATGACGCCATCGGGCAGCCCGGCTTCTTTCAGTATTTTCATGATAAAGTGAGCGGTATAAACAACGCTCGACGCCGGTTTCCAGAGGCAGACGTTGCCCATAATGGCTGGCGCCGTGGGCAAATTGCCGGCAATAGAAACAAAATTAAACGGGGTTACGGCAAAGACGAATCCTTCCAAGGGGCGGTAATCAATATAGTTCCAGATCGTATTGGCCGACCCGGGCTGCATTTTATAAATTTCCTGCATGTAATAGGCGTTAAAGCGGAAAAAATCGGCCAGTTCACAAACGGCATCAATTTCGGCCTGGTAAATATTTTTGCTATGTGCCAGCATCGTGGCGGCATTGACCATTGCCCGATAAGGTCCGGCCAAAAGATCGGCGGCTTTCAGGAAAATCGCGGCGCGTTGTTCAAGAGGCATCTGCTCCCAATCCTGTTTTGCCGACAGAGCGGAATCGATAGCCATTTGAATCTCCTTGGCTCCGCCCCTATAATAATGGCCCAACTCAAATCCATGATTATGAGGGCAAACCATTTTAACCGTTTTGCTGGTTTTGATTTCTTTGCCGCCGATAATCATCGGGACTTCCAGTTTGCGAGCTTTCAGATCGGCCAGGGCTTTTTTCAAATCCGCCCGCTCCGGTGTTCCGGGGGCATAAGATTTAACCGGCTCATTCTTCGGCGTCGGAATTTTGTAAATACCCATTTTATCCTCCAGAATTATTTTGCAATTAAAACTGATTTTGCTGAGTATAGGTACTTTTTGCGCCGTCGTCAAGAGTGCGCATGGCAATGATAGGATATAAAAAAGGCGGATTGTTTTTTTACGCTCCGCCCGTTGAATTATATTTTATGCTCCAGTTGTATCTGCGACGATTTCAACCAATTCCAGCTCAAATGTCAAAGTTTTCCCTGCCAGAGGGTGATTGGCATCAAGTGTTGCCGTGGAATCTGTCATCGCCGTAATCTTAACCGGAAAAGGCTGGCCGGAGCTGTTTTGCATGGACAGTTGCACGCCTACTTCGGGCTTAATACTCTCTGGAAATGACGATAGCGGAACTTCCTGAATCATATCCGGTCGTGGCTGCCCATAAGCTTCTTCCGGAGATAATGATACTTTCTTCGTTTCGCCAACGGCCATTCCCAAAACACCATTTGAAAACCCCTCAATAATTCCCGGTCTTCCGATAGTAAACTCAAGAGGTTCGCGCCCGCGAGAGGAATCGAATTCGCTGCCATCGTCAAGAGTTCCAACATAATGAACTTTTACCGTATCGCCGTCTTTTGCTGTCTGATTCATAGAACACCCCGTTGTTAAAAGAAGCAGCAATATTGCGGCTCCACCGATTAAAGATAGTGTTTTCATTGCTTTATTACCTCCTCCGTCAATAAACGTTGCGCATACAATCGACTAAAAAATCGGTAGTCAATTCAATTCGCTCATCGACAGTTTTTATAAGTTCAGATGAAGCCTGCGGTCTCTGGCCGTGAGCCAGATGTGTTACCACTCCCATTGTTTTAACGGCCCGAATGGCAGGAACATAATCGCCGTCTGGAGCGAGGAGAATTAAATGAGAGATGATTCCGCGAGCGGCCATTTCCATCATATGAGTGGCCATTAAAACATCAATTCCTTTTTGTTGAAACGTATATGTTCCATCATCGTTCAATATTCGCTGAGTTCTCCCAAGATAGACGTCAAAGCGGGGAAGGTGTTCCAGCCGCGTAAAAAACCCCATCTTCTTCTTATGCATTTCAGCTTCCTGATCCTGAGGTGATTTGCCTATCCACGGCAAAGCATGGTAATAATAAGTCCGTAATAAATAGAGATCCGCTTCGGAATCGGTAATCACAGTATTAACCAGTTTTGTAGCCAGTTTTGAATAATCAATAGCTGGTGAACTATGCTCTTCTGACAGCATTCTCTCCAAATAAGCGCCGTCAATTTGTATCATAATTTTCATTGAAAGATGCTCCTTATCTTAAAGGTTATAATTAAGTAACCGACCCCAGGCGCAGGAGTCGGGCAAATATTTCTTATTGCGTCAATCGTATCTTAAAATCCTTGTTTTTCAATAACGTATTCTGTCTCCGGCGAACTTCCGATTCATTTAGCATGAAATCCGGCCCGACCTGCTCGATCATTATTGAACTTACGCAGGAAGCGAAAGCGCCGCATTCCCCCAATGATTCCCCTTTTAAATACGAATAAGTAAATCCGGCCATATAAGTGTCGCCCGCTCCGGTGGAATCCAATAAATCAACCGGATAGGGAGGGATTTCAATAAATTCATTGCCATCGTAAATAACTGAGCCTAATTCTGCCAATGTGACTATAACTATTTTCGCTCCCCAATCTTTAATTATACGGGCAACTTCAAATGGTTCTTTGCGGCAATCAAGGCCGGTTAGTACTTTTCCTTCCAGCTCATTTGGCTTGACGATATCGAATAAACCCAGAATTTTTTCGATGCCATCCGGTTTTTCATGATATATGCGATCATTCTCACCCGCGCCTCGCAGCAGTCCCTGAGGATCGCAAAAAAGCAAACCTGAATAACGATGGCGAATATCGCGAATCAATTCGAAAGATACTTCCTTCAATATTGGTCCTATAAGTACGGCATCGGCATTTGCCAGAAATTTATCATGCACTGTTTTAATGGGGTCGGCCCGACCCAGCAGATCAAGATGCCGATTTCCGAAATCATCATAGTAAATCAGCGAAAATCCGCCCGTTTCACATGAGGGGTGTACCGAGGCGGTTATTCCATGTTTCTCAATTTCAGATTTAAAACTATCGGAAAAGTCATCGCCAACGGAACCGATTAAGGTCACTTTTTGTCCCAGTTTTGATAATGCCAGGGCGGCATTAGTCGAACATCCCGAAAGTATGCGGCCTTCCGTTTTGATTTTTTTGGTTTCGATGTAATCGTAAACCGGATTGCCAACAGCCAAAATCATTTTATGCGGATCGTCTTTCCAATTCCTTTTTGGCAAATAGAAGTCGTTGAACGGATGTAATTACGGAAGTGACTCCGATTATAATCAAAAAGATGGCTAAAATATGATAGCCCGGGAAATATTTTTCAAGAAGCGCCCCGGCCATAATTAATATAAATTTTTCCAGCCGTCCCATCATTCCCACTGCAACGCTTGGCAAATTCCCGATTGATTCGGCCGCGGCCCTGGTATATGACGCGATAAGCATTCCAAATAAGGCAAAAATCGCCCATCCCGGATTAGCCATCCCCGATATGGCAATGCCCAGGAGAATAAAAAACTCGCCATAGCGATCAGAAACATGATCAAGAATTCCTCCAAAAGTCGTCCCCATATTTCCCGCCCGGGCGGTGGCGCCGTCAAGCATATCCATAAGCGAAGTTAAAAGTACAAAAATAACACCATACCATATCTCACTCTTCCAGAAAAAATATCCGGACGCGATCGCGCACAGAAATGACAAGGCAGTCAGAATATTCGGGGTCAGGCCGACTTTGCGGCAATAAACGCCTAAATGAGTGGAGGTCTCTTCGTAATATTGTCTCCGGCTATGATGCAATCTTGATCCTATCAATAAATCTTATATTTGGTTTGCCAATATATCGCTACTTATTACAATCGTCAAGACGTTTTTGTATCGTATTGATTCCCGTCAGGCCTGAATCTCTATAACATCTTATCCTTTACTTGCCAGCTCGATATATGGTCCCACGTCAGCCAAAACCCGATTGACCGCTTCTTTCCAAAAATCAACTTTGGTCAAATCAACCCCGAGATGTTTTTGAGCGATATCCTCGGATGTCATTGATCCGGTATCAGCCAGCAGTGATCGGTATTTTTGAACGAATCCGGCGCCCTCTTTTTTGGCCAGATCATATATGCCACCTGAGAATAAATAACCATATGTGTATGGGAAATTATAAAATGGAACTTCCGTCTCAAAGAAATGAAGCTTCGACGCCCAGAACAACGGATGATAACCATCATCAGCAAGAATGCCCCCATAGGCCTGCTTCTGAGCTTCGACCATCAACTCATTTAACCGTCCCTTGGCAACAGTTCCTTTTTCCCGCTCTTTATAAAAACTACAGTCGAAGATATAGCGCGCGTGCAAATTACAAAACAGGATCAAGCCTTCCTGAATTTTATGGTCGAGCATGACCAGCCGTTCCCTTTCGATTTCCGCATTACTCAGAGCGGCGTCGGTCACCAGCAGTTCATTGAAAGTCGAGGCCGTTTCGGCGAGATTATATGGGTAATTTCGCGCGAAATATGGCTGTTCGTATAATACAAAACCGTGATAAGCGTGGCCGATTTCGTGAGCCAGAGTCATTATCTCCTCGTAATTGCCAGAAAAAGTCATAAAAATCCGAGATTGTCTCTTGAGCGGTACTCCCGAGCAGAAACCTCCGGCCGCCTTACCCGATCGATCTTCAGCCTCAATCCATCGTTCATCGATAACCCGCCGAGCGAATTTTCCCATCTCGGTCGAAAACGAAGTCAAATGCTCCACGACAAAATCACATGCCTCATCGTATTCAATTTTCTTTTCCGTTTCGCCGATAGGTGCGGTTTGGTCGTACCATCTGAAATTCTTAATCCCCAATAGCTTTTTCTTGGTGTCAATATATTCAGAAATTTTACCAATGCCTCCCGATACCGCGTCCCACATGGCGTCCAGAGTTTCGCGCTTTAATCGACCGTTCATTAGCGGCTCGACCAGCGCCGATTCCCATCCGCGATTTTTGTAAAGGCTCAGACGATAACCGGCTTGAAAATTGAGCGTCATGGCCGACATCGAATCGACCGTCTTCCATGATTCTTCCAGTTTCTCAAACGCCTGCTTTCGAATCGCCCTATCAGGGGACGCGAATTTAGTCGCTAACTGCCCCATTGAAAGCGTTTTCGTCTCGCCATCTTCAGTAAACTCGGTTTTCAAATCACCGGCTATCCTGGCATATAACCGATTCCAGGCATGATACCCGTTGACGGCAAGCTCAATCGCCAGCTTTTCCAGTTTGGGCTCCATTTTCATCCGGGCTTTATCGCGCAGTTCATTCCAGAAAAATTGTGTTTTAACCAGTGGTGGCTGATTAACAAGCTTTCCCCAAAATTCATCCGTGGCGTTCCTTGAAAAATCCTCGATATCAGCAAATAATTTTTCCAGTTTGGAAAAATTCTCCATGTTCTCGCCATCGATTATGACGGCCTTCTCGTCCTTGACATCCTGCGCCATCAGAAGTCCGGCAAAACCATACGCCTGATGAAGATGTTCGGCGGTATCGGATATTTTATTCAAAAATTCTGCCCAATCGCCCAGATTAGAATTGTCCAGCGTTTTCGGCAAAGTTTCAAATTCCTGTTCAATTTCTTTGAGCATCCCGGCCATTTTTTTGCGAAACTCGGCATATTCTTTTGACTCTGACCCGCCCGGGAAAATCGATTCCAAATCCCAGCGCATTTTATTTACATTGGTGCCCATTTACGCTCCCTGATTTTTGATTGAGTAATTTCTGATTGTACTATGAAAAACCAATCGAGTCAAGCGATTGGTGCGGATATTTGACGCCGTTACTAAAAGTGTATATAAATTCCTTAAAACATAATGACAATTATCTAAATTATAGTTATATTTAAATAACTTCTTAAAAGGAAAATATGGGGAAATATTCAGTAATCCCTGGCAAGTAAAGTGTATAAGATAATTAGACGGTATCTATAAACGACTGTATGTAAAAATAGGGAGGTTTTATATGAGGAATATTTTTCTGATAATTCTGTCAATCATGATGCTGGCAGGCGTTTGTTCAGCATCGAGCCCAAGCCACCCCAAATTGCACATTGAAGGCGGAATCAGCATTGACGGCGATTACAAAAACGGGGCCGAGTTTAATATTGTTATGACATTTACGCTGATTCCTGATGGACATAGTTACAGAATTCTTCAGGAACAGCAAGAGATCCTAAATAAGAGAGTGTTGGAGGGAGATTCGGCCTCATTGTTAATTAAGGAAATGACCGATGCCCAAATTGATATTGCATACATAATACCTGATAGTAATATAGAATTTTTGTCTCAGCAAATCTGGAAAGGAAAACTGGAACCGAATATTGAAAATGTATTTACTATTCGCGTAATGTTAAAAGAAGATTTCCAAACGGAAATTCATGGAGTCGTAGCATCACATTGTAATCCTGAAAATTTGGCGGAAAACGTATATCCACCTTGTTTTTCTACAAATGGTATTGAGCCGGTGTTATTAAATGAAGGCTTAATACCGGAACCTTCTGTGAAATCCGATACAACCATTTATTACGAAAGCGGGAGTAGTGTCAACATTAAGCGTTCTATTGAAATCCCGCCTGGAATAATCGAATTGCCTAAAACCGACAGCATTAAATCGTCGATTTTAAATCCGCCGAAAAAAGACTCAGCCGATTCTTCATTATTTTTCTCCCAAAAAACATCCACTTTCTCCATGTATATGGGGTAACCGGGACATTTTATAATGTATATCTCAATTATGATACAGTGCCCTCCAGAAACACTTACGGGTATGTATTTTACTATGACGACTGGTACGGCGAGTGGGATATAGACCAGGCATTTTCGACAGATGATGAAGGTAATTTTGGATTTGCCACTGATAAGGAATGGATAAAGGTCCTTACTCGGTCTTGTAATTCCGCCGCTCATGTAATTACAACCCTGTCCCACTCACTCGGGGAAGGGGAAACCGTAATTGAATATTTTTTTGGAGTTGAAATTACAAATCCTCAATTTCAAGATTTGGATGTTCCAATTGATTATACCGTAAACGACATTTTCCCTGCCCCTTACCATATCGCTGAAGTTATTAAAGACGGATCAGACATATTCACTAATATGACATCGGATTGGCGTTTACCGGTATGGGTTTTTTGGGATTCATTAAATACCCAATATGTTAACAGTTTTTTCGGGGGATATTCAATTAATGGCGACCCAATAATTTATATCAATAATAAATATGGCGCTGATGATAATTGGGATGAATGGGACGATTTTGTTATACTTCATGAATATGCCCATAATATCATATATTGCCATGGTCAAATGTCCCCATATGCCTTCGGTGAACATCATATGGAACATCCGCCTGACTATCAAACAAACAGTAGCGGATTGACTAATAGGAAACCAGATGTCGCATTCAATGAAGGAATCGCAACATTTTTGACGGGTATAATAAGGGGCACACATGTATTTAAAGATTCCATCTATGGTAGATATTCACCAACCTGCAATATGGAACGGCCATTACCGGATGCGCCTTTTGTCTATTACCAGAGTTTTGAAGGCCCTTCAGAGCCAAATCCCCTTTATAATGGTTCACAGGTTGAAGCGGCAGTTTTTAACGGTCTTTGGGATTTATATGATGTGGTAGACGATGACAATTATTATATAGGTCCCATTCTGTACGGTCATAATAATGATCATAACTCATCAACTGGCTGGACGGGATTCGACAATATCTGGGACATACTAAAAAACCCCGACCCCCGGCCCGATGATCCCGAACATGAGAATTGCTGGAATTTTTATGAATTCATGGATGAATGGAGAAAGGCCGGATACCCGTGGAATCAAACATTCGAGGATATTTTCAAAGCTCACAATGTCCCTGTTTTTATACCTGGCGACGCCAATCATGACGGAGTGGTAAATGTTGGGGATGCGGTATGGTTAATTAATTATGCATTAAGACAGGGTCCGGCACCGGACCCGATTGAGTCAGGCGACGCTAATTGCGATAATAGCGTTGATGTTGGTGATGCGACTTTTATGATAAATGCGGTTTTTAAGGGCGGGCCGCAACCTGAACTTTGCATTGAATATCGCTTTAATTAGACATTCCATTAAGGCGCTAACCATCAAAACTTTAATAAAATATTTGCTGCCAATTGACAATAAAATTACAAATAGTCCCGGTCGTTATCAAGCCCACGGCGGCGAAATTTTTTGTCGTTTTTCTTGCCCTGAATCCGCGCTCGTGCCTGAACTTCCGCCAGTGATTCATTGGGCCGCAGCGGAAAATCACACACTCTCTGAATAGACATCACGCGCTCACGTTCCAATTCTCTTTTCTTGAAATCGATGACGAGCGATTCGAGCAAAAACAATTTATCCAAATCACCGGGCAAAAAGACCCACCAAATATCTTTTGGCAGCCCGTCGAGCATGAATTTGATATTGGGATATGACGATAATTTATCTTCAAAATTCTTATTCAATTTTAACCCACCTTACTATTCAATTCCGGTCATCCCCCGGTGCAAGTCAAGCATACATAAACCAATATAATCTATAAAATTAAACACAAAATCACCTTATTTGTTCCGGGGGGATTTTATATAGTTTTAGACTAACTAATATGGTTGGAATAACCGTGTCGAATTTTCACATCATATTGACCGGGTCAATGTCTAAGATTATGCGGATTTTGGCGGGCAGGCCAAAATTCGATTTTTCATTCTGCCAGTTTCTCAAATGCGAAACGACTTTTCTAATTCCGGCGCATTTCAATATAAATCGACGCCGATAATTGCCCCGAAGTTTATAAAGCGGAGCTTTGGCCGGTCCCAAAAGAACAAAATTATTCAACTTCGCCAGACGCTCCTCGAGTTGAATTCTATAACCGAGCGATTCTTTCTCAAGCAATTTTTCATCCGGCGACTGCAAAGTAATATTTATCAATCTCGAAAACGGAGGATAAAAAAGCGTTTCCCGTTCTTTTACGATTCGTTCAAAGAACTCGACATAATTTCCTTCAGATAGCGTTCTGATAACAGGATGATCGTTATAATATGTCTGGACCATAACAAGGCCCTCGCGGTCGCCTCGCCCGGCCCGCCCAGCCACCTGCAAAAGTCGTGCGTAAGTTTTTTCTGCCGCTCGAAAATCAGGCATATCCAGCCCAATGTCGGCCGAAAGCACACCCACCAGCGTCACTCCCGGGAAATCAAGACCCTTGGTGATCATCTGCGTCCCCAGAAGTAAATCAAATTTCTCTTCGCCGAAATCGCCAAGAATCAGCTGCCCTGATTTTGAAGCGGCCCGGTCGGAATCGATTCGTTCGGTTCTGATATTCGAAAACAGCACCGCCAGATTTTCCTCGACCCGCTGTGTTCCCGTTCCGATATGAATAAATTCATGCCCGTTGCAACGAGCGCAATTCTTATCTGAAGGCTCAACGTAATCGCAAAAATGACATTTCAACGAATTATCCGCCCGATGATAAGTTAAGGTGATGCCGCAATTCTCACATACCGGCACATGACCGCATTCCCGGCATTTAATCTGCGGCGAAAACCCCCGCCGATTGAGATAATAAATTATCTGCCCGCCGGCTTCAAACTGTTTTTCAGTTTCCCGCTTCAGTCGATAAGATAAAAATGAAAACTCGCCCGATATTTTTTCGGTCTTCATATCCAGCATTACAATTTTTGGCATCCGGTAACCGGATTTGGGGCGCTGGCTAAGAGTCAGCAGTTTATATCTGTCTGTTATGGCATTATAATAAGATTCAACTGACGGTGAAGCCGAACCGAGAATTATCGGACAGCCGACCATGCGCGCCAGCATCACCGCCGCATCACGGCCATGATAGCGGGGAGCGGGATCATCCTGCTTGTAAGACGGGTCATGTTCTTCGTCGATGATTATAAGTCGAGGATCGTAAAGCGGCGCAAAAATAGCCGAACGCGGCCCGATTACAACCTTGATCTCACCCGAATGAATCTTTTGTCTGATTGCCTGTCGTTGATTCAAAGTCATTCCCGAATGTATAACCGCGACTCGATCGCCGAAAAAGGCGGCGAACGAAGAGAGGAGCAAACCCGAAAGAGCGATTTCCGGAACCAGCACCAAAACCGAACCTCCGGACTCGACCGCATTTTTGGCGGCATGACAATACACCATTGTTTTGCCCGAGCCGGTTACGCCGAATAGCATAAATGGCCGGAATGCCTTCTCCGCAATGGCTGGGACGATTTCATCGAGAGCCTTTTTTTGTTCCGGTAAAAGCGATAATCCCGGCAAATCATGGCGAATCGGGCATGAAGTTAATTGTGTTACACCGCCTTCATCATATATTTTTCTAAGGAATTTATCATCGACCAGTTTTTTGACGCGATAATCCGAAAACCCCATCTCTTCCAGAAGCTGAGTCCGTGAGTAGATAATATCAGAATTAATTTTTTGCAATTGCTTTGGATTTTCCAAAGGCGCGATAATATTTTTCTTATCCAACCGATATCCCAGAAGTTTCGCTCGAGCTTGCCTGGTGCGATAACGAGTTGTTAAAATATTTCTTTCGAGCCATTGCTCAACGATTAATGAAATTTCCTTATCGCCAGCTATTTTCTCTTCTTTGATGTGTCCGTATCGAAGCAGGTATCGAGCCAGTCCGTATTCATTGGTATTTTCAGCGGAAATTGTTTTCAGGTATTCAATGTTGCCGGGAATAAAATCAAGTTTGGTTTTTTTGCTTCCCGTTCCCGGCAATGCCGCCGCCAGAGTCTCTCCCGGGGGAGCGAAATAATATTCCGAAATCCAGCGGCAAAAATCGAAGAGATATTTGGGAAATGGAGAATACGCATCTATTCGCTCTTTTATAAAACGCAGACGATAATCAACGGGTTTGGTTTGAAATTCCACAAAAAATCCAACCGCCCTCGTTTTTCCAAAAGGAACCAGAAAGCGGCATCCGGGTTTGAGATTTTTTGTATCAGCGTCACGAATTTTATATGTGAACAGGTTATGATGTGGGCCAACGATGGCCAGATTGACTAATTTATCGGACATAATCAAAAAAGGGCAGCCTAAAAAAAGACTGCCCTGAAATTCAAAAGTTTATTGCATCATTACAGTTTTTTGAGTTCCTCAGCCTTTGCGGTTGCTTCTTTTGCCTTTTCCGGCATTTTATTAGCATCATAAAGTGTACCCAATGATTCCCAGCCGACTTCGCTGCCGGGGTTGGTTTCAACGAGTTTTTCATAGGTCTTAATCGCGTTTTCCAGATCACCTTCGCGATAATAAGCCTGTCCCAGTATATCCAAAAGATCTTCATCCAAATCGCAATTGTCAATATAGTTGGAGAACGATTCAATAACTTTTGGATAGTCTGAAAGTAATATATAGGCAAACCCCAAAATTCTTGAAGCATCACAATCATTTGGATGTACCTTTAACATTTTTTCAAGATATTCTGTGGTTTTTACAGCGCATTCATTTATTTTTGCCTCAAGCTCTTCTTCTTGAGCAGCGGCATCGGTCGCATTTTTGTCAATTTCCGATAGTTGTTCAGTATAATCGTTTCTTTTATTGTACCACCAATATTGTGCGGCATTAAAGAGGAATTGAGGATTTTCCGGATCGAAAGATATAACTTTTTCGGTGGTTTCGTACCATTTGTCATAATCCTTCAGTTGATAATATGAGACAGACAAATTAATCAGAGAATTTATATCATCTGGAATACAATTCACAAGCTTTTCAAACCATACGATGGAATTTTGCCAATCTTCCATGCTAATATAGGCATAAGCAATGCGGCTTGTGATGTCACAATTCTCGCCCTTAATTTCCTTTATTTGATTGTATAAATCGATTGCTTCTTTATGCATATTTTGACGCTGATATAATGCCGCCGTGCCCATTAACGTTGTCGTATCGCCCGGCCGAGCCATTAACGCCATATTAAAATCGCTCATCGCGAGATCAAAGGCCTTGGTCGCCAGACTATCATATATTGATATGGAATCTTCCGGTGAATTCGTTTTCATATCGGTTACCTGGTCAAATTCGTCGATGTATCCGATGGCGCTATTGTAGGATTTCTCCCAGAAAGCCAACCGCTGTTTTTCCATTTTTTTGATATAATCTTCTTTCTTGTAGCAGTTTCTGCGATACTTTTCATCGATAGTCTCATCGGCGCAATAAATGGCGACAGAATCAAAATATGCGACCACAGTATCAATGGCATAAATCTCGGCATAGAAGGTCCCAATCATATAGTAAAATTCAGGCATATGGCCGAATTTCCCCGCCCCTTCTTTTAGCAGATCAATACAATGATACAATTCTTTTCGTTCTTTTGACGGTACATAAACATGCTTATAATGAATCTTGGCCGACTGAATATAAGTCGATGCGGACCACAGTTCTTTGTTTTCCTGCGCCTGTACCAAAGGGCAGGCGAAAACGACGATTAGTGCGGCTACTATAGCGATTTTAATTTTCCTCACCTTATCCTCCCGATATGTTTGTCAAAAAATCGGTTCAATTTATTAAATGGCCATTCGATTGTCAACTGCTTCGTTAGCCTATCTATTTATTCCCTGGTAAGGCGCAAAGTAAAATCGACAACCCCTTTACTCTCAGGTCCAATATCCAGAGTCCATTCAATCCTTGACGCTGATTTTTTATCATAATCGAGGCTGGCATTGAGAATTTCCCAAAACCCGCCAAAACCGCGCTCGACAATAACTGTTACAGGTTCATCCTTTTGATTGCGCACCTCAATCCGGTAATCAAATTCGGTAACTTTGTCCGAAATCCTGCGGCGGGAAACTTCGGTCGTCTCACCGATAACATCAAACGCCTTGCCGATCCTGAGCTTTACATCTTCGTTGCGCGGCGTATGGTCAATGCTATCTTCTCCAAGCATAATCAGCGATTTATCGGTGTCGGCCTTAAAAATCCTGACCCTTCCGGCGGGCAAAGGCATCCCCAGCCCGACTTCCTGGGAATTATTTATTTTGATAAAGACATTAACGTCGCCTATTCCCTGAGTCGAATTATACCGCAACTCTTTTTTGATAATCGCGCGTGCAGGTTCAAACATTGAAATCTGTTTTATTTGATTGTTTTTAATCGTTGCTTTGCGGGGGAGAGTGTACAGGTGATATTCAAAAAACGCTTTTTCCTCAAATCCAACGGCCTTCTTAGGCGCCATCGTTGCCAATTCGGCATATCCCAGACCCCGATCGTATTTGGGTTGAGCACGATGGATTTCACCGGCAACAACCTTCAGAGTCGCATCCTGATAAGTTTTCCCGCTGCGGTTGTCGATCGAAACCCAACCTGTCAAATCCAGAAGCGAGTCTTCTTTATCCAAAACTCCGACGTACTCAGCATGCCAGATCATTCCCGATGTCTGATAGCCGACTATCGCCTCAGCCGTACCGGTAAAATTTGACTGATAATCCCAAAACAGGGTTGGTCTCGTAATCAATCCTTCCGGCAAATCAGGAAAAGTCACATCACGCACCCAGCTCTTGGAAATTGTCTTTATCCTCCCGTCAGTTTGCTCGACCACAAGATATCCACCGCTGTAAGATAAAAGCCTGCCGGTAAACACTTCGCCTTTTTCGGTAACGATCTCTATATTGTTATCGATATATTTGTCATAGATTTTGTCCGGATTGACCAGGTCAAAATCATAATTCTGCTCAAGAATATCAACTTCCTTGGTCGTATCAACGATGTTAAAAGTGACCGAAGTGGCGTCGATTCGCGAAGCTACGTCGGCAAATTTGATCTTGCCTAATCCCTGCATGAAATCAAGAGTCCGCGTCTCACGAACGACTCCCAGATCGGAATTATAAACCGTTACGGCTATATCATCGGCGACTGCCGGTATTGACAACGCCAAAATGATAATCGCCAGCCCCAATTTTTCAATAATCCGTTTCATTTGTCCCTCCATAACCTTATACAGTTTAGTTTATGGCGACGCCCTGAATAATTCAATATAAAACGTCGAGTTTGCTTTCAGGAGGGTTACAGCCCAAACGGGCGTTTCTTCCCCAATTATATGATTTTTAGCTGATTTCCGCCCCCGCCCTGTCATAACCTGCTGTCTGCTAATTATATGACGGTAATGGAGATTTTTTTGTTTAAGGGAATTTATTTAAAAATAATCATGCGGAAATTCTGGCACTCTGGCAGGATTCTACCCCGAATGATATTTATCCAAATCCCATTTTAGTGGGTTATTTCGGATATATTCGCGGATTTCTAAAAGTGATTTTTCGTTTCGAATAACATGATCATAAAACGACCGTTGCCATTTGAATTTGTCAAATCCTGCTTTGTGAATATATTTTGATGCCGTTGTTTTAAAAGCCGCGATAGTTTTGGACAATAAATTATTCCGCCTTTGTTTATCTGTTTGAGGTTGTCTTTGTAGCGACACCTCTAGAGTTGTCGCTACGCTGTTATCGCGATTTATGATGATGATTCCATGCAGGTGATTCGGCATGATGCAGAATTCATCCAATTGCACAAAATCAAAATGTTGTGCCATCCACAACCACCGTTGTTTGGCGATTTCCCCAAATTCGTTCAGCCGCATTTCCCCGTTTGTGATTTTGCCAAAACATTTGATATGATTTTTGGTACAAATTGTAACGAAATAAAATCCATCCTGCGAATAATCATAATCGGGCAATCGGTTTTTTATTCGAGGTGGGTGTGGGACCATGGTATGATGCTGAATTATAATTTATCCTTCTTTGCCTTTTTATTGCGTTCTTCAATTGCCTTTCTTTTGCCCTCAGGTAAAGAATTATACAGTTTCTTTGCATTTTGGGGATTGGTAATCCTTTGATCTGCTATCATGTTTATTAATTTAAATAACTGAATTGCCGTTTTACTATCGTCTTTTAAATCTAACTCTCCTGGATGTACAGCCTGGTTGCCAACTACTCTAACTACATCTAGAGATTCCTGGATTACGGGATCAAGTCCCTTTTTTACTAAATTTGCTATATCCTCATCTAAATTCTTACCCTTTTCATCAAGAAATATACAGATTTTTTGTACACATAACCTGAGAAGTGCTGCAGCACCGCGAGGGGATAAATTTACTATATCCCTTGCTTCTTCAAAATCTCGCTTTATATCATCAGGCAAATCTTGATTTGGTGCAATTCCAAATTTCTTATAGGGAAAGACAAGTCTATCGTGAACCCAAACTGATATCTTATCACAGTTATAGCATTGGCTAAGATATAAATTATTTACCTCCACCTTTAGGTATTGGCTTTCTGAGAGTATCTTAACAAATACCAGCCCTAACGACATTTTATCACACCATTCAAGTTTGGATTCGCGAAATTGTTCAGGTAAATTTGGAATATTTAAAATTCTTTTTTTAAATTCATCATTTGGTATGTCTGGAAGTGGGGTTTCCTTTTTAAATTGTCTGCGGAATAATTCGTACCAATGCTGGGCTGCAAATGCTCCACAATGTGGGCACTCAAATGCTGTTTCCTTTATTGACGGAGGATGTTCAGTATTTCCCATTTAACTATCCTTTTGCGAATTAAATATTGATATCGATTAGAAACAATAATACTAAGATGGTTTGAAATAGTCAAGTGCTGGTATTCACACCTCCACCGCATTGAACGCCGAGGTGAGGTAGTCGATTAGGTCGCCGGCAATTAAACTGCGGGGATTGATGTCGCCGATTGCGATATCTCCGGATAAACCATGAATGAATACACCGCACAAAGCCGCTTCGAGTGGCGATAGTTGCTGGCCAAGAAGTGCGACGATGATGCCGGTCAATACATCTCCCGACCCTCCGGTAGCCATGCCATAGTTTCCGGTCGGGTTCATAAATATCTGGCCTTCGGGTGATGCGACCAATGTCGGGGAGTCCTTGAGTACAATCACCGAATCAAATTTCTTGGCATACTTAGTTATCAATTCAAAATTATTAATCGGGTTATCATCGGGTGTTTCACCGGTCAGACGAGCAAACTCAATCGGGTGCGGTGTTAAAACCAGCGGACCATGAGGTGATAACAGAGGCGACTCATCTCCGGACAAAGCAAACAAACCATCGGCATCGATAACCGCCGGAATTTCCAAATCGCCAATGAGCCTGCGAACCAACTCACCGGTTTCATGATGACGTCCAAGGCCCGGTCCGATGGCTGTGGCATCTTTGTCCGTTAACAGCTTTTTAATCTCACCACGAGCGCGAAGGGCAAGCACCTGTTTCTTTTTTATATCCGGCAGAGGATGGCTCATGACTTCGGTCAGTTTCGATTCGATAATTTGATTCAATCCTGACGGTACGCCGACTGTAACCAATCCTGCTCCCGAACGAGCGGCGGCGTTTCCGGCCAGAACTGCCGCGCCAGTCAGACCCGGCGATCCGGCAATGATAAGAACTTTTCCAAAATCACCTTTGTGGCCATCCGGTTTGGGCGTCGGCAATATCTTTGAAACCATCTCGCCGGAAATCAGATTGGTTTTATAATTGAACGATTCAACAACTTCATCAGGAATGCCAATTGGAATCACTGCCACCGCTCCGGCGAATTCCCGGCCCGGCGAGACAAACAATCCCGGTTTAGGCAAAGCCAGCGTTGTTGTCACATCAGCCAACACGCCTTCGGATTCGACCATTCCGGTTGAAACATCAAGGCCGGAAGGAGCGTCGACAGCGACAACAAATTTCTCAGCCTCGTTAATTTTGTCAATCACTTCGGCGGCAATCCCGCGCGGAGCGCCTGAAAATCCGGTTCCGAAGATAGCGTCGATGATAATGTTATATTCAGACAAATCGCACAGGTCGGATATTTTTTTCAATTGTATTACCGACTTGCCAGCCTCAATAATCTTATTATAATTCACTCGACAATCATTCGAAAGTTTATCATCAGTTCCGGTCAGGACAAAATCACACGGCATGTTTTCATCAATCAAATATCTCCCGACGACAAATCCGTCGCCGCCGTTATTTCCCTGTCCGCAGATAACGCAAATTTTCGGTTCGTCAAATTGCGTCAGAATATTTTCTTCGATATAAAGAAAAATCCCTCGTCCGGCGTTTTCCATCAACTCCAGCGAGGGAATTTTTCGTTCGTTTATGGCGCGATCATCAACCGCGCGCATTTCTTCGGCATTGACCAGCTTCATGCTGTTTTTTTCTTGGGCTCCAACGCGAATTTTAATACGTCGTGAGCATCATCCATGTATTTAAATTTCAATCCCTTTTTCAATTCCGGAGGTATTTCCACCACATCTTTTTTATTGTCACGCGGCAATATAACCGTTTTGATGCCGTAGCGGTAGGCCGCCAGGAGTTTTTCTTTCAATCCGCCGATAGGCAAAACCTGTCCCCGCAAAGTAATCTCACCGGTCATTGCCATTTTGTCCTTTACGCGCCGTCCGGTTGCCAGTGATGCCAGTGCGGTAGCCATCGCAATCCCTGCCGATGGGCCGTCTTTGGGAGTAGCGCCGGATGGCACGTGAACATGAATCTCATGAGTATCAAAATAATCTTCGGGGATATTCATGATGTTGGTTAAAGAGCGCACGAACGATAATGCCGCCTGAACCGATTCTTTCATGATCTCGCCCAATTGTCCCGTCAGAATCAGGTTCTTTTTGCCCGGCATGGCTGTCGCCTCGACTTTGAGCACTTCGCCTCCAAACGGCGTCCACGCCAGGCCGGCGACTTCGCCGATATGGTCTTTGCTGAATCTGGTATCGGATGTGAATTTGGGCGGGCCAAGATACTTAATTAGTTCTTTGCCGGTAATAACTTGCTTTTTGCGGCTTCCTCCCGCGACTTTGGCGGCTACTTTTCGGCAGACGTTGGCCAGTTCGCGTTCGAGATTTCGCAGTCCGGCTTCGCGAGTGTATTCATTGATCATCGTAATAATCACATCTTTGTGAAATGAGATATGGGTCGAGTTCAAGCCGTGATTTTCAAGCTGTTTGGGCAGCAAGTGCCGTTTGAAAATTTCATTCTTTTCCAAATCAGTATAACCGGGAATGCGGATGATTTCCATTCGGTCGCGCAAAACACCCGGGATTGGATCGAGCATATTGGCGGTTGTGATAAACATGACATGCGACAAATCAAAATCGACTTCAAGGTAATGATCCGAAAAACTGAAATTTTGTTCCGGATCCAAAACTTCCAACAGAGCCGAGGCCGGGTCGCCCCGGAAATCGCTGCCCAGCTTATCAATTTCGTCGAGCATAAAAACAGGATTATTCGACTTAACTCGTTTCAATCCCTGAATTACTCGCCCCGGCATGGCGCCAATATATGTTCGCCGATGACCGCGAATCTCGGCTTCATCACGCATTCCGCCCAAAGATAATCGATAGAACTCACGCCCCATGGCACGGGCAATCGACCGTCCCAGTGATGTTTTTCCTACGCCGGGAGGACCGACAAAACACAGAATCGGCCCCTTGATATCCGGATTCAATCGCCGCACCGCCAGAAATTCAATAATTCTCTCTTTGACTTTATCCAGATCAAAATGATCCTCGTCAAGAATTTTGCGTGCCTTTCTGACATCAAGCATATCGTCGGTTGACTTCTGCCAGGGGACATCGGTAAGCCAGTCGAGATAGGTACGGCTGACGGTATATTCGGCCGATGAAGGATTCATTTCGGCCAGCCGTTCCAATTCCTTGTCGGCCGCCTCCCGCGCCTGAACGGTCATGCCCGCTTCGCCTATCTTCTTTTTAATCTCCATTATCTCGGGACGGGATTGGCTGTCGCCCAGCTCACGCTGGATAGCCTTTATCTGTTCTCTCAGGATATACTCACGCTGCATCTTGCCCAGCTCGTTGGCGGCTTCGGCCTGAATCTTTTTGGATAATTCCAAAACTTCAAGTTCGCGATTGATGTGAAGAAGAAGCGAGGCCATTCTCTTTTCAACATCGGGCTGAGCGATCAGCTTTTGTTTTTCTTCGATATTCAGATTCATATTGGATGCGACGAGGTCGGTCAGTTGCCCAGGGGAATCCTGGTTCATGGCGGTTACGAAGAATTCCTCAGACAAATACGGAGCCATCTCCGCCAGATGTTTCAAACGATCCATCAAGTTTCGATTGAGGGCTTCGGTTTTGACGCTCTTTTTATAGATTTCATTGACCTCTTCAATTTTGCCAAATAAATATGGTTCGGTTGAAATTTCTTTAACGATTTTGATGCGCGATAAACCCTGAATTAAAAACCTGACCGAACCATCGGGAAACCTCAGCATTTTTAGAATATTCCCGGCCGTTCCGTATTTATATATATCACCGAATCCAGGATTCTTAATATCAGGGTCATGGGTATTAAAAATGCCAATCGTTTTGCCATGCATCAGGGCATCGTCAACCAGGCGAGTATGTGCCTTTTCCGAAATTATCAGAGGAACAACCAAAAAGGGAAAAACAACGACACCCTTGACCGGTAAAATCGGCATTTCCCGGGGAAGAACAATTTCATCCTGAATTTCTTTTGTAATTGTGATTTCCAAGTCATCTCCTGTTCGACCGCGGATATTTCGCGGTTCCTGCCATATTTAAGGCTATAAAAATTCCCGCTTCAGCGCAATATCAAATCGTTATCATTTCAAAACACAAAACAGCGAAATATATCGTTGGTTCCATTTCATATTTGCTGCCGTGCGTTAATGACCGTTTCTATCCTTTTATATCGGTTTTTTAGTCCATCTTTTCAATATATTATGTATTCCTTCGTTATTTCGAGTTTTCAGAATTGGCTTGACATTTTTTCCCTTTTGAGTAACCTTTCGGGACGTATAAATTCTGAAAATCAAAAATAGGAGATACATTCATGGTTGATTCAACCACCGACCCCATCACTGCGATTGAAATGGCGATCAAACGCGAAGAAGCCGCCTATGAGTTTTACATGAGGCATTCCAAGATTTTCGAAAATGAAGCCACGCAAAAAATGTTCGTGAAACTGGCTGAGGAAGAAATCAAGCATAAGGAACGGCTCCAGCAGGAACTCGATGATAATTATTACACGGAAATGTAACCGGCAAACAAGGTGAGGGATAGATTATGACTCCAGCAAATCCAAAAGTTCTCGACGCGCTAAATTGGGGGATATCTTCAGAGATTAAAAGTTATGTTTTTTATCTGGAAGCAGCTAAAAAAACCGATGATGATGAACAAAGAGTTACACTTTTGATTCTTGCAGCGGAAGAAAAAGAACATTATCAAGTTCTTGAACGCCAGCATCATTCGCTTATTACTTCTGAACAGTGGGTGACTTATAACGATATATTGAATCAAGACGGGCTCCCCGAAATCGATGAAAATATGGCCGAGAAGCATCAGGGCCTTATTGATACAGTTCGCAACGCTTCGGATATGAGAATCGTTCTTGATATTGCCTATGATTTGGAAAAAGAGGCTAACGAGGTTTTTTCCCAAGCGGCGGAAGACGCCGACGATCCGGAACAGAAAAAGAGCTTTGAGTTTTTAGCCAAATTTGAACGGGGGCATATGAAACTTATCCAGAAGATGATTGATTCGCTTTAACACTCAAAATTATTGCAACGACGGATTAAATCTAATAGATTGCGCGAGTGAATAAACTGGCGCAATTTTTTTATGAATATGAAAAATCTGACATGGATTGAGATTAACCGACGGGCGATATTGAATAATATCAAACACCTGACTCGCCTGGCCGGAAAGAAAACAGCGCTCGCTCCGGCGGTAAAAGCCAACGGATATGGGCATGGCCTCATGGAAATAATCGGTATCCTGTCTGAAACAGAAATTCCATATATCTCCGTTCATTCTGCGGCCGAAGCTGAAACCGCAAGAGCCGCAGGATGGAATCGGAAAATTATGATGGTCGGTCCGGTCGCGCCCGATGACATCGACGCTGTCTTTCGCCTCGATATAGAACCGATAATCACAGAACCTACGTTTTTATCAAAACTGGGTCGTTTCTGCCATAAATCAAATGCATCCATACAAGTCCATCTCAAGCTCGAAACCGGTACTAATCGGCAGGGTATGAATAAAAATGAGCTGGCAAAAGCCGCTTCATCGCTAAAGAAGTATCCCGAAATATCAGTCGCCGGAATATCAACTCATTTCGCCAATATTGAGGACACTACCGATCATACCTTTGCCATGAATCAGTTGCGGCAATTCAAAAATATGAACGCTTATTTGAATAAACTGGGCGTCAAACCAAAACTGAAACATACCGCCTGCTCCGCGGCATTGCTGCTCTTTAAGGAAACCTATTTTGATTTAGCTCGTCCGGGGATTGCGTTTTATGGTTACTGGCCCTCCACCGAAACTTATGTTTCATATCGCCTCGGCGGGGGAACAAACAAAATCCTGACTCCGGCTCTGTCTTTATGCTCTCGAATAACTCAAATTAAGACGGTTGAAGCCGGAGGATTTATCGGCTACGGATGCACCTACCGGGCCAGTTCAAAATCAAAAATTGCTGTTCTACCGTTAGGTTATTCCGACGGTATCGACCGCCGCTTATCGAATTTGGGATATGTTTTAATTAAAGGCTGGAGGGCGCCGATTAGGGGACGGGTCTGCATGAATTTGATGATGGTCGATATTACCAATATTCCCGGAGTCAAATTGTATGATGTCGCTACTATATTTGGAAACAATGGAAGCGAAAAAATCTCAGCCGATACTCATGCTCGGTGGTGCCAGACGATTAATTACGAGATTATTTCTCGAATATCTCCAACCCTTCCGCGATATGTAGTTTGAATATGCGGAACTGCTGCAATTCAAGAAAAATAACTTACGACTCAGTAAAATTTATCATAAATCGCCCGATAATTACAAGTAAGATAAAAGTTATCCGTAATTGTAACTTATTGCAGGGCAACAAATAATAAATCAAATTAGGCGATTTTGAAAAATAACTTGACTACGCGCGATATTTTCTGTTTCTTATTGTGAAACAATTCACATGCAGTTTTAAAAATCGCAATGGGATATGACAAAACAGAATAACGGACAAAAAAAGATTTCTGAATCGACCATCAGGCGTCTTTCATTATATTATCGAGCCCTTTCTCTTTTGGAGAAGGAGAACTATGAAACGATATCTTCGAAAGAGCTGGCTCGACGCGAAAAGCTTACTCCGGCGCAGGTTCGCAAAGACCTCTCGTTTTTTGGAAGCTTTGGAACCAGAGGGCTGGGCTATCCCGTTACGGAATTGAAAAAACGCGTTGCCAAAATTCTTGGCATTAACCGCATCTGGAATGTCGCTATGGTTGGGGTCGGTAATATCGGCTCGGCTCTGGTGTCCTACAAAGAATTCCATCGTCAGGGCTTTCGCATCAAACTGGTTTTTGATAATGACCAGCGCAAGATCGGTTCCAATCATAAAGGTCTGATCGTATCGGATATCAAAGATATGCCGCGCCTGTTGCGCGAGCACAATATTGAAATGGTAATCCTGGCTGTTCCGGCGATAGTGGCGCAGTATCTTGTTGATGAAGTCGTCGAAGCGGGCATCAAGGCTATTTTGAATTTCGCTCCGATAAATCTAAACGTTCCCGACGATGTTTTTCTCCGCAACGAAAACATGTCGATGGAACTCGAATACCTTTCGTTTATTATTTCCAACAACTATCAGCCGAATTAGTATATGCCCAAGTTTAATAAACCGGGTCCGGGAAAATGTGTTTATTGTCTTGGTGAATTCGATAAATTAACTTGGGATCATGTATTTCCAAAATCATGGTATTCCGAATCAGAACCAATAAATAAAGAAAAGTGGAAAGTTCCTGCATGCAATGACTGCAATAAAAAGTATGGTGAAATCGAGCAAGATTTATTATTAAGATTTGCATTATGTTTTAACCCAAATGATGAACGTTTCAAAAATATTTCAAAAAAGAGCCTGAAAGGAATCAGACCCGAACTTGGTAAAACCCCTCGCGATATAAACAGCAGAAAAAAGAAAAAGGATGAACTTAAAAATGATATTATAAGCCATGATGAAATTCCAGATTATGGAATCCTGCCCAATTTTGGGATGCAAAGTAATGCGCAATATGATAAACTCTTGACAATTGGAATTCACCAGCAATCTCTTAAGTCGATTGGAGAAAAATTAATTCGAGGAATTATCTATCAAGTTACTAAAAATTACATTACAGAAAATTATTCCATTGATACACGTATTTGTGACAATAATGATAAAAGAATAAAGACTACGCTAGATGATATAAATAGAGTTGGGACAAAATATACTTATGGTACGTCTATTGAGGTTACTTATGCCATCCTACCTGATGACAATATTTCAGCAGTATCCTTGATATGGTTTTGGCAACGATTATTTCTTTCAGTATCAGTTATTGGTAAAGAATTAGGAGCTAACCATAATATATAGCAACTACATTAATGACAATCCCTTGAGTCGTCGCTACACAATCATAGACACGAATTTTAAACTCCCACCACCTTATTCCTTGCCCTTTTGCGTATATGACATATATTCACAATCTTGAGAAAGGTTAAATAAAGCATGTCGATTCTCGGCGCACATATGTCAATTGCCGGTGGTGTTTTCAACGCCCCCCATCATGGGCTCGAAGCGACCTGCGACGCTATTCAGGTATTTACCAAATCGTCAAATCAATGGAAAGCAAAACCGTTGACCGACGACGATATCGAAAAATTCCACAAAGCCCAAAAAGAAACCGGTGTCAAAGTCGTCTGCGCCCATGACAGCTATCTGATAAATCTGGCCTCGCCGGATGATACTCTCTTTGAAAAATCGGTAAATGGTTTTGCCGAAGAAATGAAACGATGCGATATGCTCGGTATCGAAAATCTCGTCATGCACCCCGGCTCTCATGTTGGTTCCGGCGAAGTGAATGGAATAATACGAATCGCCAACGCTTTTAATAAAATCATGAACGCCAACCCGGACGGCAAAGTAACAATCTGTCTCGAAACCACAGCCGGGCAGGGGACTAATTTAGGCTATACTTTCGAGCAGCTCGCTCAAATTATCGAACTGACCGAAAATAAAGACCGAATGGGCATCTGCCTCGATACCTGTCATATATTTACCGCCGGTTACAAATTCTCGACTGAAAAAGAATACAAAGCGACGATTAAGAAATTTGATAACATTATTGGATTGAACCGACTCAAAGTTATACATTTAAATGATTCCAGGAAGGACTTCGGCACCAAAGTTGACCGCCACGAACACATCGGGAAGGGATTCATCGGCAAAGAGCCGTTCGGGTTTTTCTTAAATGACCGCCGTTTGAAAAAAATCCCGATGATTTTGGAAACGCCAAAAGAATCAGCCAAAGAGGATATCGAAAATCTTAGAATTCTCCGGTCACTAATTAAAAAGAAAGCTACAAAGTGAAAATAGGAATTATCGGCCTGCCGCAATCAGGCAAAACGACCATATTCAACGCCGCCTCAGGAAAATCAGAAGCGGTTGGCGATTTCTCAAAAGCTTCACATCGTGCGATTATCAAAGTCCCCGATTTCCGCCTCGATAAATTATCCGAACTCGTCCAACCCAAAAGGACAACTTATGCTGAAATTGATTATCTCGATATTACCGCGTTTTCCGGTAAAGGCAAAGATACCGATGCGTCGACGCTGAATGTTCCCGATGATCTGCGCTATGCTGATGCTTTGATGGTTGTTATTAGATGTTTCACGGATGATTGTACACCAGAGAAAAATTTCGGACTTTTTCTTGACGAGATGATGCTATCCGACCAGGTCATTATCGAGCGCAATATTGATAAAAAAGAGCGGACCGCCAAACTGACCGGAGATAAGACTCTCCAGAGCGAAGTTGAAAATTTAAGAAAATGTCTTGAACTTATTGAGAACGAAACCCCGCTATCCGAAGCAGGATTTGATGCAAGCGAAGAAAAACTCCTGCGAGGTTATCGATTCCTTTCACAAAAACCGCTTCTGGTTGTGCTCAATATTTCAGAAGACGATATCGGCAATGAATCGAAATGGCTGGATTTATTTAAAGACCGGGAAATCACGGGTATACGAGAATTTGTTACCATCTGCGGAAAAATAGAAATGGAAATCGGTTCGCTTGACGCCGAAGACCGCGATGTTTTTCTATCTGATCTGGGCATCACAAAACCTGCCATGGAACTTTTAATTCAAAAATCATACAGCCTGCTGGGATTGATTTCGTTTTTTACTGTCGGACCGCCCGAGGCGCGCGCCTGGACAATCTCCAGTGGCACCAATGCCCGAAAAGCCGCCGGAGCGGTTCATACCGACATGGAGCGAGGATTTATTCGCGCCGAAGTCATCAAATACGATGATTTTGTTGAATGCGGTTCAACGGCGGCATCAAAAACAGCCGGGAAATATCGACTGGAAGGCAAAGACTATATTGTTCAGGATGGCGACGTAATTCTTTTCCGTTTCAATATCTAATTATTATTCTTTTCGGTAATCAAAGTATCCAGTTCAAAAAATTTGACACAGGCTTCTTTTAGTTCCATGTAATTCATGATCGTGTCGATCTGTACGGCGTCTTTGCCCATCTGGAGTAAATACCCGCATCCGGGTAGAGTATCGCCCATGGCGGTATCGATATTATATTTGTACAGGAAAGCGTCCAGCCTGCGGACATTGCCATACAATTCAACAATTCGTTCCACGTCGCCGCAATTATCGAGGATTATGAGTTTTTTCTTCTTGCTGCATGACACAGTTACAACAATCGCCAGCGAGAGGAGGCATATAATAAAAAATCGATTCATGAAAATTCTTTCCATTAATAATTGGCAAGCAATCTAATCGAAAACTGCATCAAAGTCAATTGGGCGGGTATCGGTATATCCGTTGGGGACAAATTGGTTCTTTTACGCGCGGGTGTGGACACCTGCGCGGCACGGCAGAATAGAATGTCAAACAGTCCCCAAAAAAAACCCCGTCGAAGCGGGGCATTTTTTGTGAACATTTTTGTATGCAATAAATTTAGATATTATCCAGATTCGACCATTCAGCATCTTCGAGCCATTGTTTGGGGCGATCCAAAAAATTAATTACATTATTGATCGCCACCCAGTGCTTATGCTCCTCATAAGCGATTCTGCTCCAGATATCTTTTTGCTCGTTCGACTCAGCCTTTTCGGATTGTTCCTTATAGAATTTTTCTGCCCGCAATTCAATATCACACGCCTTTGCCCATGCTTCACGCGTTTCCGAAGGAAAAGTACCAACGCCTTTTTCATCATCTTTTAATTTTTGAAAAACGTTTTTGGTCGTCTCCAAAATAGTTGTATTGAAGCCGGCTTTGATATCAGCCCATTCGCCCTTAGCCATGGCTTCAAATATTCGATAGTGTCGCTCCTCATCCTGCGCCAACTCCTCAAAGATTCGTTTCAACACCGGTTCGGTCATCCGTTGAGCATGCTCTTCATAATATTTTTGTCCATCCAATTCCATATTTTTGGCATATTCAAATGCGTTCATTCGAAAATCTCCTTGCGTTTGATTGTCTGATTTAATGTGGAAAAACTATCATAACCCTATAATAAAGTCAAGTTATCTGTCCCACCATTTCACTATTTCAAAAGTTTAGTTTAATTAAATACGAGACCAAACATCAATAATTGTACTGGCAATATCTATAAATTGGCATTTTATTAAATCATAACGATGCTCCTTAAGGTTCATTGATTTATGATTTCGTACCCGTTGGTACATTTTGGAGTTTTTATATTTTGGTTCGCCCCTCATAACTTGTTGCGTAACAATAAATAATATAGGTTGAGCGCTCCGGCATGGGGTTTGATGGAGTTGTTTTCATAACAACACAATCTTGACGAAAGGAGAAAACGAAATGATTTGGAAATTAGCCGGACTTTTACTTATGGCGGGCCTCATGATTGGAGGGTGCTCAAATTCAACGAATTCTGAACTCTCTGAAGTTTCAGCGCTTGATGAATTCGATTCATTCAAACCAGTTGATGAAGAACCGTATTTTGGAGATCCAATAATTGGCGAAGTTGCCGCGCCGATTGAAGAGGCTGCCTATAATGACACATTAAGCAGTTTGACGTGGGTTTCGGGTAACGGAGATCGGATTCCCCCCGATGTTTACACTATGCGCGTGGTCTGGGGCAATCTGGAAGGCGATAGCGGCATTACTGAACTTACCGACTGGTCCGGAAAATTAACCGTGGGTCGAGGCGGTATTATTGTTACGCATACCATCCGGTTTGAAGAGGGGCAGGATTATATTTTACCAAGATGCGATTTAAATAGTACACCGATGCCTCAGGAATTGGAATGGGTTTCAAAAACCTCATGGCATTTTGATGGACTGGCGACAAAGGTCATCGTTCCCTATTCAGATACCGACGAACTCGTTTTGCTTCATTATGAGTCCGAACAATTGGATATAACTTTCCCGGTGGATCAGCTCGAAGAGTTAGATACCATGATAAATATCGGCGCTGGAAATGCAATTTCGTTCCAGGCCATGCGCCATGATCCATATGAAGCGCGAAGAGGCTGTATGGCCGGCCGATGGGGTCGAAATGAAGATGGTCAGGGCGTCTTTTTCGGGCG
Source organism: Candidatus Zixiibacteriota bacterium (assembly GCA_043819555.1). Lineage (GTDB taxonomy): Bacteria > Zixibacteria > MSB-5A5 > GN15 > JAAZOE01 > JAZGGI01. The sequence continues at coordinate 27,245 of JBDREQ010000009.1, read as the reverse complement.
CTGGATTTCAGCCAATGGCAGGATCCATGGCTGTATCAAAGGCCGTTGGGGAGTGAGGACAGACGACGAAGGCAATTCAAGACAGGTCTTCGCCGGGAAGTTTATTGACTCCAACGGCAAATTCCGAGCCCTTGTCAAAGGCCAATGGAGGGTTACGGTCCAGGATGGCCGATCTCTGGGCGAATTCAAAGGCCGCTTCTATAATGCCGACGGCGAACCGATTGGAATCATGCGCGGACATTTCAAAAGAGGCGGTACGCGACAGGGCGGATATTTTGCGGGACATTGGTGTTTCAATTGTCCTCATAATCAGACCGATGAACTAGTGCCTTAGAAGAAAATTTTATAAACATAAAAAAACCGGCCATTCAATGACCGGTTTTTTTATGTGTCCTAAATTTATTTTATTCCGGGCGCAATTCTCTCAATATCGAATCAACACCCATAAAGGCGGGATTAGTATTATAAACTCGTTGAAAGGCATCTATTGCCTGGTTCGTATCACCCAGTTGCTTAAGTACCGTTCCAAGACCATGCCACCCGGCGAGATAATCTGGGAATGATTTAGTGACCAATGTATATTGAGTCTTCGCTTCCTCAAACCGTTCGGCCTGAGCCAGGAAAAATGCCAAATTATTCATTAATTCCATCTTACCTGGATTTTGAGCGAGCAATTCTTCCATGACAACGATGGCGCTGTCAAATTTGCCAACGACGCCCAGGCTAAAGGCAAAGGAGAATCGAAGTTGATTATTGGAAGGATCATCGGCCAGTAAATCTCGATAGATTGATACTGCCATCCCCGGTTTTCCGGTTTTAATATTCAATTCCGCGATTTTGGGCAGGTATTTTTTTCGATTTTTTTCCAAAAATCCTAACCGATTGGCCGCCCTTAATTGTAACTCAAAATCCTCCGCGCGTTCACTTATTTCATACAAAAATTTCTGACCTTCAAAATCGGCTGGAAATAATGCTGTAAATTTGACAGCATAGGATAAAGCGCTATCGATCTGGCCCATTTTTTCATAAAGTCGCCCGCCAATAAACAATGTCGCTTTATCGGTTGGCAATTCCTTTTTCAGTGTTACCAAATGTTCCAAAGCTTGTTCGTATTTCTCCTCATCCATCAAATGGCGCATCCGAACGACTCTTTGATCCGGTGTCAAATCTTCCCCGCATGACAAAAGAAGAAACGATAAGGCTGTCATAATTGAAATCGATAATATTTTTCGCATGAACCCAATATAAGAAAATGCAGTAAATGAGCAACAACGCATTTATAAATTTCTGTTTTTATGATTGTTTATTGCCAAATCAATACTAGTAACATAAATTGTGGCGATGTTGGATTTGAAAAAATACAGCGCCGCTTCCCAAATACTGGCGCTAAAAATGACCGGCAAAGTGGGACCCCGTATTTTTGCTCAATTGATACATCAATTTCAAACCACCGAAGAGATATTTTTGACCGAATCCGATGAACTTCAACAACTGGAAGGAATCGGACCGAAGCGAGCCTCCGCCATCGCGCAGGCTTTCGAATTTCTTGAGCGGGCGCAGGCGATTATTGAAAATCTCGAAGCCTATGATTCCCGTTCCGTTATTTATTCCGACGAGAACTATCCGCGTCTCCTTAGTGAATTAAACGATCCGCCGCCGCTCCTGTATTATCAGGGCCGGTTGCCATCTCAGGCTGAAAAAACAGTAGCCATTATCGGCTCTCAGGACGTTTCGGCCGAAGGCATTGCCAATGCCGTGGAGCTTGCGTCTCTGTTGGCCAAAAGCGGCGTATCTATTGTCGGCGGTCTTGCGCGCGGTATCGATACCGCGGGCCATGTCGGGGCGTTAAAAGAAAACGGCAAAACCTACGCCGTCCTGCCCTGCGGAATCAACATCATCCACCCTTCGGAAAATAGCGGTTTGGCCAAAGAAATAACTGAATCGGGAGGACTAATCAGCGAACATATTCCCTATAGTCCCGTAAATGCCGGACGACTGATGGGCCGGAATCGAATTATTGTGGGTCTTTCTCAGGCGGTTGTAATCGGACAAGTATCAGCGGAATCGGTGGGGACTCTCGATGCCGCTTTGTGCTGTCACCAATTGGGGAAATTGCTTTTTGTTATTATTGGCGATGATAATCCGCACCTTGAAAAAATTATTGGATACGGAGGAATCCCGTTGACAAATATTAATGAATATGAACTGATTCTCAAATCGTTAGTATAACTATTATCATGTCAGCGAAAATCATCGATAGTTTTTTTACCCTTGCCGGCCCGAGCGAACATGAAATTAAAATTAAAGGCTCTCGGTTTATCGCCCGAGGTTTCCCGCTAAAAAATGAATTGGATGCTCAGAAAATCCTGGAAAAAATCCGTAAGGAAGAATACTCGGCGACGCACCATTGCTATGCCTATACATATGGCATTAATGATGTAAAATTCAAGTATTCGGACGATGGAGAGCCGTCCGGAACCGCCGGGCAGCCAATATTTCAATCGATCACCGGCCGTGATTTAAGAAATGTTATTGTTGTAGTCATTCGTTATTTTGGCGGTACGAAACTGGGAACCGGAGGATTAACCCGGGCTTATGCCGGTGCCGCGTCTGAAATGCTGGACAAAGCAGGAGTAGTCGAACGGTTAATTTGCGACCGATTGGAATTTTCAATAGCGTTTAAATACTATGATCGGCTAATGCGAATTATTAACGCCGAACATTTCGAGATAATAAATCAGGAATTCGCTGACGAGGTTATTATGAAACTTAAAATCAGAAAATCAAAGACTTCCGATTTTGAGTCACACTTGATTGAATTGACGGGAGGTCGGGTCAAAATTGATAAAAACGGTTGACGCTCTTGGTCTGGGCATAGCGCCGGTCGATTTTTTTGTGACAATGGCGGCATTCCCTCCTGCGGGAAAGAAAATCGATGGCATTCCCCAAAGCAGCGCGATTACAGGAGGTGGACCGGTCCCAAATTCCTTGTGCACTTTTTCCAAATTAGGAGGTCAGGCGAGCCTGATAGCTCCTTTTGGCGACGATGAGTGGGGACGATTCGCCCGAAAAGAGCTTGATAAATTCGGCGTGCATCATAACCTGTGCGTCAGCCGTAGAAATTGTTCATCGGCCAGAGCCTTCGCCTGGATTGAACAAAAGTCGGGAAACCGCACAATTGTCCTGGATATGCCGAACCGAATATTTATTCATCCGCGCGATATAAAATTATCTCATTTGCCGATCCCCAAAATGATTCATATTGATGGCCGCCATCTGAAAGCCGCCGTCAAACTCGCCCGTTGGGGTAAACAAGTCGGCGCCCGAATAATGCTTGATATCGGTTCAGTTCGAAACTGCGTCGATGAATTGTTTCCATATCTTGATTTCCTGATTTGCGCCGATGATTATGCCACACATTATTTCAAAACCCGTTCAATAAATAAAGCCGCGGCCGGTTTCAAAAAAGCCGGCATTCCCGAAACGGTCGTTACCAGCGGTACCAACGGTTCATTTGGAATTGATTCAGACAATAACCAGCTTCGCCAAAGAGCATTTAAGATAAAAACGATTGATACAACCGGGGCTGGCGATGCCTTTCATGGCGCATACCTGTTTGGGCTTCTCAAGGGATGGGATTTGGATAAGAAAATGAAATTTGCCTCAGCCGCGGCGGCACAAAAATGTCTCAAACCGGGAGCCCGAGCGGGGATACCGTCTTACCGGCAAATAATGGCTTTCATTAAAAGACATCGGAAGTATTATGATTGAACAGATACTCGAATATGATACGCAGTTGTTTCATCTCATAAACGGCGCTCTCGCCAATCCGGTTACTGATTTTATTATGCCGATTATCACCAACGATTGGCTCCTGCGCATTTTGTATCTATTGGTGGTCGTCTTACTTCTGACTCTCGGAAAAAAGAAATTTATCTGGGTGGCTGTTTTTTCTGCAATTATTCTGGCAATATCTGACTACGCTTCAGTCGGAATTATCAAACCGCTTTTGTATATTGTGATAGTTGTTTTACTTTTTACTCTCGGCAATAAGAAATTTATTTGGGTGGTTGTTTTTTCAGCGATAACACTGGCGATTACCGATTATACGTCAGCTGGCATAATTAAACCTCTGGTCGAACGATTGCGTCCCTGCCGCGTGATGGATGTCCATTTGCTTGTAAATTGTGGTTCGGGATTTGCCTTTCCCTCATCTCATACAACCAATCTTTTTGGGCAAGCGATGTTTTTTGGCCTGCTCTATAAAAGATACCGCATCTATTTTTTCCTGTTTGCATTTTTGGTCGGAATCTCGCGTGTTTTTGTTGGTGTTCACTATCCGGTTGATGTACTGGGCGGGGTAATTTTGGGCTGCTTTTCCGGTGGATTTTGTGCGTTGATTTTACTATTTTTGAATAAACGGGAAAAACTAAACCCTCGTCCTTGTGTAGAATGATATATCCGATTTTAAATATGATAAAGGATTTTTGAAGCAGATATGAAAGTAAAAATATATTCCAGCGATATTACCGAAGCCAAAACCGACGCCATTGTCAATGCCGCCAATAATCATCTCTGGATGGGTTCCGGTGTGGCTGGAGCAATCAAACGTTTGGGCGGTCAGATTATCGAAGATGAAGCTGTCGCTCTGGGACCGATTGAAATCGGGGAAGCCGTCGCCACGACCGCGGGTGATTTGCCGCATACGTATGTTATCCACGCCGCAGGGATGGGGCAGGATTTGAAAACCAGTGAGGACTTTGTTCTCGAAGCGACTCTCAGCAGTCTATATGTCGCCGATGATCTGAACTTGTCCTCGATTGCGATTCCCGCAATCGGCACCGGCATCGGGGGATTATCGCTTGAAATTTGCGCCCGGGCAATGCACAAAGCCCTGGATGAATTCGCTGATGACGCTGAATCTATCGAAGAAGTTCATTTTGTGCTGTTTGATAAATCGGCCGCGGAATTATTCAAAAAATCTTTTAGGTAGCCTGTTACTTGAATAGAACCATTTTTTTGACAATCTGCTTATTATCTGAGGAAATTCTGTATAAATAAATTCCCGATGTGACAATCTTACCTGAATAATTCATCCCATCCCATTCAATAGTATGCACTCCCGCAGATTGTCTTTCATTGACCAGTGTTTTGACGATCTGCCCGGAAAGATTGTATATGGTCAGGTTAACATATCCGCCTTTTTGCAGATTATATTCAATTCGGGTCATAGGATTAAAAGGGTTGGGGTAGTTTTGACCAAGTGATAGTTGGTTCGGGATAGGCTCATCGTGCACCGCGTCGAGGGCCGGATCATTGACGAATTGAAACGAATAAATTTTGGCATCCATGAATTTCCAGCGGATTTTGACCGTTACCCCCTGCAATGATTCAATATCCCGCTGCCCGTTCCATGATACATGTCCGGCAATACTCGATCCGCGCAAAGTATCGCCCTCATTTATAGAATAACCCTGAATTGGACCCCCGCTTCCATCCAACAACTCGCATAAAACATAACCGTTTCCCGATGTTTCAAAATTCATATTAAGCGAATTTCCGGAAAATGCAATCGGTACAGTTTCGGCGGTTCCCACAGTCAGGCCGGCATCAAGTGATACAAAACCGTCCAGTCTATGGCCAAAACGATAATAGGCGCTGGTTTTTAGCGCATTGGCATGCGTTTGCTCGACGCCATATAGATATTGATAGAGTGAGTCGTCAATCTTTAGCATCCCCAGCCCAATATACATCTGCCTCAGCGAATCTCCGCAGGCAATGTTATCCATATATGGGGAGCGATATCGCTTCCAATTCAACCCGTCACGGCTCACGGCCAAATGAATATTCAAAATACCGTCATTATAAAACTCTCCCGTCGGCGGTTCGGGATAATGATAATACAACGACGGGAATGCGAGATAGACCGCGCCGTTTTCCATATACTGAACCACTCCCGAAGTATAAATATCGGCGTCGGGCGGATCGAGAGAATCCAGGGTCATGACAATATCCAGCTCCGTGCTTATCGCAGGTGGGCGGGAGTCGCCGAATTTATAAAAATGCGTATCGACCGGAGGATATTCCCAAAACGACAAAGGATCAAGCATCTCAATGCGGCTGACGGTGCGGTTGGGAATGGCCGCATTATCATAATCGGGCAGAAAATTCCAACTGCGCAAATAGGCGACATATTTGTCCAGCCGCGTATCATAGAACATTGGATTATGGCTGTCGGGCATCATATCCAGAAGAGCCGAATCAACCAATGTAAAATTTATTCCATCGGGAGAATTATAAATATATGGATACGGATTGTTCCCCATGATTTTATAGCGTGCGTCTTCAGCGGCAAGCGGGTCGACAAATATCGTTCCGCCATCATCATAAACAACTGGCAAAATATTGTTATTATAAGAGCCCTGGTATTCGACCAACCCCAGATTAGGCCTATCCCACGTTACACCGTCAGTCGAGGTCGCATAACAAATCCGCCTCGTCTGATTGGGCCAGTCCCAGCTTCCGTACCACATTTTGTATATCCCGCCGTCTTCCAAAACATTGAAATAACTGAGCGACCAGTTTTCCCAGAGATTATCGGGCATCAATACCGGCCCCAGACATTGAGGAGGATTAACGGTAAATGATACGCTGGACGTATCAGCCAGAATATAATCATCAATAAATAGTTGTTTCATATCACCAACATCAACCGGCGCCTGCGCCCCAGGGATGGAATTTATTAGAAAAAGCATGATAGGTATTGTCGTGCACAAAATTGACTTATGATTTTTCATATACGCGCACCGGTTAAAGCATGGTTTATATTACCCAATCCAACGCTGGCGCCAAACAAGAATTTTAATATTGCAGGGCAGAAGTTGAAAACTCCCACCCTTAAGATTAACAGGAGTCTCGAAATTAAAACTTCCTCGCCTTCTGGCCTGCGCCAGTAATAAATTCAATTAAATAAAAAAACCGGATCAAATGTTTCCGCCTGATCCGGCCATGGATTTATTTTGAATTTAAATTTACGCCTTCTTTGATGGTTTTGTATTCAGTAAACCATCGGCGCTGATTCCAATTTTTTTCAAAAGCTCTGTTACATCAATTCCGGCGGCTTTGGCCTGCTCAAGAAACTGGAACATCATAACCGGTCCGGTTTTGGCGAAACGGTTCAGCGCGCCTTTGTCATCGCCACCGCCTCCGCCGCTGTCAACGATAACGAGCTTGTCGATATTGCCCATCGGCGGCTATGGCGCCAAAGACATTGCCCAATGACTCGATCGCCTGCGGCAAGACTTTCAATACTTCGAGCGTGATAGCGGCCTCGTTAAACTGCTGGTACGCTTTAGCCAGTTCCGAAACGGATACAGCTCTCGCCAATCCCTGACGTTCAATAACGTCAGCCTCAGCCAAGCCGATCGATTTATCAGCTGACGCCCGGCCGGTACCCTCGGCGGTCATTTTATGCCGTGAAGCGTCAGCGCGCGCGATAGTGGCGTATTTATCACCGTCGGCCTTGGCTGTTTCGGCTTGTTTGTAACCCTCGGCCTCACGCACCTGGGCGTCGGCGTTGGCTTTAGCCGGAACAACTATGGCGGCTTCCTGAGCTTTTTGTTCGCGCAGAATGTTCTGCTCTTCGACCGCAATTTGTGCCCGGGAACGCTCTTCTTCCATTTTAACTTCGGCAATAATAACTTTTTGTCTTTGTTCGGCGGATACCAATGGTCCGGCCTGGTCAGTGATAGCCGTTTCTCGATATACTTCAGCGGCGTAAGTCTGCTTGGCGACATCGGCTTTTTTCCTCGCCTCCGCTTTCAGCTTTTCGTTGTTTTGTGCGACGACTTCGGCGTCGCGCTCGGCATCGGTCGATTTTTTCTTGGCTTCGGCCTGAGCCTCGGCCTCGCCGATAGTGGCATCGCGCTTTACTTCGGCTGTTCGCTTCTTACCGAGGGCCTCGATATATCCCTGCTGGTCAAAAATCGACTGCGGATTGAATACGTCAATCTGCATTCCGAGGCGCGATAGGTCCTCACCAGCCTCGCCCAGTACTTTTTGGCGGAAAGCATCGCGATCCTTAATTAGCTGATCAACCGTCAGGGTTCCGATTACGCCTCGCAGGTTGGATTCCAGAGTTTCCCGCGCGACACCCTGAATCTGCTCGCGATTCATACCCAAAAATCGAGAACCTGCGGCCAGTAATGATTGAGCATCGTCTCTAAACCGTATATTGGCGACAGCCTCGACGGTTACTAGGACGCCGTCCACGTTGGGCATGTTTTCGACTCGAATCTGCGGTAATGATATTTCTGTCAAATCCAGAAATTGGACATCCTCAATAATCGGTTTTCGAATGCGCCCGCCGCCTGTGACCACGACCGTGCCGGGGGGCAGAACTGTGATCGTCGGGGCGCCAGCGCCGTCGGTTATGCTGATTTTTTGTATTCCCTTTTTGCCGCTGCGGGCGCCATAGAAGTATGCCGCCCTGTTCGGAGGAACCCTGATATAAAACGCCGCCAGGGCCCGAACGAGAACGAAAAACGCGATTACAATGGCCAGCCCGATGGCCGGCCATGTAAAATTTTGTATAAATTCGGACATGATTATTCAACCTCCTGCTTATTTTGCGTCATTTATATTCTTGAAACCGAAACAACGTTGCCGGATTTGCTTACTATTTTAACTGGTGCTCCGCGCGCAATCACTTCACCATCATCTGTTCGAGCCAGAAAGGTTATTTCGCGGCCTCGAACGATGCATGTGATCTGGCCGTAATTATTCCCATCGATAGCGTCAATCACATTGGCCGTCTGACCAATAACATCCCGATCATTTATCGTCGATGATTCCGAGCTGGCATAAAAAGCCCTGATGATTACATATCCGATTCCCGCGACAACTATAGCGCCGGCGACTCCTCCCATAGACGAAGCGATCATCGTCCAATCGGTCGTAGTCCTAAGTCCAAATCCAACCGAGCCGAATCCAACCATAAACAGCGCCACAACCTTAACGCTGAAAACGCTGGGATGATCAGCCGAATCCAGGTCCCCCGAAGCATCGGCGTCAATATCATGGTCATGGCCAAACAATAAACTTAGTATCAGGATTAAAAATCCGATACCGAAGATAGTGGCAAAAATCAACACGTCGTTCACCTCCCCTGATTAATGCGCGTATTGCTATTTGATTTACCCCCATCAGGGTAAATAATTCAAATACCACTGTAAAGTTTTTTTATTTTCACGGTCTTTACCGTTTGTTTCGACCATCCCTTAACTTGAGGTCGAATCCCCTGCGGTTTCGACAATCTGGCGATGCGGGATAAATAATCGCGGCTTCGATAAAAACAACTTTACACCATCTCAAAATTCTATATATTAGACCGACAATAAAAGAAAACGACACACCCCGCCGATTTTTCGGATGGGGCTTTTTGTGGTTTTAAATACGATGGAAACAACAATGACCAAAAGAACTCTGCCGTTTCTTTTCAAAAAGATATTTTCACAATCCGATAGATTCTCACTGCTAGAAGATGAGATAATAGATGCCATTGAAAATCACGATAATGATGCGCCTGTCACGGATAATTACCACATAAACTTAACCGGTTTGGCCGGAGGAGGAACCGCTTATCTTTTGGCCGGACTGTTTGACAATGTGCCCGGCAATATCCTGTATGTGACTTCCACTTTTGATGAAGCACAAAACATTAACGATGATTTGATTAATCTCATTGGCGAAGATTCCGTTGAATTTTTCCCCGGCCGTCAGATTCCTCCATATGAATTTCGCTCGCCTTCGGGCGAGATAACCGGCCGCAGGCTATCGGCTTTGTCAGCGCTGAGCAATAATCATAAATCAATCATTGTTGCGACCGCTCCGGCTATTATTGAACCGACCATAGCCAAAGAAGCTTTTGAGGCCGAATCGCTCCATCTTCGTGTCGGGCTTGAACTCGATCCGAATGACCTGGCGATGCGCCTCCTCACTCTCGGCTTTAGCCGCGTCGATACGGTCGAGGAAGTCGGCGATTTTGCCATTCGCGGGGGACTTATTGATTTCTTTTCGCCGTCGCATGAATTGCCTATCCGGGCGGAGTTTTTTGGCGATGAGATCGAGTCGCTTCGTCATTTCGATGTTCGCGGTCAGCGGACGGTCGAGAAATTCGATGCCATAGATTTATTACCCCGTCGTGAAGTTCCCATCCGGGCCGAAACAATTGAGGACCACCTCGAAAAACTTCACGCAAAGGACGCCGACCTGATCCGAGCCCGATTTTTGTCTGAGCCGGATTTACCCGGATTGGAATGGCTGGCAGCCGCTTTCGGAATGGCACGCAGCTCTCTTCTTGATTATCTAAAAGATGATACTCTGGTAATCCTTGACGGCGGCAATGCTCTTCTGGGTGAAATGAATGATGCCTATGAGGCCGGATCGGAACATTATGAAAAGGCGAAAACTCGACTTATTAAGCCTCCCGATATCGATACTTATTATTATACGCCCGAAGCGCAATATCATCGCCTGACAAAAAATGTATGCTGCATTATCCATCCCTTCCGTTCCAAAGAAAACGCACGATATGATTTTGGATGCGCCGATCATCCGGCAATCGGCAGCCGCCTCGACTATCTTTCGGAAGTCACCGAAAAATATAAATTGCAAGGATACCAAACAGTTATCACCTGCGATAATAAAGGCCAGGCCGAACGATTGTCCGAAATTTTGGGTGAAAAAAACATCCATATACCCGTCGAAGTCTTTCACATCCATGCCGGATTCGTTTCGGATGAATTGAAAATAGCGCTTCTGACCGACCATCAGATATTTTCGCGCCGTTTCCGCCGCATCAAACGCCGCCGCTATAAAGAAGGCGTCGCCCTGACGTCATACTCCAATCTAAATCCAGGGGATATAGTAGTCCATGCCGATTATGGCCTGGCACGCTTTTCCAAACTGGAATCAATCACGGTCGACGGCCGCACGCGTGATTGCCTGCTTTTGAATTACAAAGACGGCGACAAGCTGTACGTCCCGATTGAAGAATTCAACCGGGTTTCCAAATACGCCGGTAAAGACGCCAAACCAAAATTGACCAGCCTCGGTTCGCCATCGTGGGAAAAAATTAAAAAGAGAACCAAACAGGCGCTGGCCAATATGGCTGAGGAACTTCTCAAACTGTATGCCGAGCGGAAATTGAAACCAGGATTCAAATTCGATGTGGATACCGTCTGGCAAAAGCAACTCGAAGCCTCATTCGAATACGAAGAAACTCCCGACCAGATGAAAACTATCAACGATGTCAAGCGCGATATGGAGACTGAAAACCCGGCCGACCGTCTCGTCTGCGGCGATGTCGGATATGGCAAAACCGAAGTGGCCGTGCGAGCCGCTTTCAAAGCGGTTGAAAACGGCAAGCAGGTTGCCGTCCTTGTACCGACTACGATTTTAGCTCAGCAGCATTCCAGCACTTTTTCATCGCGTTTCAAAGAATTCCCAATGAGGATTGAGATACTCTCTCGCTTCAAAACTAAAAAGGAGCAGAAAGCGATTATCGAGGATGTCGCATCCGGCAAAGTCGATATCGTTATTGGCACGCATCGCCTTTTGTCAAAAGATATCTTTTTTGCTGATCTGGGGCTTTTGGTTGTTGACGAGGAACAGCGTTTTGGCGTGGCCCATAAGGAAAAACTGCGCAAGCTCAAACAAAGCGTCGATACTATTACGCTGACGGCAACGCCAATTCCGCGCACGCTTCAGCTATCGATGATGGGTGCGCGAGATATGTCGCTGATCAATACTTCGCCGCGAGACCGTCTTCCGATTCAAACCGAGATTATTGAATTCAATCCACAACTTATTGCCGAATCGATTCTGCGTGAAATCGACCGCGACGGCCAGGTTTATTTTGTGCACAATCGCGTTCAGACAATTGAAGCGATGTACCGATATCTTAAAAAGTTTTTACCTCAGGTAGAAATTGCCGTCGCACACGGCCAGATGCACGAGAGGGAATTGGAAGGGATCATGCTGGCGTTTCTGGCGGGACGGTTTCAGGTTCTTCTGTGCACTTCGATTATCGAATCGGGTCTCGATATCCCACGGGTCAATACTATTATCATAAACCGGGCCGACCGATTTGGTTTGGCGCAGTTGTATCAGCTTCGAGGACGAGTTGGGCGTTCGCCCCGGCCCGCTTACGCTTATCTTGTTACTCCTCCGTATCGCCTGATGTCAAACGATGCCCGCAAACGGATGCGAGCCATCGAAGCTCACAGCGATCTCGGTTCGGGGTTCGCGCTGGCGATGCGCGATTTGGAAATCCGCGGCGCCGGACAAATACTTGGTAAAAAACAATCGGGTTTCATCGAGGATATCGGGTTTGATTTATATACAAAACTTTTAGAAGAAGCAGTCGCTGAACTGAAAGGCGAAAAAATCGAACGTCTGCCCGATACCAAACTGGAAGGCAAACTCGATTTGTATCTGCCCGACGATTACGTCAATATCAAACAGCAGAAAGTCGATATTTATCGGCGTCTTGCCGATTGTGTTAAGCTTGATCAGATTGAAAAAATCAGGGAAGAGGTCGAAGATCGCTTTGGTAAACTGCCCTCCAAGGCCGAAGAGTTTTTTGACGCGACTGCTCTTCGATTATCGGCGGCGATTAGCGGAGTCGAGCGCATCATCGTCAATAACCTCAGAATCAAAATCGAATTTCCGCCATCGCTTGAAGTCAACCGACGGTTCATCGAACAGATTCGAAAGGCCATCGACGCCCCGGTCGAATTTTCAATGACCGGCAACTTCAATTTCACGGTTGATTTGTCATCTGTAAACTCCAAAGACAGATTGAAGTACCTGAAAAAGGCACTGGGTGAGATTGGGGTGGGGTAGATTTATTTGTGGCAGGACGGATAAGACTTGACACTTGCATAAAAGGCGAGTAGTCATTTATTATTCGTTCTGTCAGGTCTTGCGCCGACGGAGGAGGCGTGTGACCTGACAGTAATCAATCCATAAACGACAACCCGAGGGTTGTCGCTGCACTTGATTTTGATACTGTCGGCTCACCACGTGGCTAAGGACCGGACAGTCCTACTCGCTATCAAATTTTAATTTTTAAATCAAAAATGCCTGCCGCCTCATTTATTTCTTTTTATTCACCGCCACGATAATTCCTACGATAGCCATTATGGCGACTATTCCAATGATTACTACCGGCATGCCGATATCGATTTCGCCTTTGGCCGAAAAGATAATTAGAAAAAGTATTCCTAACGCAAGGAATACAATACCCAGAATACTTACGGCTAACGCTCCGCCAGCAATTCCGACATTCGTACGATATGGATCGGCTTCGCGGAACTGATCGTTCTTACGTTCATCGATACGCCTTTTGAATCGGACCCTGTTATTATCGAATTTCTCCACCAGTTCCCAACCTGACTTGGCTTCTTCCTCAATTACTTTTCTCAGGTTATCCGGTTTTCTGAAATACTCCGTGTTCGCTCTGACAATTTTAAATTCCCAATCCTTCAGATCATCTGAATTATAGTTAGCCATTATTTCTTCCTCCTTGCGGAGCATCTCAGCTCGTTTAGCGGCTGCAATCGCGGCTATCGCGCCGCCGGTTACAGCGGGTGTAACTGCGGACATAATTCCTCCATTCCAAACAATATACCAAAAATCAATCGCAAAATTCAAAAACTAATTTTAAATAGCCGGTAACTTGTGAACTACTATTGAGATAGGCGAGGCAAAAAAATTATAAATCAGTTATTCAGTGATTGCCTTTTGCGTTGAAAATCAGTATTATAAAAGTCTATAATAAACCGTTCTAATCGGTGTAACCTGTTTTGATAAAGAGAGATAAGTAGTAATATGGATTTGCAGCATCAGAAAATTGTCCCGATTTTCCTCGAAGAGGAAATGAAAAACTCATACCTCGATTATTCCATGTCAGTCATTACCAATCGAGCCTTGCCGGATGTCCGCGACGGCCTGAAACCATCCAATCGCCGCATCCTTATGGCTATGCAGGAATTGAATCTTTCTCCCGGACGGCCTCATAGAAAATGCGCCAAGATTGCCGGTGATACATCCGGTAATTATCATCCGCACGGCGAGCAGGTTGTTTATCCGACACTGGTTCGCATGGCCCAGGATTTCAACATGCGTTATCCGTTAGTTGATGGACAGGGCAACTTTGGTTCCATCGATGGCGATGGCGCCGCGGCCATGCGATACACCGAAGCTCGGCTGACTCCGATTGCGATGGAGATGATGGTCGATATCGAAAAAGAAACCGTTAATTTCATACCCAACTATGACGGCACTCTGCAGGAGCCGACGGTTTTGCCGGGACGGTTCCCCAATCTGATTTGCAACGGTACCACCGGCATCGCGGTTGGCATGGCGACAAGCATCGCGCCTCATAATTTGACCGAGATATGCGATGCAATAAACGCTATAATTGAAGATCCCGAAGTTGCCAACGAAGCTCTTATGGAAATAGTCCCCGGACCGGATTTTCCTACCAGCGGGATTATATATGGGCGGGCAGGCATCAGGGAGGCGTATAAAACGGGCCGTGGAAAAATCACTCTGCGGGCCCGCGCCGTAACGGAAAAACAAAAAAACGGTAAAGAGTTTATTGTCATCACTGAGATACCGTTTCAGGTTAATAAATCCGGTCTTTTAATGCGCATAGCCGATCTGGTGCGGGATAAGAAACTGGTCGGCATTTCCGACCTGCGCGATGAATCTGACCGAGACGGTTTGCGAATTGTCGTGGAATTAAAACGCGACGCCCAACCCGAAATCGTACTTAATCAGCTTTACAGCCATACCAATCTGCAAACAACCTTCTCGATGATTAATCTGGTTCTGGATAAAGGCGTTCCAAAACTACTGTCTCTGAAAAATCTTTTGGCATTATACATTGAACATCGCCATGAAGTCGTCGTCAGGCGCACCGAACACGATTTGCGTAAGGCCGAAGCGCGCGCTCATATACTCGAGGGATATAAGATTGCTCTGGATAATATCGATGCCGTAATCGCTCTGATTAAAAAATCAAAGTCGATTCCCGATGCCCGGGAAGGTTTGGTTAAGAAATTTAACTTATCCGAGATTCAGGCCAATGCCATTCTCGAAATGCGGCTGCAGAAATTAACCGGGCTGGAGCGCGAGAAAATCGAAAATGAGTATCTGGAAACCATAAAAAGAATTGAAGAATACAAATCTATTCTGGGTTCCAAACAACGGCGAATGCGCATCATCCGCGATGAAGTCAAAGATCTCAAAACGAAGTATGGCGATGACAGGCAGACTGAGATTATCGACGAGACTGAAGATCTGACTATTGAGGATTTGATCGCTGATGAAGAAATGGTCATTACCATCACCCATGCCGGGTATATCAAATCACTTTCAGTATCCGCTTACCGCAGGCAAAATCGGGGCGGCGTAGGCGTCATTGGCATGGATACCAAAGAAGAAGATTTTGCCGAACATGTTTTTATTGCCTCATCGCACCAATATATCCTGTTTTGCAGCACAATCGGAAGATGCTATTGGGTCAAGGTGCATGAAATACCTCGAGGCGGCCGACTGGCCAAGGGTCGGCCGATTGTCAATATGCTGCAATTATCGCCGGACGAAAGAATCTCGACCTTTACGCGCGTAAGAGAATTTTCTCCGGATAAATTTATTATCATGGCCACCCGCAGCGGTGTCATCAAGAAAACTTCGCTGGATTCATATTCCAATCCGCGCGTCACGGGCATTAATGCCATTACACTCGGCAAAGGTGATGAACTTATTCACTGTGCCATTACCGACGGAACCAACGATATCCTGCTCGGTACTCGCAAAGGCCAGGCAATCCGGTTCCCCGAAGATAAAGTCCGGTCAATGGGTCGCACCGCCGCCGGTGTCAAGGCTATCAAACTTGGCAAAGACGATGAGGTTGTCGGCATGGTTGTCATCAAGCGCGATTCGACCATTCTGGTCGTAACCGAGAACGGGTACGGCAAGCGCACCAGCGTGGCTGGCTATCGTGTTACCAACCGAGGCGGGAAGGGTATCATCAATATCAAATGCAGCGAGCGCAATGGCAATGTCGTCGCGGTCAGGGAAGTTCTCGACGACGACGAGCTGATCATGATGACCAAACGAGGTATCGCCAACCGCATGGCGGTGCAATCAGTCAAGACGATAGGTCGCAATACTCAAGGCGTGCGAATGATTTCCCTCAAAGGCGGCGATAAATTGATCGATGTCGCGGTCGTCTTTGGCAGCCACAAAAAACTGGCCGAAAATGGCAATGGTAATAACAACAGCAACAATGATGACAACGGCAATAAAGAGGAAAACGGAAATCAGGAAGAACTCGACGTTTAGAATGATTTGTTTATAAATTATTGATAGCCGCCTGAAATTTCGGGCGGCTATTTTATTAATTGCAATCGGGCCCCGGGCCGCCCTTAAAGACGTGATTGATTAAAAAGACAGCATCTCCAACATTTACCGATTCATCACAATTGGCATCGCCAGCAATAGTGGGATATGGTCCGTCCCCTCCTCTGAAAACATGATTTATTAAAAATACTGCATCACCGACATTTATATTCCCATCGTCATTCGCATCACCAATAATATAGTTTTTCTTATGCAATCTGCCATATATCATGAATGGACTTCTGGAATCGAAACCAATTAAATCAATAATCAGGTCATTATCGATATCAACGGCCACAGTGTATTTTGGTGATTCGTAAGCTCCGACAGTACCAAAGTTTTGAAAATTACCCAATCCATCGTTCTTTAAGATGAATATGCCATGTGGGGCTGAAATAAATATATCTATGTCGCTATCGTAATCATAATCGGAAACTTCAATATTATTTATATATCTCGTTGGTGTGGTTGCCGTTTGCTCATAGGAGCCAATGCCCTCATTGTATTTATAAATAGCCAGACTGTACATTAAATTGGGGGGCATTAAGTATTTCCCAATTATCACTTCATATTTATTGTCACCGTCAATATCGGCGACATTGAGACATTTTGAATCACCATCATTGCTTGGCCCCGGTATAATGTTAAATTCACCATTACCGAGGTTTTCATAAATATCAAATTCGCTAACTTTGGAAAGTGAAATAATATCCAAGTCTGAGTCATAATCGAAATCAATTACCTTGAATGTGTACCTATGATAATAACCTCGTAGAGCATTTACCAGTGTATCAGTAACAATAAACCCATTTTCACCATTATTTATAAATATATGAAAACCACCGCCAGTAATCGCAATAAGGTCGCTATCACCATCATTATCCAAATCGGCGGCTTCTAATTCATAGACACCGCCAACATTTATACTGTCGGTGAATATCATTGGTTCACTTCCATTGTTTTGTAATATTTTAATCCAATTATTACTTGATTGGAATGCTGCAATGTCAGGATATGAATCGCCATTAAAATTGCCTGACGTAATTGCTTCTGCCTCTAAATATAGGGGGTAGACAGATGGTTCGCTGAGATTTCTATTTTCCAAATGTAGATAAACATTTACATTATTCATATTTGTGATTGCAAAATCATAAAAACCATCATTATTAAAATCATTTACTGTCATTCCCCTCGGAATATTAACCAGTGGAATGGTTTGGGGTGAATAATATTCACCACTTCCATCATTGAAATATACTCCTAACACTACATCCTCGCCAACGTAAATAATATCATTGTGTGAATCCCCATCGACATCCCCACCCATAATAAACCAGGGGTTGTCCATACTGGGCATTGTCTGCACTTGTGAATACTGTAATGGGTTACTAACGGTTCTTTCTAATAAACAAATGTTCCCAATTTGATCGGTTATGGCAA
The DNA here is from genome assembly GCA_043819555.1 of Candidatus Zixiibacteriota bacterium. Taxonomy (GTDB): domain Bacteria; phylum Zixibacteria; class MSB-5A5; order GN15; family JAAZOE01; genus JAZGGI01. The sequence goes on along the minus strand of JBDREQ010000009.1, from coordinate 9,332 downwards.
TTTCCTGATTATTATCATCGTTTATATCAAGAATTGTGTGGTCAAATAAATAGCTATTCAGCCCCGTAGGATAGTATTGATAGACATCATTAAAATGGTTTCCACCGTCATTTAGGTGTACTGTCAAATCACCATCATCATTTACCCAGGTTAAGTCAATAAATGAATCGTTATTTAAATCAATTGTTGAAATGGTAGTCCATGAATAAAAATCGCCATCTAGAGGAAGTAGCTTTGTATCCGCCGGTTGAAAGCCATTGCCACTATTATTGGCTATCCAATGTGATCGTCTACTTTCCTGAAGAATAATATCCAGAAAAGAATCGTTATTGAAATCTATGAGTTTTATCCCTCTGGAATAATCAATTTCAACGTAGTGCCACTCCTCAAAATCTATACCTGCAAGATTTTTTATTGCAAGACAACCATCAGGACGTTTAGTCTTGATAGCTATATCGGGGAAATTATCGTTATTAAAATCTGCGCAGACTATGCGATCAGGTATATAATTTACCGGGATATTTAGGATTTGATTGTATTCGCCTGCTGTGTTTAGTAAAACTCGAACAGTATCATCATTTTTTATACCTATAATATCGATATATCCGTTGTTGTCGATATCGCCAACGCAGGCCAAATAAAAATTAAAATATAAATCTGAAAGATAACGTGAATATTTTAAATTACCTTCATTATCGTTTAAAAATATTACTATCCCGTTGTGCCTACAGCCGCCAGCGATTAAATCCTTTGTTCCGTCCTTATCAATATCATCTAAGGCAATTGGTTGAAATTCAGCGCCTATCAATGTATCCGGTAAAGTCAATATTAAACTGCTTTCAGATTCTAATTCAGCGGCACTTAATTTTGAAATTGAAAAAATAATAAACAAAAGGGTAAGTATGAACCAACGCTGCATATATCCTCCAATTGCCTCCAAGAACAATAATATAAAATAATTAGAATTTATGAATTGTCAAGTAATAATTGATTTATAAGTCCGCAATCGCAAGAATAGATGAATTTCTGCCCTTTATATCAGCCTCGAAAAGTCCTCATACGATATCACCGGCCAGGTTTCGGTTTCCAATATGCCCCGGCTGTTAATCTCGGATGCCACCCGAAACGCAATGGTCTGATCGTCAGCTTCGAATAACGCGATATAATCGTACCGCCCCAGCGTGGCGAACAGATTATCAACCTTCACTTTATTTTTGGAAAATACATCCAACGACGAGTTGATTTGATGCGATAAATCCGGATGCGCCTTCTTTGCGTCCGAATTTATATTCATTGCCATAATAAAAGTTGCCATAAATTGCCTCCCTCAATATTTACGCAAAATTCCATGTTTTCGCAAATAATTTGATTTAGTTCTGCTGATATTTCACAAGTGTTACGTTATGAAAGGACAATTTTTAATATAAATCAATAACCAAATTGCTCTTGACCCTCTTGCGCCGCCAGTGATAATTTTATATAATAGTATTAGTTCAAATCTTGATGTTCAACAGGGATTGGAATATAAATTTCTGACCTGCTTCTTTGGCTAAAACTTCATTGTGTGTGACGATTTCATTTATTTGAGGTTTGGCTATGCCGAAACAAACTTATTCATCGGAAACGGCCGAAAAACTGGTCGTTATCTCATCAGAACTTTGCACCGAAATGACCAATTACCTGATCGGCCGAGGGTATTTTTTGAAACTGGCTCATATCGGCACTATCTTGCAGGAAAATTTTGCCGCTGTTCTATGTGTTTTATCGCTCAAAGAAAACATCATTTCCAACGCCAATGAAATGAGAGAAGTTCTGGATAATTCCAAAACTCCCCTGCGCGACTGGCTGACGGCCGTCTATGCCGCCACCAATCGAGAATATGATTATGAGAATCTGGTAATCAATGCGATTGATAATTTGCACCCCTATTATGACCAATGGTGCAGCATGCTTTTCAGGGATGAGGAAGTAAACGGCAAAGATATCGGCAAATGGATACCGGCCGCGACGGCCGCCTGCGTCAAGAATATTACCGACGAGCTTGAATCGGATCTGGATATTAATCTGTCCCACGAAGTCACCGACCTCAACGAAATCATCTATCGTTTTATCGAAAAACTGGAATGAGAGCTGGGCAATATTCTGATACTATCAGAATATTGCCCAATACGAACCATTTATCACTTAATACAAAAACGACGTTATCCCTACTCCGAACATAACGGTTGTGCCGGTTTCCGAATAGCCATCAGCGCTCCATTTATCCGATGAAAATCTCAATCCCAGATTGGCGCCGACAGCATTGGAGATCATGATTACAACTCCGGCCTGCGCGCCAAATTCTGAGGTACTGATATTGGGATCATCGCCTTAATCAATCGAGCCGAAATTAAAAAACGCGCCGACATAAGGATATGCCGCGCCCTTTGCTTCCGGACGATTCTTATTGGTATTGATGTAATACGCGATTTTTGGACCAACGAGCAATTCGCTGTAAGAGTTGTCTCCCTGTGATATGGACAGCAGGCTAAAATTGGCTCCCAGCAACAATCCGTCGGTCACAAAAAATCCCATTGAGGGATTTAATACAACTGTAGTCAACCCGTCTCCCTCATAATTCTCATGCAATTCTCCTGATTGAGACATCATTGATATTTGTCCCTCAAGAATAATTCCACCTTTTTCAATCGGCGTTTCGGCAAATGAAAAACCAGTCATGATGAATAATGCCGCCCCAAGTATAATCATTACTTTTGACATGAAACCTCCTCGGCTTGATTTGTTGCATAATATTGATATATTACATTTGTACAATATTGAAAATCATGAGAATTATCCGCAACAAAAAAAACCCCGCTTTCACGGGGTTTTCCGGCAGAGTTTGTCTGAATTAATCAAACAAAGCGCTTAATCTTCTGTTTTTTCCTCAACGGCGGGAGTCTCGGCGACTTCCGGTTCGGCGGCTTTGGCCGGTTCCGGATCTTTTTCCACTACCGGCGCGATGGCCGCTTTAATGCCTTTATTATTGTTTTCTTTTTCGATTCTGTCGCCAAGTTTTTCCTTGATGCGAGCCGATTTGCCAGTCAATCCTCTCAGGTAATATAGCTTAGACCTGCGAACCCGTCCCATCGTTACCCGTTCAATTTTGTCAATATTCGGCGAGAACAGGGGAAAGACGCGCTCGACGCCGATACCGGATGAAATCTTGCGAACGGTAAATGTTTTTCCGGTTCCCGATCCGCGGCGGCTTATAACCGTACCCTTGAAAACCTGAATTCGCTCTTTATCGCCTTCCTTAATTTTATAATGAACGGCGACGGTATCGCCGGAGCAGAATTCCGGCATATCCGTTATATACTGGTTTTCAATCTGGGCGATTCTTTTCATCAGAACCACTCCCTTCTATAAATTCATTTTTTATTTTCTTCAAAAACTCTCTATCTTCGTCAATCAAATCGGCCTTATCAATCAACTCGGGGCGGTTGGCAGCGGTTTTTTTAAGTGATTCCCGCCGCCGGTATTTTTCAATCTCGACATGATGCCCCGATATTAATTCCTCGGGTATTTTCAATCCTCTAAACTCAGCCGGGCGGGTGTACACCGGAGCGCCCAGAAGCTTATCTTCGGTAAATGAATCGCTAATGGCTGATTCGATATTTCCCACAACCCCGGGGATTAATCTGACAACCGCGTCGATAATCACCCATGCCGCCGGCTCGCCGCCGGTCAGTACATAATCGCCGATTGATATTTCATCTATCGGGTATAACCGCAATATTCTTTCGTCGATTCCTTTATAATGCCCGCAGATAACGACCAGTCTTTCCAGGAGAGACAGTTTCGTCGCCTTTTCCTGACTGAATGTTTTTCCCGATGCGGCCGTCAGGACGATTCTGTTCTTATCCCGGTCAAAATTATCAAAATCAATTCCGAGACTATCCAGCGCCGCCGCCAGCGGTTCGGGTTTAAGAACCATTCCGCCCCCGCCGCCAAAAGGAGTGTCATCGACAGTGTTGTGTTTATCTGTGGCAAAATCCCGCAGATGAATGATGTTGATGTCAAAGAGCTTGTCCGCTTTTCCCCGGCCCAAAAGTGATGATTCCAATGGCTTCACCATTGCTTCGGGGAAAAGAGTAATTAAATCTATCCTCAGCATTTTACTCTGCTTCGGTTTGATTTTCCCCGCCGTCAAGTAAACCGGCCGGGGGGTCAATTATAATCTTTTTTTTCTCAATGTCAATCCCAATAATAAACCTGTCTATCACCGGGAATAACACCTCTCCATATTTTTCCGATTTTATCCGGAAAATATCGCTAGCCGGATAAAACAACACTTCCTCAATAATCCCGTATTTTGTTCCGTCAATTCCCATTACTTCCGAGCCGACAATGTCGAATTGATAATAGCTGCCCTCGGGTAACGGAACCGCCTGCTCGCCCGGAATTTCAATCGTTTTATTGGTCAACTCAGCGGCCGATTCGTGGCTTGTTATTCCGGTGATTTTAACAATCGGCCGGTCGCCAACGAATTTGACTGATTCAATTTTCAATGGCCGTCGAATTTCGCCGTCGGTAACTAAAAGTTCCTTCAATTCCAGAAATCGATGAGGGAAATCGGTTTCCGGGGTTATAAAAATCTCTCCGGATAATCCCTTCGGCCGGCCAAACCGCCCGATGACAATGTATTCCGGTCGAGCGGCCACTTATTCCAATATCTCAAGAACAGCGCGTTTGCCTTTTTTGGCGGAAATCGCGGCAATCAGAGTTCGGATCGACTTGGCCGTCTGGCCATGCTTTCCGATTACCTTACCAAGGTCGCCGTCACCGACGTGCAATTCATAAACGGTAGTTCGTTCGCCTTGTATTTCAGTTAATTTAACCATATCAGGTTGATCAACCAACGCCTTAATGATCGTCTCAATAAACTCTTTCATACGATACTCCTTTGTAGTCAGAAATCAGTGAAACTACTGCGCATTTGATTATGATAATATGTGAGGTTATTCCGCTTTTTTCTTCGATTTCCTCTTTTTGGGTCGTTCCGTTATGGTTTCGTTGATAGTCATCTCGGAAATATCCTGTCCGGCTTTTTTGGCTAGATATTTTTTGGTCAGGCCGATTTGAGTAAAAAGCGAAGCGACTGTATCGGATACAACTGCGCCCTCATCGAGCCATTTGTACGCTTTTTCCTCATCAACTATCACCCGGGCCGGTTTTTCAATAGCGGCGTAATGACCGATATTTTCAAGAATCGTACCGTTGACCGCACGGCGCGAATGAATCGCGACGATGCGATAATACGGGCGTTTCTTACTGCCCATCCGTTTTAATCTGATTTTTGTGGCCAATAGCTCCTTCCTTTACAACTAAAAGTATTAAAATGGCAGCATGTTTTTAGGCATACTTTTCATGCCCATCCTGCCAACGTTTTTCAACATTTTTTTCATCTGTCCGAATTGTTTTAACATTCTATTCAAATCCTGGACAGTGGTTCCCGAACCGTTGGCTATTCTTTTACGGCGGGAGCCGTTTATTATATTGGGATTTTGGCGTTCATATGGTGTCATCGACAGAATCATCGCCTCGACCCGCTTCATAGCCTTAGGATCAAGCGTTGCCCCTTTAAGGGCTTTTCCCATACCCGGAATCATCTCCAATAGTGATTCCAGTGGTCCCATTTTTTTCAACTGCTGCATCTGGCTATAAAAATCTTCCAATGTAAACTGGGCTTTGCGCAGCTTCTTCTCGAGTTTTTCCGCCTCGTTTATATCGACCATCTCCTGCGCCTTTTCGACGAAAGAGACAATATCACCCATGCCCAATATTCGCGAAGCCATCCGGTCGGGATGAAACGCTTCAAAATCAGTCAATTTCTCGCCGATTCCGACCAGTTTAATCGGGCATCCGGTTACGGCTCGAATAGAAAGAGCCGCTCCGCCGCGAGCATCGCCGTCAAGCTTGGAAAGCACCACGCCGGTTATATCGAGCTGCTTATGAAACTCTCCGGCGACATTGACCGCGTCCCGGCCCGTCATGGCGTCGGCGACAAGCAATATCTCCTGCGGCTCGGCCATCTTTTTAATATTGGTCAGCTCGGTCATCAGCTCATCGTCGATATGCAACCGCCCGGCGGTATCGAATATTATCAAATCAACAAATTCTTTGCGCGCCTTGTTAATCGCTTCTTTGCAGATTTTGACCGGATCATCCTGGCCCATCTCAAAAACGGGCACTTCAATCTGCTTCCCCAGCATCTGCAACTGCTTAACAGCCGCGGGACGATACGGATCGGCGGCGACCAGAAGGACTTTTTTATTTTTCTTTTTGTATCTCAATCCCAGTTTGGCCGCCAGCGTCGTTTTGCCTGAACCCTGTAAACCGCAGATCATGATAATTGAGGGGGGACGCTCGGAAACACGAATATCGGCAGTTTTTTCACCGAGCAGTTTGACTAATTTTTCATGGACGATTTTTACGACCTGCTGGCCCGGATCGACCGACCGGATAGTCGCCGCCCCAATAGCGTCGGCCTGAATATCATTGATAAATTCTTTGGTGACTTTGTAATTGACGTCGGCTTCAAGAAGAGCCCGGCGGATATCCTTGAGGGCGTCTTTGATATTCTCCTCGGTCAGTGTTCCATGTCCGCGGAGTTTTTTAAACGTCGCTTCTAATTTTTCAGTCAGGCTGTCAAACATTGTTTTCGTCTCAGTACAATCGTCGTTTACAATCTCAATATCCGGCGCAGGCAGGTCTCGAAATTACCTATACGCAATCAATCATACCATACCAACAGGCGTAATCCGCCCCTTGGGCCAGAGCCAAATAATATACCAATTTGGCACAAAAACGCAAGCGGATATTTAGGAGTTTGGAGGCGGAGAAAATTGGCCAAGCCTTCCATTAAGGTTGGTATTAGATAATTGATGGGTTTTCTGATTTGTTATATGGAACGAATTTCAAGTTCCGGAAGCAAGGGTCAGTTCATGATCCGGATACCAACCAGGAATCCGACGGCCCGTTCTGTTTGCAGTCCCTTTTGATTCTGCCATATGGGAATTTGTACCAGCCCTTCCAAGACATATGACAGCCACGTAAATTTAATTCCGGGGGAAAGTACAAAAACAGATTCACCGGTATTGGGCACGGTATTATTATCCAAGGCATTAGCCCAAATCTTTTGATACGAACCCTCGACCAACGGCTCCAATGCCTTATCGGCCTGCGATCCAAAACCAAACCGTCTGGAAATCGCACCCAGGATAGATAATTCATCTCCCGGATTTAAGTCAGTGTCATTAGTCGCAATCATCCCGTCCCAAAAATATGCAATATTTAGATCCATTCCCCAATAACCAGAGCGGCCGGAGAGGAATAACCCCGAGCGCATATCCCAGCTGTCTGATGTAAAATATTTTGCCCCGGTGGGCATCTCCAGCCCAAGAGTTGCAGCAATTCCAAGGGTATAAGTGGGAGTGTTGATTCGGGCCAGGCGGTATTTGGCCATTAACATCAGATCGGTAAGCCCGGATTTCGAAGAACTCCGGTCCATCATAGTCATTCGTTTATCAGCTACAATCTGGCGAAGCATGATTGTAAGATCGGAGCGGAGACCGTGAGCCAGTACGAACGGGACCATGTATGTTCTCATTTCACTCATTGCACCCGGAGGGCCGTTGTCTCGCTGCATGTAACGCACCTGGCTTCTCAAAACCCATCGGTTCTGGGCAGGTGTTAATCCGGCATCAATACTAATTCCGGTGGCCCGGGCTGTCTCTATCATCAGACAGCAAAAAATCAATAGTGCGGTGGCGACGGCAATTGGAGTTGCGAGTTTTGTGACAATTTTCATATTTATTTTATCCGTTCACCGGGAGTGAAGTTGGCCTTTTTAATTGCATCAAGAATTTTGCTATCATCTACATTAGAATTTGGAGATAGAGCTACCTCCAGCCGTTGTTTTTCCCAATTGGCTCGCGAAGTCTGTACTCCTTCAATACCATTAACCAGGTTTTCCAATCCACTATGGCATCCGGGACAGTCCATTCCAAAAACCTCATAAATTCTGACTTCACTTCCCTGTTCGGCCAGTTTATCAATGTTTGGTTTAGTTGTCGCACATCCCAGCAGTAAATTGCAAATAATAAGTGACATTAAAATGACTGTTGTCGCTACTGGAGAGCCAATTCTCAATTTTCTTAAATATTTACTGCGTCTCATTTTTAAATTTCCTAAAATAAAGTTTCATATCATAATTAACACACTATACGCTTATTCCATAAAAAATCCCAAAAAAATTACCGGAATAGAATACATCCAAAATATCGATCTTCTGATTCTATTTCAATTATACTATATTGATACGCTTTTAAAGCAAGATTTTGCCGAATATATTCAAAATATTGGACTGTAACACAATTTAAGATTATCTCGATGCCCCGGGTGCCCCACAGCTTGCTGTGGGGAAAATATAAAAGCATTACAAAAATCCAACCAACCCACCGCATTTTCTGAAATCATCCACTTTTATAGTCAGTAGGGTAGCATCCCTGTGATGCTGCCGATTTTATCGGGATTGGCGGGATCGCAGGGATCCCGCCCTGCTGGCCTTTTGAATCCCAACCGGAATATTCGTTTTCCTCAATATCAATGGTTTCGAGATGATACTCTAAGCCATTTTCATAATTAATCAAAATCATCCAGTTATCTTGATCTATTAGATAAACTGGAAATTCGATCATCGATTCATGCATTTTTTACCATCCCCCTTCCCAAGGTCTATGAGCACTTGTTCTGGTCGCAAAGATGCTACAACGATTCAGGTTAACCATTTGATGGTATTATAGATTGAACTCGAACTCAAAAGTTCTGAGTTCTGAATAGTTGGGGGAGCAAATTTTAAGCTATTGCATTCTAAACAGTTACAGGTATACCCTTTTTGTAGATTCGAACTCAACCTGAACACTTAATCACTCAAGTAGTTGATAATACTTATAACCGTTTTTATTTGTAATTCGCATTTACAGGCAACATGCGAGCCATCCCTTCAATGTTTCAGACGGAAATATAATAATCACATAGAGAGTACGGAATTTAAATATATAAGATCGATACCGTCATTTCGATAATCTCACCCTGCCCCAATAGACCATCGCCATCACCTCCATTAGCATCTGAAAAATCACTTCCGTTTAGGTGAATTCCTTGTTCAGAAAACTGAAATAAAAGCTGTTTAATAGAACTGACGGCGCTGTGATTTGAAATATTGGTCAGAACAACTACGGCGGTTTTGTATTCATTACAGAAACTGATATAAGTTGCGACACCCTGAT
>JBDREQ010000008.1:0-2505 GCA_043819555.1 Candidatus Zixiibacteriota bacterium | reverse complement strand
ATTCGGCCCCAGTTTGTTTTGAATTTTGAACATTGGAATTTTGATATTGTTTCGGATTTCGGATTTCGATATTCGGATTTTCATTGTTCACACCTTTGTGAATTGCCAAAATCAAGGACAAAACTTATGAGACGGCGCACTGCCAAGCTTCCCGGAGGACGGTGAGTATAAATTATTAGCTTTGGCGCTCAATTTCTCGCCAGAAGTTTTTGTGTGATATACCACCGGTATTTTGAATCCGGCCTCTTCCTCGATCCAGGGTAGATTGTAATTTTAGAGAGTCAGTTAACAGGTATTGACATTCATCGAAAACATCGTTAGAATCCAGCCTGTCTAGATTAGTATTCGTTGCTTTCCTCATAGGAGGTTGCCGGATAATGGAACAATGGCAATTACAGGATGCAAAAAACCGCTTCAGTGAAGTGATCGATAAGGCCTTGAAGTACGGACCACAAATCGTTACGCGAAGGGGTAAGGAGACTGTTATCATCATGTCTGTAGAGGAATACCGTCAATTGACCAGAAGGGAAACGAATCTGGTTGATTTTTTCCGAAAATCACCCTTGAGAGACGTTCATTTAAATTTGGATCGGAATAAAGATATCGCCAGGGAGATCGACCTTTGAATTTCATATTAGACACCTGCATCATTTCGGAATTAGTCAAGCCAAAGCCAAATTCGAAAGTGATAAAATGGGTTTCTTCCTGTCCCGAGGAAACCCTATACCTCAGCACGCTTACGATCGGCGAGATTCAAAAAGGCATATCCATCCTACCGGAATCGCATAAAAAGGATGACCTTGAGAAGTGGCTTAATCAGGATTTGATGAGACGTTTTGATCGAAGAATTGTGGGAATCGACATCAAGGTTGCTCAAAAATGGGGTGAGATACAGGCGCAGACTGAAAAGAAGGGGGTTAAAATGCCTGTCGTCGATAGCCTGATCGCTGCAACCGGATTGGTACATGACATGACTGTTGTTACGAGAAATGTTGATGACATGAAATCAAGCAGTGTCACGCTCTTTAATCCGTGGAAAAATTAGGCTCACATCTTAATTATTTGCTTGCGATCTTTGATCGGGCCCTGAATCCGTGACCCCTAAGGTTTCTCAAAATCAAAATCTATAGCACGCTTTATTATTCCGAAATCCCGGGTGTTATGAGTAAACACGGTGGCTCCGATCTGACGGGCCAAGGCTGCAATGGATATGTCGTTATAATGCTTGGGGTGAATCGGGTCGAGTTTGCCGGACGTTCTGAGTTCTCGACAGGCTTTCCCAATTGAAATCACGGTCGTCACCGTCGGGATAATCAAGCGCTTCAATTGAATAAACTCGTTGTGGAAAGCGGTGAGATGTTTGATTTCCTTACGTCCTTTGGCGCCCATCCAGAGTTCATGAAGGACCGGGTAGGCTAAAAAAACGATATATTGGAATGGATTACGCAGATTTTCGTGCAAACCTTGATTGAAGATACCGATGTAGATGTTTGTATCGATAATAATCTTTTTTTGCACGATCAATCCTCAAAAACAGCCTCGAAATCAAAGGTCCCGGCATCTTTAAATGTGATTTCAGCCAAACGGATATCGGTGTCGAATTGATTCAGGACCGTGTTGATTGCTTCTTTTTCGGTTTTTGCATTTAAGGCTATTTTAATCCTGTTAATTGCCTCCTGATCGAGTTCTATCGTCTTTTTTACTAACGTCATGGGGCCCCCTCTTTATATGTTTAAACCATAAATTAATTACATTTTATATGGTAAATGTACCGAAATATAAAATAGTTGTCAAGATATTTCGTGGTTGGGGTCACCCATCTTAATTATCAATTATTCTTTCCTTAGGGCTCTTTAATCAGCGCCCTGAATGACCTGTTTTCATGGTTTCGCTTTTTGAATTCGACGCTATTTTGATCCTGTTGATTGCATCCTGATCGAGATCTATCGTCTTTTTTGTTAGCTAGTGTCCCTCCAGGGGGAGAGGAATATGCGGTTTCTGGATGGCCACTATCTAATACCATGGGTATCCTTTTCATATTGTTTTCAAATATCCTTATTGATTTTTTTCAATATTATTGATAAATTAACGTCTATTCGGAAACCCAATATTCCTCGCCTCCTCGATGGGGAGAGGGAGTTTAGGGATGAACACTGCTTTGCATTACTGAAAAGAGGCAATAATGAACAGTATGAATACCTTAGAAATCCCTCAGGATATATTGGATTCTGCACGGCTGACTGTAGAAGATATAAAAGTAGAATTGGCAGTCAGTTTGTATGCTCAGAAGCGCCTTTCAATAGGCAAGGCACGTGAACTGGCCGGTATGTCATTGTGGGAATTTCGTCAACTACTTGCATCTCGCCGCATAGCACCGCATTATGATGCAGATGACCTCAAAGAGGACATTACAGTTTTACACGAACTTGGGCGGATATGATTGTCGTCAGCAATACGTCGCCTCTGACTAACTTGGCAGCTATCGGTCAGTTTGATTTGCTCCAC
>JBDREQ010000007.1:0-55485 GCA_043819555.1 Candidatus Zixiibacteriota bacterium | reverse complement strand
AACAAAGCCAATTTACTGTAACTAACAATGCCATATTAAATTACACGGAATTTTGAAAGATAAAATGTGGATAACTTTTGAAAATTACATAAGACCTGTCATCGCAAGGAGGCCGAAGGCTGACGTGGCGATCTGGTATTTTCTGAAAACCAATAGATTGCCACATCCTCCCCGAGTCCCACGGAGAGGATTCGCAATGACGGGATCTAAGTTTTCAACAATTGCGACAATTCGAGAGCTGTTGTTACACGAAAAGGATATAGTGTGTGCTCTACAATATATACCGACTCAGATCCTTATCCTGGACAATCGATGAAAGGATTTTAGTGACGGTCTCTTCAGTGATGCGAATATTTTTTTCACAGTCGGGAGCATCAAACATAATCTCGTCCAGCAGGGCCGACATGACCGTATGCAATCTCCGGGCGCCAATATTTTCGGCCTTTTCATTCACCTCGGCGGCAATGGACGCGATTTTTTTGATGGCATCATCATCGAATTCAATCTGGATTCCTTCGGTTGCCATCATCTCTTTATACTGCTTCGTTAAAGCCGCTTTCGGTTCGGTCAGAATGCGAACGAACTCATCGGCCCCGAGGGAATTGAGCTCGACCCTAATCGGGAGTCGGCCTTGAAGCTCAGGCACCAAATCGGAAGGCGACTTGCCATGAAAAGCTCCGGCAGCGATGAATAAAATATGATCGGTCCGGACCATGCCATACTTGGTTGTCACGTTGCATCCTTCGACGACGGGGAGGATGTCGCGCTGGACGCCTTCGCGGGAAACATCGGGGCCGTGCGCGGTATCTTTGCCAACGATTTTGTCGATTTCATCTATAAAAACTATCCCCGATTCCTGGGCGCGTTCGAGAGCGATGGCTATGACTTCATCCATATTAACCAGCTTGCCGGTTTCTTCGGCCTCAAGGATTTTGCGCGCCTCGGATATAGCCATTTTTTGCCGTTTGCGCTTTTTGGGAGGCATGAGATTACCAAACATCTCCCGGAAGTTGACGCCCATTTCTTCCATGCCCTGCGGAGTGAAGACTTCGATAATTGGCGAACCGGAGCTGGAGACTTCGACTTCGACTATGCGCTCCTCGAGCATGCCGTTTTCAAGCATGCCTTTCAATCGCTCCCGGGTGCTGCGCATGCGGCTGCGTTCATCATCGGTCATCTCCGGCTTTTTCTCCGATGTAGGCAATAGCAAATCGAGAAGCCGTTCAGTCGTTCGCCGTTTGGCCTCTTCGGCCACCTGTTCAGCCTTTTCTTCTTTGATCATGTTGACCGAGAGATCCACCAAATCGCGAATCATCGATTCGACATCGCGGCCGACATATCCGACTTCGGTAAACTTCGAAGCTTCGACCTTAACAAACGGAGCCTTTGTCAGTCCGGCCAGCCGCCGCGATATTTCAGTTTTGCCGACTCCGGTCGGGCCGATCATCAAAATATTGGCCGGCATGATTTCTTTGGCGATTTCCGAATCGATGCTTTGTCTGCGCCAACGGTTGCGCAAAGCGATAGCCACGGCCCGCTTGGCTTTATCCTGCCCCACGATATATTTATCAAGCTCCTCGACAATCTCCCGGGGAGTCAGATTTTCAATTGCGGCTATGTTATTTTTTGTTTCCAAAGTCTTTATTTCCATGATTACTCCAAAGTCTCGACCGTGATGTTGGAATTGGTATAGACGCAAATATTCGACGCGATCTCAAGCGCTTTGCGGGCAATTTCCGGAGCTTCAAGAGCCGTTTCTGAAACCAATGCCCGTGCGGCGGCGAGAGCAAAATTCCCCCCCGAACCGATTGCGATAATGCCATCATCTGGTTCGACCACGTCGCCCTTACCGGTAAGAATCAATAAATGATTACTATCGGCGACGGCCAAAAGAGCCTCAAGATGCCTAAGGAATTTATCTCGACGCCATTCTTTGGCCAGTTCGACCGCGGCGCGCATCAGTTGGCCGGAAAATTCCTCGATCTTTTTTTCAAATAATTCAAAAAGCGTAAAGGCGTCGGCCGCCGATCCGGCGAATCCGGCCAGAATTTTATCGTTATACATCCGGCGCAATTTGACCGCCGATGTTTTCATGATCGTCTGTCCAAACGTCACCTGCCCATCACCGGCGAGGGCAACTTTGTCTCCTCTTTTGATGCCAATGATTGTTGTGGCATGCAATTCCATATTCATCGTGTACCTCTATTCTTCGGCCCGCGGATGAGCCTTTTTATAAGCTTCTTTCAGGCGCCCTGCCGTCACATGTGTGTATATCTGCGTCGTGGTTAATGATTCATGCCCGAGCATCTCCTGAATAGCGCGGATATCGGCGCCGTTGTCGAGAAGATGCGTGGCAAAACTATGCCTTAACATATGGGGTGTAACTTCTAAACCCGATTTCAATCCATATTCCCGCACAATCCGGTTTACGCTTCGTACCGATAAAGGTTCCCCGAAACGGTTAATAAACAAAGAATCGCTTTTCTTTCCAAGAGCTTCCAGCTTTTTTTTGCGTAGATGATTGTATTTTTTGAAGCTTTTCAACGCCGGCTGGCCTAACGGGACGTTTCGCTCTTTGCTGCCTTTGCCCAGAACCGAAACCAATGCCCGGTCAAAATCAATGGCATTAAGCGACATTCCGGCCAGTTCCGCACGCCGAATCCCTGCGGAATACAAAAACTCAAGCATGGTCAAATCACGAAATAGCTTGAACCATTTATTGAGCATCTCTTTATCCGTGCGAGGCTGCTTGAAATTCTTATCTGAATCAAGAACGCTCTCAATTTGTTCGGGAGATAAAAAAGGGGCTAATCCCCGGGAATATTTTATTTTTGGAATTTCAAAAAGAGATGAAGCCGGGGCTTTTTTCTGTAACAGGTATTTTTGAAATGTCGCTAACGCCGAGAGAAATCTCGAGATGGAACGATTGCCAATTTTTTTATCATTCAACCTTGCCAGATATGAACGCATTAGAATTTTGTTTAGTTCCGGCGATGATTTATTGGTAAAATTCTGTTCGATTAGATATTCAGCAAATCGAGTCAGGTCAAGGCGATAAGAACTTATAGTATGTGGACTGTACCTTCCCGATTCACGCATCGTAGCAAGGAATTCGGCCAATAATTCGCCATAGTTTTTCATGGTGGCAAAGTAGATATTTGAAACAGTTTAATCAATGAGAAAATTGGGGTGTTACTCACCGTTTGACTCAAAAAAAACCCCGGTCGAGCGCAACCGGGGCTTTTAATATTCGTTGGGATATATTTTACTGAGTCATAGGCATTGTGCAAACTTCGCAAGTGTACCGCCATGTTTCCGTACCGTTATCCGCGGTGACGGTAGCTGTACCATCGTCGAATGTTGCCTCAATCGTCCAGCTTGAACTTCCGTTGCCGATGGTTAATCCATTATCCCATGTAAATACATGGGATAGAGTCATTGAAACCGTACCGGAAGAAGGACATCCTGAGTACCAACCGTCGGTGGCTTTCTTAACAATCAGGTTGTCAGTGCTTACGTTAAAACTGAAAGAATTATCCATAGTCGAATCACCCTGGACGAAATGCACGGAAATATTATTATTAGTCGAGCTGTTAATTGTGCATTCATTCAAATCCAAACCGGAAATTTCGAACTCGTTACGACCGGCGTAATCAGTATGAGTGACATTTTGATTGACGGCGGTGAAGGTCCAGTTATCTATGACGTGAATATAATCAACGGCGTTAGTGGCTACCTCTACAGGGACATTATCGGTTTCAAAGCGAACGGAGTCGCGCAAGCGGGCCTCATAACTATTACCACTATGCTTGGCATAAATATAATGCCATCCGTTTTGATAGACATGGATTAGGGTATCTGGATCGGTATCAATTGGAATTTCCCCTGCCGGAACCAAATCAGCGCGTGTTTGAGTCGGATCTCCCGGAGGAGTTTGTAAATTCTCCAATCCGTCCAAAATATCAGATGCGAAATTTTGAAGAACACTATCAATCTGAACCTGTATAGGTACAAATTCCGGATCATTGTTATCCCCATAAGTGATTGTCGGAGTGGTTGCCTTGTTGTCATCGGACGAACAGCTGATTATGAAAGCTGTCGCAATGATTAGTATCCCTGCCAGGGCGGTAAATTTGCCGAGTCGCATATTAAACAACTCCTTTCCTTCGGTCAACTACCGCTCACTTATGCCGGAATCAGTGCGTCATGCAAAACAGCATGATTGCCTTTTGGATATGCAGTCTGTTTTCCGCTTCATCGAACACAATGGAGTGAGGTCCGTCAATAACCTCAGCGGTTATTTCCTTTCCTCTCTCTGCCGGAAGACAATGCATTACCAGACAATCCGGTGAGGCCAGCTTCACGAGCGCATCATTGACCTGATATTGTTTTAATAACCTTGCTTTATCTTCTGCCTTATCTTTCTGGCCCATTGAGGCCCATACGTCTGTATAAATTACATCGGCGTCGGCAACGGCTTCTTTAGGGTCTTCAGTCAGCATAATTTCTGAAATGCCAGCATTTTGCGCATTTTTTAATATCGTTGGATCTGGCCGAGTATCCGCGGCGGTTCCAATATGAAACTTCATTGGAATGCGCGAAGCAAGATTTAGAAAAGAGTTGGTGACGTTATTGCCATCGCCCAAATAGGCTATTTTGAAATCATCCCGTTTACCTCGGTGTTCAAGTAAAGTAAAATAATCACCCATAATCTGGCACGGATGGGTCAGGTCAGTAAGTCCGTTTATAACAGGAACATCAGCATGTTCAGCCAATTGCTCAACGTCATTATGATTGAAAGTACGAATCATTATTGTGGCCAGATAGCGGGAAAGCACTTTGGCGGCATCATATATTGATTCTCGTACACCAAGTTGGATCTCCTTCTCAGTGATATACAAAGATTGCCCGCCCAATTGCGCGATTCCGGTTTCAAATGATATCCGGGTCCGCAGAGACGGCTTGTGAAAAATACATCCGACTGATTTTCCTTCAAAGGGTTTGGGCGAGATCTCGCCTTTTTTCATTTTTCCGCAAAGGTCAAAAACTTCCCAAATTTCATCGGCAGTCAAATCTGTTATTTGGACAAATGAACGAGTCATAATTCACCTCTCATAATAAAGTTTGCAAAATTGCCTTCAAATAATGGCTGACCCGATTAAAGTCAAGGAAAAGTTGTTCTAAATACTCAAATCTATTGAAGGCTACTATAATGAGCAGAATTACATTAAAGAAAATGGATTTACTATCCCCAATTTTTTGTTGATTTTAATTGTCTTATTATTGAATTTTATATTAGAGGCTTCAAGTATTATTCAAAAAACATGGAAAGGAATGGAGAGATGTGCAGAATAACACAGATTATTTTCGCAATCATTATCAGCGCATGTATTGCCAGAACGGCAATGGCCGAAACGAAATTCAGTTATGACGGGCAAATTCGGTTAAGGGATGAGCTGAATTTAAAATCATTAGCGGCCGAGCGCCATGGACAGACATTTGCCGATTTACGGACGCGGGTGGGATTGAAATTCGAGCCGACCGATAAGGCATTAGCCTATATTCAATTTCAGGATTCGCGCCGGCTGGGCGACCCGAGTTCGGGAGATTTATCGGCATCCGATAATGTCGATTTGCATCAGGCATACTTTGAACTTCATCAGGCAATCTGGGAATGGCTTTACTGTAAGGCCGGACGCTTTGAAGTCAATTACGGCAACCAGCGTGTTTTCGGCGCCGTAGGTTGGAGTAATGTCGGCCGCAGCTGGGAGGGCGGAATAGCATCCATTCGACCTGAAGACGTCCAATTCGATATTTTCTGGCTGAAAAAAATTGAGATGAATTCTGAAAATTATAACCGAGATTTTGATATTGTCGGTTTTTACGGCATGTTCAAAAAATACAATCTTGACCTATTCGGATTTTATGAATTGGATGCCGATAGCAACGCGTATGTTCAGCAGAAATTGAAAAGATTTAATATTGGCGGATATTATAATAACTCGTTTGATAAAATCGATCTAACACTGCAGGGAAATTTACAGTTTGGCGAAAGGCCGCGCAGTTTGTTACCCGATATTTTGGTTCAGGATATTTCTGCGTTTATGCTCAATGGCGAGCTCGGTTATAAATTTGAAGGCAGAGGCGGCGTCTATACCGGTGTCGGCATCGATTATACATCTGGTGATGACCATGCGGATTCAACCAAATACAAAGCTTATGCTAATGATTATTATACTGGGCATAAATTTCGCGGGTATATGGACGAATTCGTATCATCTCCGGAGCATGGTTTAATTGATGCCATGTTTCGTGTAAAAGGCAGCCCCGCGCCTGATTGGTGGCTGGAATGTGATTTCCATTATTTCAAAGCGGCCCAGAATTACGTCAGTAAATCCGACGACACGACCCTGACTTCAAATATTGGCTTAGAAATTGATTTGACTATCAAAACGAAAATCATCAGCGGGGCAATTTTATCTGGGGGAATGTCTTTCTTTGCCGCTGATGAACATTATGCCGCCGCTGGAGCCAATCGCAGCACAGGCATGTGGCTGTACACGATGACAACCATAGATTTTTAAAAAGACGATAGAAGTTATATATATGGGAGGTCGATTATGAAGATGGCAATTATAATTAGTTTGGCTGTTATTGCCTGCTATTGCTTTGCGGGTTTTGCGTTTGCCGGGATGACCGAAGAATCTGCCGCCTGCATTGAATGCCATCAGGATCAGATGCTAGGCCTGGTTGCCGAATGGGGGGCGTCGCGTCATTTTGCGGGCGATGTCGGCTGTTATAAATGCCACAAGGCCGAAACCGGCGACCCGGACGCAATTGAACACAATGATTTTTTGATTTCGATTATAGTATCCCCAAAAGATTGTTCGCGGTGCCATGAACGCGAATTTACGGCATTTGACCGCTCGCATCATGCCA
Organism: Candidatus Zixiibacteriota bacterium; assembly: GCA_043819555.1. Classification (GTDB taxonomy): domain Bacteria; phylum Zixibacteria; class MSB-5A5; order GN15; family JAAZOE01; genus JAZGGI01. Next base: position 48,546 of record JBDREQ010000007.1, on the reverse strand, counting down.
ATGGTGGAAAAATTCTGGGATCGCTCGATAATGTTCTCGGTGAAATTATTGAAGGACCGGCCGCGGCTGTTTCCGGATGCAAACAATGTCACGGTTCTGTTATTAAAGTAAATGATGATGGTTCCCTTGACCCCGCAACCTGGCCCAATACCGGAATTGGACGCCTTAACCCTGACGGTTCAAAAGGTTCGTGTACGGCCTGCCACAGCCGCCATTCGTTTTCCGCCAGACTGGCCCGCCAACCGGAGAACTGCGGAAAATGTCATCTGGGACCCGATCATCCGCAAAAAGAAATCTATGAGGAATCAAAACACGGCATTGCCTTTTACTCGCATATTAATCGCATGAATCTTGATAATCCCTCGTGGGTTGTCGGGCAGGATTATTCGGCGGCTCCGACCTGCGCTACGTGCCATATGTCGGCAACCAAGGATTTGGCGATGACTCATGATGTCGGCGACCGGATAAGCTGGACTCTGCGTCCACCGATTTCGCAATATATTGATGCCAAGGCCAAAGCGGCCGGTAATACAGTTAAGCCCTGGCAGGATCGTCGCAATGATATGAAGAACGTCTGCGGTAATTGCCATACGTCGTCGTGGGTCGATAATTTCTATGTTCAGTATGATAATGTCGTTGAACTTTATAATAATAAATTCGCGATACCGGCGACTGATATTTACAATAAAATTCGAAGCGGCGGACTTATCACCAATGACATCGATTTTGACGATGAGTTTGAGTGGATTTATTTCTATCTCTGGCATCACGAAGGCCGCCGGGCAAGAATGGGTGCCGCTATGTTCGCTCCCGACTATACCCAATGGCATGGCTTTTATGAAGTCGCCGAGAGATTTTATATGGATTTTATTTCCGAAGCTGAAGAAATCATCGAGCACGCTCTCGCAGAGGGCGGTGAAAAAGCGAAGGTCGCTGAAGAAGCCAAAAAAATTATTGAGGATATACTTTCCTCCGATGACCATAAATGGTTTACCGGCCAGATGGATCCGGCGGAAAAAGCGAGGCGTAAAGCAGATTCGGAAGAATTCAAAAAGCGTTACAACCGCTGATAATACATCATTGGTGGACAGAGGAGGGCTTACCCTACAAGCCCTCCTTTTTTTTATCTTTGAATAATATCTTTATAAAATCCAGTTTTTGCTCAATTGGGGAATAATTCTCTTTGTTCACATTAAGTGCAACCGGGCTTTTGTATTGCTCGTAACAGAAGAAGAAATTATATTTAACGGTATCTTTTGATTGGGGGATTTTATGAATCGCATTTTCGGAGTCATTCTCGTCATTCTGGGGACGCTTTTTATCCTCGATAAATTCCATATTGATCTTTTTGAGATGTTTTGGCCGAGCCTGATTATTGCCGCCGGGGTTTATTTGATCTACAAATCCACACGCCGGAGCACTTCCGATAACGTCCATGCCGAATCGTTTGGCGGTTCCAAACGAACCAGCCTGACCGGGACTATCCGCGGAAGCAATTACAGCTATTTTATAAACGATACCGATCTTGACCTGACCGGAATCGAACTTCAGCCGGGCGATAATCATATCAGGGTGTCGACCTTCATCGGTGATGTTCGCCTGACTGTTCCCAAAGACGCCGCCGTCCGAGCCCACGCCAGTAATTTCATCGGCGATGTTTTTCTATTTGATAAAAGTTTTGGCGGGTTTATAACTTCGTGCGAAGACAAAACCTCCAATTATGATTCCGCCGAAAAAAGACTGGTCATAAATTGCAGTTCGTTTATCGGCGATATCAAAGTTTATCAGTAAAACAAAGCGACAATTAGTTTTCGTCATTGCGAGCGAGTGAAACGAGCGTGGCAATCTATGTTTTTGTAAACGACAGATCGCCACGTCGGCCTTTGGCATCCTCGCGATGACAGATCTACTCCATCAGACACAAAATATATCCCTTGCCTAACATTACCAAATCCATTATAACGTAGTTTGTAGGTCGAAACCCTTGCGGTTTCGACAATCCGACAACTCGAGAGTTGTCGCTACACAATTGAGTTGCACAATCTGGTGAAGTTATCCACATTTTATTTGTGATAGTTCCTTGTATGTTAATATAACGTAGTCGGTTATAGCAAAATGGCTTTGTTCTGTCTTTTTTGGCTATTAGCTACGGATTCGGTGGTGATTGTGGGAAGAAGTCGATTCCGGGCGGGTTAGAATCACATAGGGTGGTAAATATTTTTTCGAAAACGGCCGTTTTTTTGTTTTAAGGTGACACTATATGTCACACCCATATAATATATTTCGCATGCCCCTCGGAAACGTTGGGCATCAGACAATATTTATCATTGGGAAAAGACCCAAGCCCGTCTGAGGGGATCGGGCTTTTTTTTCAATGACTTCAGGCCGGTGCATGTCCCCCATACGCCGGCTGTTTATTTTTGTAGGGAAGGAGCCCAGCGGGCTCCTGCCAAATGACATTCACACGCAAAATATATCCCTTGCCTAACATTACCAAACCCATTATAATACAGACCAATCAATCCAAAACTCTTGGAGGGGCGTTATGCATTTTCGGCGAATACGGAGGACGAAACATCGTACGGTTGAAGTTACAAAGATGCCAAAGGGAAAATTATGGACCGTTCGTAACATAGTCGCTATTGCAGCTCCTTTATTAACAGTTGGGGCCGTTATTTGGCAGATAGAGAGTATTCGAGAACAAAATGAAGCCATTATGTATTCCAATAGACCAATACTTAATATTCGGACAATTAAGCCTGGAGATATTAAGAAATCACCCAAATATGATCCCATATTTATAGATGGGGTAGAAGCATTAAGGATATATTTCACTTTAGAAAATAACGGCGTATCACCAGCATATGTGGATAGTATTTCCATTTCCTCAATTACTGACGATAGTATTGGATTTTATTATTCAAGAGATGGTTCTTATGTGATTGCATCCGGATCTAGTAATGCAGTGGTTGATAATGAACTTATTCCAATTTTCATTGATCGAAATTACTCATTTAAAATTATTGCGCGGTATGAGTGGAGACGCCCCAAATACGAATCATTAATAGACTCTGTTATAAAGTGCTATTCCTTTGCATTGACCAAAAATGGTCCAAGCTTGAAGCTATCTAAGACAAGAGAGTTCAATGATAAATGGCGAAATGTCGACGTAAAACCTGACGAATATTTTTGTATTGATATAGGTTCTACACGCCTAATCCATTGATTCAAAACACTTCCTACGAATTCAAATCCTCCCACATTTTCCCCACCAATTCACTACTAAATAAGAAATATCCTCTTTTTATGGAGCCATCTATAAGGAGGAAGTATGCCCACCAGCAAAAAGCAAATCGAAGCCAATAGACAAAATGCCCAAAAATCAACCGGTCCAAAATCTAGTGAAGGCAAGGAAATAGTCGCCCGCAACCCCACAAAGCATGGTCTCTACGCCAAAGATTTGGTAATCGACTCACCTCATCTTAAAGAAAACGAAGAAGATTATGAACTTCTATTATCCGCCTTAATCGAAGAACTCAAACCGATGACCAAATTTCAAAGTTGTCTCGTCCAAAAAATCGCCAATTGTCTTTGGCGTTCACAACGAGCAATCCGTGCCGAAACCGCTGCAATCACTGAGCAACTTGGCAGCATTGAACGAAAAATGGAAAGGACAAAAACACTTTCAAAAATAGTCGGATACCCAATGAAAGAAAAAGATGATGATTTCATCAGAACCAACCTCATCAAAAAACTATCTCTTCCCGAAACCTCAACTTCCTTTAATATTTTGCGATATGAAATGCGCCTCGACCGCCAGATATCTCGAGCCTATCAACTCCTGATTCATCTTCAATCTATGCAGCAATTGGAATCGATACAAAAACAACGTCCTGCCTTGCCTGAATCACCATCGAGTTGATATGACCCTAAACGTTAATCTGAGGAAACAAACCCATTTTAAGGGGCAGACGAGGACGTCTGCCGCCCACAAAAATCAATTTCTGTCATTGCGAACGAGCGAAGCGAGTGTGGCAATCTATACTTTATATTAATTTAGATCGCCGCGTCGGGGATGACATCCCTTTTTTGCTGTCGCGCGGTGTGGCTATCTGTGGAAATAAAAAAAAGCCCGGCGTTTGCCGAGCTATTAAACTTAGGCAGGACCCCGAAAGGATCCTGCCCCACAAGAATTATTTGTCGAAACCGCAAGGGTTTCGACCTACAAGATATTTATTTGACGACTCAGGCGCCGACGGCGTTTTTGAGCCATTCGGTGGTCGATGATTTCGGACGCTCAATCGGTTCGCCCCATGCGCGCGAAACGATAAGCTGTGAAGCCATACCCATCGCACGTGAAACGGAGAAGAGAACCGTGTAGTATTCAAATTCAGTCAGGCCGAATTTGTACAACAAAGCGCCTGAACCGGCATCGACGTTTGGCCATGGATCGGCAATCTTTTTGATTTGCCGCAGAACTCCGGGGACAACCTCAAAGACGCGGGCAACGGTCTGATAAACCGGATCGTCGGAGCAGTATTCCTTACCGAAGGCGAGGAAAGCGTCAAAACGAGGATCGGTGATTCTCAGGACGGCGTGGCCGTATCCGGGAACTACTTTACCTGATTCGAGAGTCTCCCAGGCGAATTTTTCAAGTTCTTCGTTGGACGGAGCTCCGTTGAATTTCTTCATAACTTCGAGAACCCACTTGAGGCATTCCTGGTTGGCCAGACCGTGCAGAGGGCCTGCCAGTCCGTTGAGACCGGCTGAAATGGAATAGTACGGGTCGGACAGGGCTGAGCCAACGCAATGGCAGGCGTGAGCCGAAACATTTCCGCCTTCATGGTCGCAATGCAGAGTCAGGTAGAGGCGCATCAGTTTGGCGAATATACCGGTCGGGTCGGCGATACCAAGCATCCGGGCATAATCGGCGCCCCAATCGAGTTTTGGGTCGGGAGCGATGAGATCGCCTTTTTTGTAGCGGATGCGGTAAACACCAGCCGCGAGTTCGGGCAGGATAGCCAAAATGCGCAGACTGTCTTCGAGGGTCGGTTCCCAGTAATCGAGTTTGGTCATGCCTTCGGTATAGCGTTTGCGGAAGACCGATTCGCCTTCCATCGCCAGGATACCGGTGTCGAGCATGCACATCGGGTGAGAATCTGCAGGCATGGCGCGGAGAACGTCCCAGACATACTGGGGAACGCCCGCGCGTTGTTTGTAATCATTCTGCAGGTCTTTGACCTCGTCTTTGGTCGGAAGCTCGCCGGTGACAAGGAGCCAGAATATTTCTTCGGGCCACTTATCGAATAATTCTTTAAGCTGGATGCCTCGAATAATGAGACCCTTTTCCGGTGGCACCAGAGAAGTATCGCAAATCAGGCCGCGGACGCCGCGCATACCGCCATAGACCTGCTTGAGAGTGACTTCGGAAACCACCTTGGAACCGTGTTCCTTAATGAGGCTGCTGATCTCTTCACGCATCCCCGGAATCTGGCTCTCAAATTTGGCTTTTAATTTGGACATTTATAACCTCCCAATTAAGTAATAATGATTATCATTCGATTCAAAAATCTATGTTCAACTTTGTGAAACTTATCACTTGCGACAATAAAATACTTTTCAGTGAATTTGTCAATATCTTCTATGCATTTGACTCAAATTTTAAGGTTTATCCGAAGATTTTTATTGGATTTTAGATATCAGACAGGTCTAATCTTTCTTTTTAGCCGGTGCATCAGATTTTTTGGCACTATCGGTTTTGGGAATCGGTGGTTTGTCATTGGCGGCGTCTTTTTTGTATGATGGGGAGCGGTAATCAGTTGTATAAAAACCGGAACCTTTTAGTAAAAATCCGGCGCCACCGGTAATCAGTCGCTGGGGTTTTTCTCCGCATTTAGGGCATTTTGAAATCGGCGCTTCGACAATGCTCTGAAATTCCTCAAATTCATGCTGGCAGTGTTTGCAAATGTACTGGTAAGTCGGCATGAAAAAATCTCCTGTTACTCGTATCCCGTTTTTAAACGGTTACTTTTGCGGGCAATTTCGGCCCGGCTTCTATTATTTCCCGGGGCATATCATCGGCAAACTTCTTGAAATTCTCAACGAACAACAAAGCCAATCGGCGGGATTTTTCATTATACTTATCCGGATTATCCCATGTCTGCTCAGGGCATAGAATATTCTTTGGGATATCTTTGCAGACTTCCGGGATTTTGAATCCGAAAACGGGATCTTCAATATATTTGGCATCATCCAATGAGCCGTCAGCGGCGGCATGAATAACTGCGCGAGTTTGCGGAATGCTTATGCGTTTACCAACTCCGAATTTACCGCCGATCCAACCGGTATTTACCAGCCAGCATTGAGGAGAATATCTGAGAATTTTATTTTTCAGCATCTCAGCGTATTTACAGGGATGGTGAAGCATGAACGGCGCGGCAAAACAGGGACTGAATGTAATCTCCGGTTCTTTGCTCAGTTCCATCTCTGTGCCGGGGATTTTCGAAGTATATCCGGACAGAAAATAATAAATCGCCTGCTCGGGAGTCAGGCGTGCAATTGGAGGCATAACCCCGGTCGCGTCGCAGGTAAGGAGGAAGATGTTTTTTGGATGACTGCCCATTGAAGCCGGAATATTGTTATCAACAAAGATTACCGGATAGGCGGCGCGTGCGTTTTCCGTTAAACTTGAATCATTAAAGTCGATGTTCTTTGTTTCCGGATTATAGATTACATTCTCAAGAATGGTTCCGAATTTACGCGAGCAATCATAGATTAGCGGCTGTTCATCGGGTGAGAGGAATATCGTTTTGGCATAACAGCCGCCTTCAAAGTTGAATATACCCTTGTCAGTCCATCCGATTTCATCATCGCCTATGAAGTCTCGAACAGTATCGGTGGAAAGCGTGGTTTTACCGGTTCCGGACAATCCCAAAAAGAGAGCCGTATTTCCCCTGGAGTCAGTATTGGCTCCGCTGTGCAGGGACAGGACATTATCAAAAGGCAAATGATAATTCAGGAAAGAAAACACGGATTTTTTTATTTCACCCGCATATCCGATGTTTCCAATGAGACATAGTTTTTGCTCAAAATTAATAATAACAAAAGCGCCTGACGCGGTTCCATCAATTTCAGGTGCGGCGCAAAAAGAAGGGACATCAATAATCGTGAACTCAGGTACGAATTGCTTAAGCTCCTGTTCTGTTTTCGGACGAATCAACATGTTGCGGGCAAAAAGACTGTGCCAGGCGTATTCGGTAATTACTCGCACGGGCAGGCGATAGTCTTCATCGGCGCAGGCATAACAATCCTGAACAAAAACATCTCGTTTCTGCAGAAAGGCCCTGATGCGATTGGTCAGAGCATTGAAATTGTCAGGGCTGAATGGCCGATTGTACTCACCCCACCAAATCTCATTTTCTGTAGTTGATTCTTTAACAATAAATCTATCATTGATGGAGCGAGCGGTTCTTTCTCCGGTATGAACTACAATTGGCCCAACTTCCGTTTTTGCGCCTTCACCACGATAAAGAATTTCCTCGTATAAATCTTCGGTATTTAAATTCCAGTAAACGTTGTTAAGATTATTCAAGCCGATTGTGTCTAATCCAAATTCGCTTTTTATTTTTCCGGCCTTATCCTGCGCGGGAGTTTTTATATCCGAATGATTTATATTCATAGCCAATCCCTTTTCATTTTCTTGTCGCCGATATAAATTTCATCGGGTGAATCGGGATCAAATACCCATTTGATGCGAGCGACGCCTTCTTTGATATCTTTTATCGAACCGCAATAGCTCAAACGAAGGTGTCCTTCAAGTCCGAATTCTCCGCCCGGAACGGAAACGACCAGGGCCTTCTCAAGAAGTAATTTTGACATCCTGGTTGAATCCTGTCCATAAGCACGGAAATCAGGAAGACAGTAGAAAGTCCCTTCAGGTTTATGGGTTATTAGACCGTTAACAGAGTTTAGTTCTTCGAGCATAATATTGCGGTTGTTTTCAAGCGTCAGGCGCAGATTTTCAACATTATTCTGGTCACCGTTCAGCGCTCCTACAGCGGCTACCTGTTGCACAACTGAAGGACAGGATGTATTCTGGGCGGCAACGTTTACCATTGTTTTTGAAATTTCTTTATTGGCTATCGTCCAGCCGATACGAAATCCGGTCATGGCATACATTTTGGAGACGCCGTTGACGACAATAAGCGGGGAGGAGTCAGAATTATCTTTGGCGTATTCATAACAAACCGGCCATTTTTTATTATCAAAAATAAGTTTATGATAGATGTCGTCCATTATTAAATAAATGCCTTTTTTCTCACACAACCCGACCAGGGCCGCGATAAGTTCTTCCGAATACATTACTCCCGAAGGATTATTGGGGCTATTGATGATGATTGCTTTTGTTTTGGAACCTATTTTGTCGTTGATATCCTGAATGCGGGGCTCAAACGTACCGTCCGGAGGATTAACTATGACCGGTTTTCCGTATAGCATTTTGATAATTTCAGGATAGCTGACCCAATAAGGAGCAAGCATAATGACTTCATCGTTGGGATTAAGGAGAGTCATCATCAAATTATATATCGCCTGTTTAGCTCCGGCAGATACGACCACATTATTTGAAGTGACGGTTTTATTATAATTTTCTTCGGTGTATTTGATGATGGCGCTTATCAGGGGAGCGATCCCTTTGGTCGGTGTGTATCTGATTTCGGCGGATGTAAGTTTGGAGGCGGCGGCCTGAATGGCTTCAAAGGGAACTTTTGATTTTGGTTCTCCTGCGCCGAGATGTATAACCGCCTCTCCCGCTTCACGTAATTGACCAGCTTTCTGGTTAAGCGCCAGTGTTGGGGATTCGGCGATTTCAAGAGCTAATTTACTGAGACTCATTATTTATCCTTTCAAAACAACGGCAATAGCTGAAACATCAATGATATCTTCGGCTGAACATCCCCGTGACAAGTCGTTAGCCGGTACTTCAAGGCCCTGAATAATCGGACCGGTGGCGGTGGCTCCGGCCATGCGCTGAGTCAATTTATAACCGATGTTTCCTGCGTCAAGATCAGGAAATATCAGTACATTGGCATTGCCCGCGACGGCAGATCCCGGGGCTTTTCTTTGGCCTATACTGGGGATGACGGCGGCGTCGAGCTGTAATTCGCCATCGGCTTCAATGCCAGGGTATTTGTTTTTAAATATTTCAAGAGCTTCAAGAACTTTATCGATGTCGCTATGTTTGGCGGACCCTTTGGTGGAGAATGAAAGAAACGCCACCTTTGGTTTTTCACCCGTTAATTTTTTCATAGTGTCCGCGCTGGATGCCGCAATCGATGCCAGCTGTTTTGGGTTCGGGTTGGGAACTACGGCGCAGTCGGCGAAAGTAAAGACTTTCTCCTCGGTCTCGAGAAATTTGGGCAGCGTCATTAAAAAGCATGAGGAAAGAGTATTTATTCCTTCGGCCAGTCCAATAACGTATAATGCCGCCCGCAGAACGTTTCCGGTGGTATTGACGGCCCCGGCGACGGAGGCGTCGGCTTTGCCTGATTTGACCATAGCGGCCCCAAAGAAAAGTTCCTGCTTCATCAGTTCGGCAGCATCGTCTCTGGTCATACCCTTGTCTTTGCGACGTTCCAAAAGGAGTTCGACGCAAGCATCAAAATCAGGTGAGGATTCAGGATGGATAATCGAAACCGATTCCGGATCGAGTCCATTTTGTCCGCAAAGGATTTTTACTTTTTCAATTTCGCCGAGTAGAGTAACTTTTGTGATGTTTTGTTCAATCAGGCCTTTTGCGGCGATGATCGTGCGTTCTTCGGTGCCTTCCGGCAGTACTACCCTTCGGCCCAAAGATCTGGCCTTATCTTTGATTTGATCAAGTACATTCATGACATTTATTCCGTTTTAATTTACTTTTCCTAATCCCGAAGTCAGGTAGGCGTTGATAAACAATTGCAGATTGCCATCCATGACCTTTTGGATATTTGAGGTTTCCGCGTCGGTGCGGTGATCTTTGACCATATTATAGGGGTGAAAGACATAACTGCGTATCTGACTACCCCATTCGATTTTCTTTTTGTCTTTGGTGTATTTTTCCTGTTCTTTTTGCTGCTCTTCGAGAGCCATTTGATATAATCGAGATTTTAGAACATTCATGGCCGAAGCGCGATTTTTGTGTTGACTGCGCTCCGATTGGCACTGGACGACGATTCCGGACGGGGCATGGGTAATTCGCACGGCGGAAGAAGTTTTATTAACGTGCTGACCTCCGGCTCCGGATGCTCGATAGGTGTCGATCCTGAGATCATCCTCATTGATATCAATTTCGATATTGTCATCGATTTCGGGACTGACGTGGACAGAGACAAATGATGTATGGCGGCGGCTGTTAGCGTCAAACGGGGAAATGCGGACCAGGCGGTGAACGCCTGATTCTGATTTGAGGTAACCGTATACATATTCGCCTTTAATTGAAATCGTAGCTGATTTGAGCCCGGCTTCTTCTCCCGGTTGATAATCTATCAGGCTGACCGTGTGGCCTTGAGATTCCGCCCAGCGGTTGTACATGCGAAAAAGCATTTCGGCCCAATCTTGTGACTCAGTCCCACCGGCTCCCGGATGAATTGTTAGAATCGCATTGCGGACGTCATCGTCACCTGATAGGTAGGTAGATAATTCAAAATCATCGATGGTTGTGATAAACTCATCCAAACCTTTTTTGACATCAGCCAGATCCTCGGCGTTATCGCCGGTCAATTCGCCTAATTCGGCGAGGTCTTTAAATTCGGATTCAAGTTTTTCGAATTCATTGACCCATTTTTTATGATTGGCGAGTTCACGCATGACCGCCTGAGCGTTTTCCTGATTATTCCAGAAGTCGGGAATGGCGCTTGTTTTTTCGAGTTTGTTAATTTTTTCACGACGCCGGTCTAAGTCAAAGAAACCTCCCGATTTTGGAAATTCTTGACTTCAAACCACTTACAATTTCTCGTACTTCATTATCCATATTCTTATCCTCAACAAAAGGACGTATATTTTACAAAATTTGTTGCGTCACGTCAACAGTTATAATGACTTTTGGCTTCAATATTTTTGAAGATTTTTATGGGAAAAATTGAGATTTTGAGGATTTTCTTTTTGAACCGCGCATAATGGTTAAAAAATAGGTTGCCTTATAATAATCCTGCCATAGTTTATGGGAATTCAATTTGAAAGGATTCTTATGAAGATTGAGACGATTGTGGTGAGTATGTTCCAGACCAATTGCTATCTCGTTTATGATGAAAAATCAAAAGAAGGTGTAATAATCGATCCGGGCGACGAGGCGGATAGGATAATTGATGAGACTGATAAATTCGGCGTGAAGCCAACGGCTGTGATTTTAACTCATGGGCACGGAGACCATGTCGGAGGAGTTAACGAGGTCGTTAATAAATTCAAGATTCCTCTGTATGCCGGAAAAGGCGAGGAGGAGCTTTTGGCGTCGGCTGAAAAAAACATGTCATCGGCGGTGGGGATGCCGGTGGTGTGTCCTCAACCGGAGAGATTGTTGATTGATGATGATAAAGTAAATTTTGGTTTTCATGCCTTCACGGTCATTCAAACGCCGGGGCATTCTCCGGGGGGGGTATGTTACTATTCTGAGAAGATACTTTTTTGCGGTGATACATTATTTTTCGGTTCAATCGGGCGGACGGATTTTCCGGGCTGCAGTCATGAACAACTAATTAATTCGATTAAAACCAAACTCTTGATTCTTCCCGATGAAACTGTTTGCTATCCCGGGCATGGCCCGGCAACATCAATTGGGTTTGAACGCAAATGTAATCCATTTTTGACGGGAGGCGGATATGAATGATATGAACGCACCAATGATTGAACTGGCGGCTGATTTTCATGTTCATCCCGATTATTCAATCGATGCCGAGGGGAGTCTCGATGAATATTGTCAGGCGGCTTTGAACGGTTATGTTTTGGAATTGTGTTTTACGACGCATTATGACGCCGACCCGAAGCATCCTGATGATTCGTTGATTGTTATTGATGGTAAGAAGGAGAGACTATCTGATGACGCTATTGGGCATTATGTGAAAGATGTCGCGCGGGTGCATGAAGAATATGGGATGCTGGGGATGATGGTTCGTTCCGGTTTGGAATTTGGGTGGTTTGACGGATGCGAAAAGGAACTTTCGAGAGTCATCAAGAAGTTTCCGCTGGATTATAAAATCGGCGCGGTGCATACGATAAATGGATTGTGCATCTGCTGTAAAGATTCGGCTAAGAAATTGTTTGAAAAAATGCCTCTTGATAAAATCGCGGATAATTATTTTGAGAAATTATATAACTGCGCGGGAAGCGGGTTGTTTGATTGTATTGCGCATATTGATGTGTATAGAAAATATGGGTTAGAGTATTATGGGGAGGAAATTAATACAATTCATCGGGGCCGGATCGAAAAACTTTTTGATATTATGAAGGCTAATGAAGTCGGATATGAGATTAATACTTCAGCCATCCGGCACGGTCTGAGCGAATATTATCCCACCATGGAAATAGTTAATCTGGCGCGTGAAAAAGGAGTATGTCTGAAGTCGGTTGGTTCGGACGCTCATAAGCCTTCGCAACTGGCTCTTGATTTTGAAGTCGCATCAACGGTAGCGTATGAGCTGTTTCCTTATACCGATGAATAATTACAGTCTATTATGAATCTATCCGGGAGGAAATTATCGAGGTTATTTTATAATCGGCCGACTTTGACGGTGGCTCGGGAACTGCTTCGGAAAACAATTGTTTATCATCATGCAGATGGAATTATCGCCGCGGATATTGTTGAGGTCGAGGCGTATATCGGCAAAGACGACCCCGCCTGTCATGCTGCGGCGGGCAAGACTGAGCGTAACGCGGTAATGTTTGGATCGGGCGGATATGCGTATATATATTTTATCTATGGAATGTATCATTGTTTCAATGTTGTCACTGAGGAGAAAGAATGTCCGGCGGCGGTTTTAATCAGAGGAGTTGAACCGGTTGCTGGAATTGAAATAATGAAAGATAAATCGCCGGAGAAGTGCCTGAAATATACTGATGGACCGGGTAAGTTCTGCCGCGCTTTTGGATTGGCGCGGGATCAAAACGGATTTGATTTGACCGGTGAAAAATTATACATCATTGACCGCAATCAAAGCGTAATCAATATAAAATCATCTCGTCGCATCGGTATCAAAAACGGCCGGGGAAAGCTGTGGCGGTTTTTTGACGGCGATTCCGATTATGTGTCGAGAAGATAAGCGTCATATGGCGCTAAATGATATTTAATAAATCAGGGAGTAACTATGTCTGAGCCAAAATCAAAAACAATTCAGGTGTCAACCTATGAGTATGTTTTGCAATATCTGGCCGAAGCGGCTAAAGCTATTGATCTGGATCCGAATCTGCTCAAAATCATTGAAGAGCCCCGCAAGGTAACAATTGTAAATTTGCCAATCCAAATGGATGATGGTTCATTTCAAATTTTTATCGGTTACCGGGTGCAGCATTCGGTGGTCCGGGGGCCGGGTAAAGGGGGAATACGATATCATCCCAATGTTAATCTTGATGAAGTTAAATCTCTGGCGGCCTGGATGACGTGGAAATCCGCTGTTATGGGGATACCGTTTGGAGGCGCTAAAGGGGGAGTAACCTGCGATCCCCAAAAGTTATCACCCCATGAACTGGAACGATTGACGCGGAGATACACAGCTGATTTGATTGATGTATTCGGTCCCGAAAGAGATATTCCCGCTCCTGACGTAAACACCAATGAACAAACCATGGCCTGGATTATGGATACTTACTGTATGCATTCGGGTAATTATAATTCCTCAGTTGTGACCGGCAAGCCGGTAGTTTTGGGAGGTTCGCGGGGACGCCATGATGCCACTGGAAATGGCGTTGGGATTACCATCCGTGAAGCCGCCAAAGCTCTGGGGATGAAACTGAAAGATTGTACGGCCGCGATTCAGGGATTTGGCAACGTCGGTTCAATCGCGGCAAAATCCCTGAATCGAATGGGCCTAAAGATTGTGGCCGTAAGCGACGTCAATGGCGGATTGGAAAATCATAACGGAATCGATATCGACGCCTTAATAAAACACACAAAACAAAATAAAGGCAGCATCGTTGGCTTTGACGGGGCGGCGGCATTTGATAAAGATATGATTCTTGAATACGATTGTGATATTCTGGTTCCCGCCGCGCTGGAAAACGTGATCACCAAGAATAATGCCCGCAGGATAAAGGCAAGAATTATTGGCGAAGGAGCCAACGGCCCGACGACGCCTGATGCCGCCAAAATATTATTCAAGAAGGGCGTGACTGTCATTCCTGATATTCTCTGTAATGCCGGAGGCGTGACGGTATCGTATTTTGAATGGGTGCAGGATCGTTTAGGTTACTTCTGGAGCGAGGAAGACGTCAATAACCGTCTGGAAGAGCATATGGTAAGGGCATTTAATGATGTTCTGGAAGTTTCTAAAGAATTTAAATGTTCGCTCCGGCTGGCTTCTTATATTTTGGCAGTGAGGCGAGTGACCGAAGTTTTGCTCCTCCGGGGCGTTTATGCTTAAATATTCTTTGACTTTATCCTTGAAGCAACGTATAAAAGCATAAGTTTTTGCTTCGAGGTTTTTTATGACAGTAGAAAGATTAATACTTGCGGCTCCGGCGATAATATTTTCTCTGACGGTGCATGAATTCTTTCACGCCTGGGCGGCAAATAAATTAGGCGATCCAACCGCCAAAAATATGGGACGCCTGACGCTAAATCCACTCGCCCATCTGGATTTAATGGGCACTCTGATGCTGGTTTTATCTAATTTCAGATTTGGGTGGGCTAAGCCGGTTCCGGTCAATCCATATAATTTAAAAAATCTGCGCCGCGATGATTTCTGGATTTCGGCGGCGGGGCCGCTTTCGAATATGGGGCTGGCTTTGGTTTTTGGAACATTATGGCGGATTTTGTCGGTATTAAATATGTTTCCCGATTTTGAGGCTTTTTATTTATTTTTGTTTTTTATGATATCCATAAACGTATCCCTGGCGATATTTAACTTAATTCCGATTTTTCCTCTTGATGGTTCTCATATTTTACGAAATATAGTCCCAGAGCGATATGGACCATTTTTTGACAGCATCCAGCGATATTCTCCCATAATTTTAATGATATTGATTTTCAGCAGTTTTGTTCTTCCCGTGTCTTTAATCTGGCTACTTCTTGGACCATTTATAAAATTATTCGTGTTTTTGTTTTCCGGCATTCAATTGGCATGAAACAAATACTAATTATAGCCATATTGTGCCTAATGGCCATCTCCTGTGCCCCTTATAAGGCTGGGCGAGTAAATGCGGATAAGATTATTCAGGGCTATTCAAATAATATCGAACAGCGTTCCGGGCAATTTCAATCGGCGGCTTATTTGATTGATTTGCGGATAAACGATGATGGCAAGAAATTTTCAGTAACAACCGAAGCATACTTTTCCGGTGATTCGGTTGGATTTTACGGCAGGGGATATGTGGGCCGGGGAGCATTCAAAGGGAACGTGATTAACGACATGGTGACAATATTTTTCAGTTCCGAAAACGAGTATTTTTCCGGGTCTTTGGCAGATTTTAATTCGGGCGCGGAATGCTCTCGGCCGGGTGAAGTATTACTTTATGTTTTATCTCTATTATCCGGCAGGACAGATATATACGAAATTGAAGAACTGGCTATATTTTATGAAAGCCCGCGGAGGTTTGAGTATCAGGACGGCCGATTTAGCAGAACAGTTTTCTTAAATAAAAAGAGCTTGCCGAAAAAGGAAAAATTGATTGATGCAATTTGCGGCGATTCTATTGTCGTCAATTATGGCTTGCATTCGACGAAATATCCATTTTATAAAACGAATGATATTCTCTATTATAACGCCAATTACAACTTTCGCGCGCGGGGATTTGTGCGGGAGCAGCAATATAATATTCAGATAAAAAATCGGAAATTTGAAGTCGATATTCCGGCTTCGGCGCGGAGGGTCGAATCACTTTAGCGACAGGTCACAATTTCGCCTCGCGAAATCAAGACCCGCCGCAACTAATGCTTTTTAAACCTGCATAACCAAATTTTATGTTTGCGGGGCCAGGATGTGGGGAGACTCATTCAGCGGTTTTTCGGCAGTCACTCGGTTGACGGGGAATAATCGATATATTATGTTTCAAGCTTATGGCTAATTTGTATCTGAAAACTTTTCGGCTTATCCGGCCGTACTGGTTTCGGCTGATAGTTTCATCATTATCGGCGATGATGTTTGCGGTTTTATCCGGGGCATTGATCTGGATGATTGGGCCGCTTTTGGGAACTCTGTTTTCAGCCGACGGAGGCGATCTGACAGGACTATCCGGTTTAACGACGCCGCCGGCAATAATCGAGTCGGTTGAAAATCCTGAAACCGCAAAAGGTTTTATTGATAAGATTCTGGAAACGCCCGAAGAGATCAAGATTTGGATAAAGGCCCAAATTGATAGCGTTATCGTCAGGCCGGACAAGACTGATACGCTGGTTCGAATCTGCTGGGTGACATTGCTGATTGCTGTATCCAAAAACATATTTTTATACATCCAGGGATTTTTCATGGCGTTTGTGCAGCAGTCGTTTATCCGCAATATTCGCAATCGCCTTTTTGAGCAGTATCAACAATTATCAATGGCTTATTTTCATCGAACGCGAACAGGGCAGTTGATGTCACGGGTGACCAATGATGTTGTCGTTTTGAATGAAACGATTGACATCGGGTTCAATCATCTGGTGGCGGATTCTCTGGCAGTTGTGATTTTTGCGTCGTTTCTGATTATTCTTAGCTGGAAGCTGACGCTTTTGGCGTCAATTGTATTGCCGGTTATATTTTATTTTATCTATTACGTGGGGCGCAAGCTGAGAAAATATTCGGTACGGTCGCAGGAGAGAATGGCCGATGTGACTTCGGTCCTTGAAGAAAATGTTTCCAATATTCGAATAGTCAAAGCCTACGCCATGGATAAATTTGAGACCAATAAATTCAAGATCGCCACTCATCGGTTTTTTAAGGCGCTTCTCAAGATGGTCCGAGTGCGGATGCTGGCGACGCCGATAAACGATATCATGGCGACAGCGGCCGGGCTATTTATTTTGTGGTATGCCGGGACGAAAATTCTGGCCGCCGAATCGACATTGGCGGGGGCGGATTTTATACTGTTCATCTTTGCCATGTTTTCGATGATTAAGCCGGTCAAATCGCTTTCGAATATTCATATTAAAGTTCAGGAAGGGATGGCCGCAGCGGAACGGATATTTGAAGTTCTGGATACGCGGCCGCTGGTTAAGGATGCCGATAATTCGATCGAGCTGAAGCGCTTTTCAGATTCAATTAAATATAAAGACATTGTTTTCTCATACGATACGGGTGATCGGGTGCTGGATGAGATTTCCTTCGAGGTCAAAAAGGGTAAGATTTTCGCGGTAGTCGGACCGAGCGGCGCCGGTAAATCAACGTTATTTGATTTATTGCCGAGATTTTATGATCCGCAACAGGGCAGTATTGAGATTGATGGCGTGAATATAAAACATGTTTCAGTTCGCAGCCTGAGATCGCTGATGGGAATTGTAACGCAGGAAACTTTTCTATTTAATGATACAGTCCGGAATAATATCGCTTATGGTTTATCCGATGCCTGTGAAGATGACCTTGTCGCAGCGGCAAAGATGGCCAATGCTTATGATTTCATCTTGCGGCTACCGGATAAATTTGAAACGCAGATTGGCAATCGGGGCGTCATGCTGTCAGGAGGACAACGGCAACGATTGGCCATCGCCCGAGCTCTTCTTCGTAATCCGGATATTTTGATATTTGATGAGGCAACGTCGTCGCTGGATACGGAATCGGAGGTTCAGGTGCAGGAGGCCATTAATCGGTTGATGCAGGGCCGGACGACGCTGGTTATCGCGCACCGCCTATCAACGATTACGTCGGCGGATAATATACTTGTCATGGATAAGGGGCGCATTGTGCAGCAAGGGAATCATCAGACGCTTTTGAAAGAGGGCGGTTTGTATGCCAGGTTGTATCAATTGCAGTTTCAAAATGGCAATGGCGCGTCTTAATATTTTTTTTCTCAATTCGATCGATAAATCGATCTGGGGGGGACTGGAAAACTGGATGGAGATGTGCGGCCTGGGGCTGGCGCAAAAAGGACATCAGGTATATTTCGCCGGTCGCGCCAAGTCGAAGTTTTTGAAAAGAATTTCATCGCATGATAAATTAAGTATATTTCCAATGAAAATTGGGGGGGATTTCAATCCGTTTGTAATAAAAAAGATATCGCAAATAAGTAAATCATATTCGATTGATGTTGTTGTTTGTAATTTAGTCAAAGATGCGCGGATGGCGGGATTGGCGCGGAAATTTGGCGGTAAGTATAAAATTGTCTGGAGTCCCGGCGTAAATCTGGCAAAAAAGACATGGTCGCATAGAAATATGTTTTTGAAATATATAGATTCCGTCATTGTTCCTTCAGCTTATTTGCGGGATGAAATAACTGAATCGGGATTTATTGAAAAAAATAAATTCGATGTCCTTCCGATTGGAATTGATCGAGAATTATGGAAATCTAATCGCAACGAGGGTCGGAAATTCCTGCACAGTAAATACCGAATTCCTGACGATGCTTTTGTGTGCCTGACATCGGGGAGATTTGTTGAGCAGAAGGGCCATAAGTACTTGCTTGACGCGGCAGAACAGCTTTTGAGAAGATGCGGGAATATTTATTTTCTATGGCTGGGCGATGGACCATTGGAAAACGAACACCGGAAGCGAATTGAGGCTATTGGTTTTGGCGAACGATTTATTTTTGCGGGTCTGTTGGAGAAACATCAGCGAGCGGTATTTGGTTCTGATTTATATGTTCATCCGGCCATAGCCGAGCCGTTTGGAATTGTATTGGTTGAGGCAATGGCGGCCGGATTGCCGATTGTGGCGACACGAGTGGGGGGAATACCGGAAGTTGTATCTGAAAATGAAAACGCGATTTTGGTTAATCCGGCCGACGCGACAGATTTGACAGCGGCGATTGAACTTTTTTATAATGACAAAACATTGCGTGAAAAATATGGCCGTTTCGGATATGAAAGATTCACTGAGAAATTCAATTTGGAAATCATGGTTGATAAAGTAGAGGCGCATTTATTAAAACCGGTTCAATGAAAATATCGATTATCAAAAGGCTTGAGCATGGATTTAAGCGGGTGTTTTTTTCACTATCCCGCCTTTATTTTAAAAAAGGTCGAAAGGATTTTGCCCGGATAAATCCGTTGGAAATCAGAAGCGTTCTTTTCCTGCGGCCCGAAAAATTGGGGGATATGGTAATTTCTCTGCCGGTGTTTTATAATCTCAAGAGACTCTATTCTCATTTAAAAATATATACCATATGCTCACCGAGAAATATCGCGATTGTGAAAAACGATGAACGAATTGAAAAAAACTATTTGTATACGAAACATATCATTGATGATATGAAAATGCTGGGTGAAGTACGAAATCTGAAAGTTGACGCCGTGGTTGATATGATTTGTGATGATTCAGTGACGGCATTGTTTCTATCTCAGTATAGTTCTCCCGGGGCGTGGCGCATCGGAGTGGGCAAATCGAAGCATCGCGAATATTATGATTCCAATTACGAATACCGTACCGGCGATGAAGCGCATGTCATTGAAAACACAATCAAACTTCTGACCGCTTTTGGAATTAAAACTGAGAATTTGGAATTGCATGTTCCCCCGACAATTGATAAAAAATATTTCGATTCCGCCGAGCGGTTTTTGCAATCGGTACAAAATGGCACGGGCGATAGAATAATCGGGCTGAATATATCTGCCGGGAGGCCAACACGAGTTTGGCCCGAAGAGAAAAATGTCGAACTGATTAACAGAATCATTGATAATCTGATGGGATATCGAGTAGTAATATCAAGTGATCCTTCCGAAAGAAACCGGGCTGAAGCTCTGGCGAGCAAATTTGCTTCGAGAGTTTGTACTTTTCCCATGGGACTTAATTTACTCGAGGTGTCAGCCATCATCAGCAGACTTGAGCTTCTAATCACCCCTGATACATCATTGGTGCATATCGCACGGGCTTTCAGGGTTCCGGTCGTCGGTCTGTATACGCGCTTCGATAAGAACTTCAAATTATGGAAGCCATATAATCAGGACGGAGGGGCGGTAGTGTCGAATAATGATTACAATATCTTTGATATCGAAGTTGCTGACGTATATAATGAAGTATTGAGAGTATTGAAAACAGAGGTTTATCGGTGAAAATATCGGCCATACTTATTACAAAAAATGAAGAAGCTAATATTGAGCGTTGTTTACAATCGGTTTCATGGACGGATGAAATAGTTATCGTCGATTCGCATTCGACGGATCAGACCATTGAAATAGCCCAAAAGTATGGCGCACGAATTTATTCACCCGAATGGACCGGTTTTGGCCAGGCCAAACAGTACGCTCTGGATAAAGCAACTGGCGACTGGATTTTATCCATTGACGCGGATGAAGAAATTTCCTTCACTCTCAAAAATGAAATCCTGCAGCTTCTGGAAAATGACCCGCCGAACGATGGCTATTATATCCCCCGCAAGACACAGTTTTTGGGAAAATGGATTTTATTCTCGGGATGGTACCCCGATTATGTCTTGCGATTATTTAAGAAATGTTCCGGTCGGTTTACCGACGTACTCGTGCATGAAAAAGTCGAAGTTGACGGCCAGACAGGCAGGCTGCATAATCCCATGATGCACTATTCATATCCAACGCTGGAAGATTATTTGCGAAAGCTTGACCAGTACTCAACTCTGGGTGCAGAAGAGTTATTTAAGCGGGGCCAGAAATGCTCGCCGTATTTTTTGGCTATAAAACCGCCGTTTTCTTTTTTGAGGAAATTAGTATTTCAAAAGGGCTGGCGCGACGGCTGGGAAGGTTTTTTAATCGCCTACCTGACGTCCACCGGTACACTGCTGAAATATGCCAAGCTGCGCTCTATGCATATTGAGGCGCAGAAATCCAAACGAACGGCATTGTAAAATATCATGTCCGACATTTCCGTATTGCATATCGATACCGGCCGGGAATTTCGCGGCGGCCAAAGACAGGTATTGATGATGACCATAGAACTTAAGCGGATGGGTATTGAACAAACAATCGCCATTCCGGAGGGCAGCGAACTGGATCGACGCATTGATTTTATTCCTAAAATAAAACTGGCGTCAAATTCCTTTCTAAGAAAAATTCTAACAGGGAAAATCAAAAAGATTGCCAGAGAGAAAAATATTAATATCATTCATGCTCATGATTCTGCGGCTCATACGATTGGGCTGAGGCTAAAGCGTTCCATTACTGGCGCCAGACTCATAGTCACTCGCAGAGTTATTTTCCCCCCGTCCGGTCGCCTGAGCCGAAAATATAAATATTCAGACAGGGTGGATAAATTTATTGCGGTCAGCAAAGCTGTTGCGGACGGACTGGTCTCGGCCGGCGTGGATAAAGATCGCGTTGAGGTAATAAATTCAAGCCTCTATATACAGGCAATAAAAGACGATATAAGTAACTGGGATATTCCTAATGTCATCAAAGACAATTGCACCAGCTTGATTACAACGGCCGGCGCCCTGACCAAAGAAAAAGATTATTTAACGGCGATAAAGGCGGTATCAGAAGCAGAAAAAAAGATACCCGGAATTGGTTTGCTTATACTTGGCAAAGGACCGGAGCGTCCAAGGCTGGAAAAATATATTTCCGATTCAGGGCTAAAAAACATTTTCCTTTTGGGACATATTGAACCGATGGCGCCGGTGTTTAAGAAATGCGAACTTTTCCTTCTTACTTCAACCAGCGAAGGACTCAATAATTCAGCGGTGGAAGCCGAAGCCTGCGGCCTGCCTTTAGTGGTGTCAAATGTCGGCGGATTGCCGGAAATAATCGGCAATGGCGAAAATGGGATTTTGTGCGAAGTGGGCAATTATAGAAATTTTGCGGATGCGATGGTCAGGATACTCTCAGATAAAAATATGAAAATTAAGATGGGTCTGAAATCATTGGATATTTCGAATAAGTTCAATATCGTTGAGAATGTGCAAAAAATATCCGATTTATATAAGAGAGTGCTTGCCGGGAATAATTAAGGTGTATAAGTTGATATTATGCTGAATTTAGCTCAATTCATAATCCAGATTGAGGCGTTTAACGCCAATGTTAATATTCCTTTAATTCGCAAAGCCTACGAATTTTCGAGTAATTCGCACGCGGGTCAGACAAGGGAATCAGGCGAGCCGTATGCGACCCATTGTCTGGAAGTGGCCTTTATCCTGGCTGAACAGCACCTGGATTCGGCTACAATCGCGGCCGGCTTAATTCACGATGTCGTCGAAGATACGCCGGTTACGATTGAAGAAGTAAAAAAGGAATTTGGAGAAGAGATCGCGCTTTTGGTTGATGGCGTTACCAAGCTGGGAAAGGTTGAGTTTAAATCGCGAGAAGAAGAGCAGGTTGAATATTTCCGCAAAATGCTGCTTTCAATGGCTCGGGATATCAGAGTTATTCTTATCAAATTGGCCGACCGATTGCATAATATGCGCACCCTGGGATTTTTAAAGGAGGATAAGCAAAAGCGGATTGCCCGCGAGACGAATGAAGTTTACGCTCCTCTGGCGCATCGTTTCGGTATCGCCAGAATGAAAACAGAGCTTGAGGATTTATGTTTTAAATATCTTCAACCGAAAGAGTATAGATTTATTTCCGAACAGCTGGAGATGACGCGCCAGGAGCGAGAGGAATATATACGCCAGGTAACGGGACCTATAAAAAAGGCATTAATCGAGGAAGGAATAAAGATATCAATCTCCGGCCGAGCCAAGCATCTCGACAGCATATCTCGAAAAATGAGATTGAGAAATTTGCCTCTTGAAGAAATCTATGATTTGCTGGCAATCAGGGTCCTTGTTTCATCCAAGAAAGAGTGTTATCACGTTCTGGGCGTGATTCATACGCTATGGAAACCGGTCCCCAATCGATTTCATGACTATATCGCCAATCCAAAACCTAATGGCTATCAATCCCTTCATACTACTGTTTTTGGACCGGCCGATAAAATGCTGGAAATTCAAATTCGCACTAATGGCATGCATCAGATAGCCGAATACGGCATTGCCTCGCATTGGCTCTACAAAGAGGGGCGGCAGCAAATGGATAAAGCCGACCGGCAAATGAGCTGGCTGCGGGAAGTATTGGATTGGCAAAAGGATTTAAGCAATCCTTCGGAATTTCTTGAGTATCTGAAAATCGATTTACTTCAGGAAGATGTCTATGTTTACACGCCGCGCGGAGATCTGATTCATCTTCCGGCCGGCTCGACCGCGTTGGATTTTGCTTTTGCCATACATACCGATGTCGGATTGAAAACTACCGGGGCCAAGATTAACGGAAAGATGGTTCCTTTGGGGTTCAAACTAAAATCAGGCGATGAAGGCGCTATTTTGACATCGCCCAATCAAAAGCCTTCCAATGATTGGTTAAGGATCGCTCAGACATCCAAGGCGCGAGCCAAGATAAAACGCTGGTTAAAACAGCAGGGATATGAGCAGTCGGTCAGCCTTGGGCAGGAGATGTTGGAGCGTGAATTAAAGAAATCACGAATATCGATGCCAAAGTCGGCGGAAATGGAAGATCACGCTCAGTCTTTAAATTACGCGTCGATTGAAGGCATGATGGCCGCCATCGGGAATGGCACTCTTTCGGTGAAACAGGTTGTGACAAAAATCGCTCCTGATAAAAATGCGGAAACCAAACCAACTTTAGTCAAGCGCTTTATTGATACCGCTCGAGGTGGCAAAGGGATAAAGATTCAGGGAATCGGCAATATGATGTTTCGATTCGCGGGGTGCTGCCAGCCGGTACCGGGTGAAAAAATAGTCGGATTTATAACCCGCGGCCGCGGGATTACTATTCATCGAGCCGATTGCCCGACGGCACTGGAATTGACGGAATCTCCGGAAAGAGTTGTCGAGGTTGAATGGGACGTAGCCAAAGACCAGGCTTTTATTGTCCGATTAGATATCCTACTTGAAGATAGAAAGAATATGTTGAGGGATATCACCGAGGCTATATCTGATTTGGACGGTGATGTTCGAGGGGCGGAAATCTCTGGAGAAGGAAGTCCCGTAACCGGGACATTTGTTATAGAAATCAAGAACCTTACGCATCTCAACCGCGTTATACAGAAGATAAACAGGGTCAAGGGAGTGATATCAATCGAACGGGCTAAGGGGGCAGATTTCGCTCCTTTTGGAAAAGGCGATGATGAAAATCAGATCAAGTAATTTGAAAGGTTTGTGAACTTATGCCTGACAAAAAATGTCAAAGCTGCGGACACGAATTGAATTCCTCCACAAAATATTGTCCCGAATGCGGCGCCGCCATAAAAAGCGGAAAGAGACAAAAGCATGACTCATCGGGGGAAAATCATGTCATTATAATTGCCATATTAATTGTGGCTGCGGCAATTTATTCGGGCTTTATATTGACGGGTGACAAAGATCAAACGGATCAATCACCGCGGGATTCGGCCAATGCGCCCTCAATGACCGATTTAACCGCTTATAGAAATAATCTTCCCGAATCATTTGAATCCCTGGTTCAGATGGGTAATTCTCTTATGGATCAAGGGCAGTATCCTTTAGCCATTGAATGTTATTCCAAAGCATTGCGAATTGATTCGACGAACGCCAATGTGCGAGTCGATCTGGGGGCGTGCCAGCAGGGCAGCGGCAATAGTCAGGCAGCGATTGCACAATTTAAGAAGGCCCTTGAATTCCAACCCGATCATCAGACGGCCAAGTTCAATCTGGGTATTGTATATTATTCGATTTCCGATTCCGCTAATGCCATTGAATGGTGGAGTAAGCTCCTGGAGGAAAACCCGCCTCCGGAACTCCGCAAGCGCGCGGAAGAATTGATGATGCCGCTTCTAAGGGAATAGATTTGGATTTATTTATTAAATGGTTTGAGCTGACCTGGGATATGATTATCCGGTCAGCTCTTTTGCTATTGATAGGGTTTTTTATCGCCGGAATAATTCGGGCATTGATTACTCCTGACGCGATGAAATCATTATTTGGCCGGAAACCTCAGGCACAAATTTTCCGCGCTTCTGTTATCGGGATTCCGCTGCCGTTGTGCAGTTGTTCAGTTTTGCCGGTCGCCGATCAATTGAGCCGTTCGGGATTGTCGCGTCCCGGAACGGTAGCATTTTTGATATCCACTCCGGAAACGGGTGCTGATTCGATTGCACTGAGTTATCGCCTCCTGGGGCCATATTTTGCACTAATACGGCCGATTGCGGCGCTGATAACGGCGTTCATCAGCGGGCTGATTTCCTTGCTTCTTGACCGAGATACGGAAGGGCGTCCGATGCCGGAAATGCCTATTGTAGATAAAAATCAGCCAGAAAGTTTAATCAAGCAACTAATCGATGGCCAAAAATACATTATAAAAAGCGTCTATCCCGAGTTGGCTTATTATTTATTCTGGGGCTTCGTCCTGGCCGGTTTGGCCGCCGCGGTTATCCCGCCTGATTTAATTAAAGATAATGTCTCAGGATGGATTCAGTACCTTGCGATAATTGCCTTCAGTCTGCCGGTTTATGTTTGTGCCACGTCATCGACGCCGCTGGCCGCAGTATTATTGTCAATGGGAGTGATGCCGGGGGCGGTATTGGCCTTTTTGTTAATCGGACCGGCTGTCAATATGACATCACTCGTAGTCCAGAAGCGGATTCTGGGATTCAAAGGGATGATTCTGATGACGGCAGGCATCATCCTGACTTCATTAATCCTGGGGATACTTGTTGATTTATTCGGAAATGACCTGTTTTCTTCCAATTATTATGTGACAAATATAAGTTCCGGGCATGAGTCTTTGGGCTGGCATGATTTGATTGCGGGTGTGTTTTTGTCAATAACGCTGATGTATTATACGGGCAGACATTATTTTCGCAAAGTAATGATCAAAATAAGCAGGGCAAATAATGGGTGATTTTAAAGCCGGCGTTATCAATTACATTAGACAGGTTTCGAATGGATTAGTCGATCTGTTTTATCCTCCGGTATGTTGTCTTTGTGAACGGAAAGCCGACTCGAATGATCAATTGATTTGCAGGCGGTGCTGGGATTTTATTCAGGGATTTGACGCCGCTTATTGCTCTCAATGCCGTTCGTTTTTAACACAGGGAATGCTGTGCCGGGACTGCGGCAGGGAATCAATTACAGTCTGGTCTCTTGGATATTTTGATACTCATTTGCGGGATATTATTCATTTCCTGAAATTTGAGAATCTAAAGCCTCTGGCCAATAAAATTGGGGAAAAGCTGGGGGAAAAACTGACTGAGCATGATTATGTAAAAAGAATTGATTTGATCGTTCCCGTGCCATTGCATCAATCGCGGCATTATGAACGGGGTTTCAATCAGGCTGAAGAAATTGCCCGGGCCATATCACACATCACCGGCCTGCCAATATATACAGATGTTTTATACTCGACGAGAAAAACCCGCCAGCAAGCCAAATTGCACGGGCATGATCGGGAGGCTAATGTCAGAGGCGCATTTGCGGTCGATGACCCCGACCGTATCTTAAAACACAAGACAATATTGCTTGTTGATGATGTAACTACTTCGGGAGCGACGCTTCGAGAGAATGAAAGAGTCCTTAAGGAAGCTTCGGCTCAAAGAATAATCGCCGCAGTAGCGGCCACGGCCGTCTAAAACTTGTTGCCTATCCTGCCATAATCATCAATATTGAAAAATGTCGGATTTATCTGAAAAGTTAATTGACTGCAAAAAACAGGTGGATGAATTTCTTCGGGCGGCGGCTCTGGAAGAAGGTTTGTCGGCCAATTCAATTGATGCTTACCGACGGGATTTATATGATTTTTTTGTTTTTCATGCGGGCAAAAATCCGGACAAAATTAAACAGAAAGACATAAATCTATATACCCGGGATTTATATGCCTGCGGAATAAATCCGTCAACAATCAACCGGCGCCTTTCGGCCATCAAGAAATTCTTTAAGTATCTTGGACATACGGAAATCACCGGAAATATACAAGGGCCGCGTTTAATCAGAAAATTACCCGTAGTTTTATCAGTTAATGAGGTTAAAAGAATACTGGATGGCGCGATGGGTGATGGTCCGCTTCAAATACGAGATAATGCCATTCTGGAAATTCTCTATGCCGGAGGACTGAGGATTTCTGAACTTATCAATTTGAACCTGTCGGTATATGTTCCGGAGATTTCTTATATCATAGTGACGGGAAAGGGGAATAAGGAGCGTTTGGTCCCTCTCGGCAGTTATGCTGTAAAGGCTATTGACCGATATATAGATAAATCAAGACCAACGTTGGCCGCAAAAGGCGCCGCCAGCAATCGACTGTTTATTTCCCGATTTGGCCGCGGGTTTAGCCGTTCGGGCATGTGGAAATTAATACGCGGATATATAATGAAAGCCGGAATTATAAAAGAAGTGACTCCTCATACATTTCGTCATTCTTTCGCGACTCATTTGCTGGAAGGAGGCGCCGATCTGCGGGTTGTTCAGGAATTATTAGGACATGCCTCAATCAGCACAACACAGATTTATACCCATCTCAATAAGGAATACCTGCTTGAAATCCACCGCCAGTTTCATCCGCGGGCGATATCGAAAGGCGGGCGGTGATGCTGCATATTGCCTGTCATACGCAGGGTACTCAAGCAGAATTTTTTCTTTCACGGATTATTGAGGGTAAAAAAGCTTCTATGCATAGATTCAGCACGGTTGAAGAGCTCTTGACCCTGGCCCAGCGGTTTACGCTTGATTTGGCCTACATGGGTACCAGCGGCTCGGGTGACGGGTCAATTATTAATATTCTTGAGATGGTCCGGAGAATAAAAGATCACACCTATCTGGCTATATTGCCGACGATTTTATATCAACCCCGGCCGGAAGATAATTCTCTAACGGCCGCTTTTGAAAATGGGGCTGAAGAATTCTTTACTGATGAAATCCCGATGAATATTGCCCGTACCAAAACGGTAATGATAATTAATCGTGCCATACGGGATTTATCAGTTAACCCGTCAAGCCGATTGCCGGGTCCCGGCATAATCGAATTGGAGATTGAACGGCAGATCGAGCTGGGGCAGCAATTCGCGGTGTGTTACGCCGATCTGGATAATTTTAAGGCCTTCAATGATTATTACGGATATTATTATGGCGATCGGGTCGTTCGCCTGACTTCAAGAATTATTAAGGATGTTGTTTTTGATTTGTGCCGTGAAGGATTTGTCGGGCATATCGGGGGAGATGATTTTATTTTTATTATCCCCGGGGATATGGTGCCCAAAATCTGTGAAAATATTCTTCGCACATTTGATACTTTTATACCATTCAGGTATGCCCCAGATGATCGGGAACGAGGATATATAATTACAAAAAACCGCTCTGACGAAGAAGAAAAATTCGAGATAATGACGCTTTCAATTGCAGTCGTGATAAATAAGGGCAAAATGTTCAAACATGTCGGCGAGCTGTCGCACATGCTGGCCGATTTGAAGAAATATACCAAATCCCTCAAAGGCTCCAATTACGTTATTGAGCGAAGGAAGAAGTATTAGGGTTTATCAATAATTTTCTGAAAATAAAAAAACCAGACACTGAATCCCCTGAAATGTCTTAATATTATTAAAGAACAGTGTCTGGTGTCTTTTACAGTTTGTATTTCAGGTTATGCTTTCTTACCTCCGAATGAACGGGCAACCAAAAATAATGTAGTGGCAAGTCCAATAACCATAATCACTGAAATTGGTTCGCTCCAGGTTCCGGTTATAAATGATAGTTCAGTATATTTTTCTGAAAAGGCTTTGAAAGAGGGGATACCGGCGATCAATCCGGCCGAGAGAACGCCGATAAGGCCGCCTCCCGCGACAAGACCGGAACCGAATAAAATGCCGCCTTCCTGTCGTTTCTTAAAGATGCCATCATCTTTGGCCGTTTTTTTAACCATCAGCGCAACGGTTCCGCCAAGCATAAGCGGAGTTGAAAGTGAGAGGGGAAGATATAATCCGATCGCGACCGGAAGAGAATTAATTCCTAATAGTTCAATTCCCAACGCCATCATCGCTCCAACTAATATTGGGGTCCAGGGAATATTTCCTCCGATAACTCCCTGGACAACAGTTGCCATCACGTTGGCCTGCGGAGCCAAAAGCGGAGTGGGATGTTCCGGCGATTCAACCCACCCGAAGGCTTCCCCCAGAAGATATAATGCGAAGCCCATCGCCAGAGCGGGGAAGAGGAGTCCGATAAATTCGGTCAACTGCTGTTTGCGCGGTGTTGCACCAAGTAGATATCCGGTTTTCAAATCCTGCGCGATATCGCCCGACATACAAACAGCGATACAAACAACGGCTCCAACCGACATGGCTGTTATCATCCCATTAACGCCGTCATAACCCAGCCAGAGCAAAATAAGGCAGGTCATCAAAAGAGTAAAAATTGTCATTCCTGAAACCGGATTGGAAGATGAACCGATCAATCCTACAATTCGGGCCGCGACTACGACAAAGAAAAATCCGAATAAAACGGCCAGCATGGCCCCCAGAAAGTGAAGTTCGATACCGGGGAGAAGCCAAATAGCGAATACGATTAGAACGGTTCCGATTAATACCATTGACATCGGCATATCCTGATCAGTTCGAGGAGTTTTATCCTGTCCGGCCGATTTGCGATTGACAATTTGTTTGAAACCAGCTGAGAAAGAATGAACAATCGTTGGCAATGATTTTATTAACGAAATTGTTCCGCCAAATGCGACGGCTCCGACACCGAGATATTTTATATAAAAATTCCTCAATTGTCCCGGATCCATATCGGATAGAGGCAAAGTACCGGGTGCGATGATAATTCCCGGTATCTGGTCACCGATAAAAGCCAGCAGGGGACCGATCCCGAGATATCCTAAAACGGCCCCTGAGAGCATTAAAGCGGCTATACGGGGTCCAATAATATATCCGACTCCGACCAGAGCGGGGGAGGCATCAATACCAATCGTTCCGCCTTTGAGCAGGCCCTTAAAATCGTATCCGGGTGATTCATTCCAGAAACGTCCGATTACCATCATTGATTTATAGACAGCCCCAAGTCCGAGACCCATGAAAACCATCTTAGCCTTTGAGCCGCCTTCGTCACCGGCAGTTATAATTTCGGCGCAGGCGGTTCCTTCGGGAAATCGCAAATTATTATGCTCTTTTTCAACAAGGTATTTGCGCAAAGGTATCATAAGAAGGATACCAAGCGAACCGCCCAGCATTGACATCCAAAAGATTTGGACTTTAGTAATTTCATGAGTATATCCCATGCCAACCATTTCCGGATTGGAAGCCCAGATAAAAAAGGCGGGAATTGTGAAAGTAATACCAGCGGCCAGAGATTCACCGGCTGAGCCAATAGTCTGTACTATATTATTCTCAAGTACACTGACTCGTTTGAACATAAGTCTCAAAACCGCCATTGATATTACCGCGGCAGGGATTGAGGCTGATACGGTCATGCCGAACTTTACCGCCAAATACGCATTGGCCAGACCGAATGCGACAGAAATAATCGCGCCGAGAATTATCGCTTTGGGCGTAACCTCAGGAACGATTTGATCGGCCTTAATGTACGGTTCAAATTTCTGGTTGGAATTGGTATTTACTGCGGGGTCAGAATTGGTTGCCACAGCGCCTCCTTATCTAATGGAAAACCATGAAGCTAATTTTTTCAATATCGCAAGGTACGGTTGCGTATAACGTTAGTCAAGTGTAAAGAAAACTGGGTTTTGAAAGTGAGCTGTTTTATTCTCCATTTATAGCAATGAGCGTGAATATTTATAATTTTATGGCAAAAAGCCAAAAAATTTTCATACGATTGCAAAGGTGTGAATAACATGAGGTAATAAATTAATATTAAAGTGAACAGTCAATTATTAGACCGCTGTTCATTTTTTTTGAAAAATATTGGAACTATCGCATGCTAAAACAATTATAATGAGTGTGAGGAGGATTTGCTGATATTCCCAGGTCGTTTGAGAAAGTACCTTTTGGATTTTCATATATGCTTTGAGGATTCGCGCCTAAGTTCTTCCTGGGGTGAGGGAAAAAACAGTTGACAAGAATTGTGTAGATTATTATATTGGATACAAGGAGAGGTATCCCACCCCTCATGTCACTAATCCGTCAGAGAGTATAGTTTTTAATTGGAAATGGCTGTATTGCGTACAAGGAGGTAATTAGTGACACATATAGCCGTAAATCAAACCCTTAATATGGAGGGGGTGATGTATGATGAAGCGTAACCTGCTCGTCGCATCCGTCCTTGTCATGTTTCTGATTCCGGCGATAGCATTGTCGGCCAATGTCGATAAATTGGCGGCGGCTAAAGCGATCGTAATGGAAGGCAATATCCTGGTAGTGCCTTTGGAAGTTGGTAATACACAGGAATTGGCGGCCCTTGATATCCCGCTGGAATTTTCAGAAGGCGCTATGCTTGAAAAGGTGGTCTTTACCGACCGCGTTGATAAATTTGAATTCAAGCACGCCATGATTGACAACGAAAAGAATCAGGTTATCATTGGATTGGTTTCAATGGTTACCAATGAAGCTCCTGATTTGCCAACCGGCCAGGGCGTAATTGCTGAATTGCACTTTAAGCTTGACGCCGGAGTGGAAACGGTGGAGCTCAAACCGTTTGAATCTGAAGACCCGAATCACTCTTTGACTTTCTATTACAACGATTATACAAACGGAAGACCTGAATTGGGACAGATTAATCCGGAGTTGTCATTTGGAACATTGTCTTTGACAGGTGGCGGTAACGCGATCCCGACGGCCTATGGCCTCAGTCAAAACTGGCCGAACCCATTTAATCCGAGTACAAGTTTCAGTTTGTCGACGCCGTTTGCCGGTGAATTAAATGTGTCGGTTTTCAATATTCTCGGCCAGCAAGTCAATGAACTTAGTAGTGGTTATCGTGAAGCCGGTACTTATGAATTCCTCTGGGATGGAACTGATGAAAATGGTTCCAAAGTTGCCAGTGGCGTCTATTTTTACCGGGCCAAGATTAATGATTACTCTGAAACAAAGAAAATGGTTCTAACCAAGTAACTGGCAATTCGTCGGGAGGATCAGGTCGCGAAATCCTTCTAGCTCAAAGCTCACGAGCCCCATGTTATGCATGGGGCTCTTTTTTCGCAAAGTATGCGAGTCATACTTATCCCATTTTGATCGAAGACCGATAATATCGCAGGATATGCGATAATTAATATTTTTCTTTGGTTTTGGGCTCATATCCCTTCCGAATTTAGCAAGAAATTTTTAAAAAGAATTTGCACATTTTCAATCTTTGTATATATTAAATATGTCTGATACGGGGAGAGTACGGCTAAGCTGATGGCCGTTCGTATCGGGCACTGGAGAGGAGGGCCCCTGTCATTTTCGGATAGGGGCTCGACAATGATAATTCATAATTGTTATAAATTACGATTGAAAAAACCGGATGTGAATCCGGTTTTTTTTAAAGACGGATTTTTTTCAGATATTCATCCGATGTCGGTTGGGCATTAATTGTTCTTAAATTTCCTTCGCTAGTCCAGAAAGAAATATTAACTGTTTTTTCATTCCGGGCGCGGCAGTAACGAGCCGTTATGGCCGCCGCGGTGCTTATTATCTCATCAGAGATAGTTCCTTTGACGAGTGTAATTGGAGAACCGGTATCGCGGGCCTCAAACAGCCATTCGTCCGGTTTTCTGAGTTTCTCGATCTTGTCATTCTCTTTTTCGTCGCGCCCAACTATAATTTTCGTGTTTTCATCTATTCTGAAATGGCGTCCAATGCGGAGTAGATTCAGCTCATTAAAATCGACCTGTTCCTGATGGGAAAAGTAATCGCGAAGCCGTTTGGAATAACCGGCATCGGTTAAGAGGCAGCCTGCTGCCGAGCCGGGGTAGTTTTCCAGGCCGTATTTGTCGGCAAGTTCCATTTGCGCCTTGCGGGAACGACCGTTTATATCGCCCAATTGCTTACGGTCTAAAATCCCCATACGTTCGGGCAAGGTTTCGGGAAGTAATTTGGCTGACAGCGGACGCACCAATTTATCTCCCAGACCTGATTCCCGCAGAATCAATGCCAATTGAGGTTTATATTGCGACATCGGCCGCTGCCCGACAACTTCACCGGTGAAGACAAAATCGGCGCCGACCAATTCCATGAAAGTTTTGGCTTCCCTGAGCATCAGGATGCGGCAATCAATACAGGGATTCATATTCCTGCCGTGACCATATTTGGGATTTCGTACTATATCAACGAATTGATGCCCGAGATGAACCATTTTGACTGTGAAACCGAATTTTTCCGCGATGGGATAAGGATCCTTTGAGCAGGAAGATTTATCGGTGATGTCGCAGCCGAAATGATTCATGAATGATAATGCTGTCACTTCGACATTTTGGCGCATTACCATCAAAATGGCAAGAGCTGAATCCAAACCGCCCGAAAATAGAGCTATACCGTGTCCTTTTTTTGCCATATATCAAACCTCATCGCAAAACATATCATATAACGCAAACATGTCAACAATTATTGGCCTGAATTTGGTGAATATTACCTTGACACTAAGTCCCTCAGCCAATAGTATATATTGATTTGATTGAATGGATGAGAATATGATCGGATACCTATTCAGAAGTTTTAAGATATTTGTTTTTGAGTTGGATCAATTGACCCGGTTTTCGGTCAAAATGATTTTAAATTGTTTTGGCCGGCCGATATATTTTTCTGAAACGATGGAGCAAATGTATGTCATCGGAGTCGGGTCTCTATTCCTGGTTATTCTTACCGGAATTTTTGCTGGTCAGGCGATGGCTTTTCAGTTTTCAATGGAATTGGCCGATTTTGGGTCAAAGAATTATCTGGGCAGAATAATGTCGTTGGCGATTGTTCGGGAATTGGGTCCGATATTAACGGGGTTAATGGTTGCCGCTCGCGTCGCGGCGGGAATAACTGCTGAAATAGGTTCGATGAAATCATCCAATCAGCTCGACGCTCTTTTGGCGTTCGGAGTCAATCCGATCCGGAAATTGGCGACGCCGCGTTTGATTGCTCTTATTGTTATGGTTCCGACTCTAACGATTATCTGTGATCTTATTGCTATTGTGGGAGGCTGGGTCGTCGCGATCTTTATCGCTCACATAACTTCGACAACATATATTTCGGCGGTGAATGAAAAACTCACATTTGGAAATATCTTTATCGGTATAGCCAAGCCGATTGTTTTTGCTTTTGTCATCGGATTTATTTCATGCTACAAAGGGTTTACGACAACGGGGGGCACCAAAGGCGTGGGCCGTTCTACGACCGAATCGGTCATGATTTCTTCGATATCCATATTAATTGTGAATTTTCTTTTGACCAAAGTTGTCTTCTCGTACTTAAAGGGATATTTATGATCCGTTTGGAGAAAATTAATTTTGGATACAATAGTAAGCCGGTCCTCAATGATGTATCCTTTCATATTAAACCGGGTGAGAGCCGGATTATTATGGGGCCGTCGGGTTCGGGTAAGTCCACACTATTACGGTTAATCCTGGGTCTGGATTGTCCCTGGACGGGCAAAGTTTATATTAACGGCGAGGATATCTGCGGCCAGCCTCTGCGAAAACTGCAGGAAATTCGCAAACGTATCGGGATGGTTTTTCAGGATGGGGCTTTGTTTGATTCCATGACGATAGGTGAGAATGTCGGTTTTTATCTATTTGAACATACTAAAATGAGCGAAGCGGAAATAGAAGAAAAGGCTCGTGAAATGCTTACTTTTGTCGACCTGGACCCGGATGAGATTTTCGATAAGCTTCCCGAGGAATTATCAGGCGGGATGCGGCGGCGGGTGGCCTTGGCGCGAGCGCTCTTATCGACTCAGCCGCGGATTATGCTTTTTGATGAACCGACGACAGGCCTCGATCCGCAGGCGACGCAAAATGTGTTAGATCAGATTTGCAAACTGCAGGAAAAACATAATATTGCCGTCATAATAGTCACGCACCAGATAGCGGACGCTCTAAAGTTATCGGATAAATTTGTCATCATTCGGGATGGACGAGTCGTTTTTGACGGAGGATTGGAAGATATGCGTCAATGCGAATCGCCGGAAGTAACCAGCTTTCTGGCGCCATTTAAGAATTCCATAAAGGAAGTTGTGGCCAAACAAGTAATTTAAGGATTAGAAATATGGAACGGAGCGGAAAAGTAAAATGGGGGAATCTCCGGGTTGGAATTATAGTCACATTGGCAATTGCCGTTATGTTGTATTCGTCATTTCGCGGCGGCGGAACTTCTATTTTTGAGGGAAAAAACACGGCAATTGCGTATTTTGAAAATGTCAATGGACTTGTAAAAGGCGCTCCGGTTTGGTTGGCGGGAGTCGAAGTCGGTAATGTTCGTAGCGTACAATTTGTCAATATCAGCGAAGACAAGCGAATCAAGGCGGTTTTGACGATCAAAAAATCGGTCTGGGAGTTTATTACGATGGATACCAGGGTCAGACTCGGTACCATCGGATTCCTTGGAGATAAATACATTGAGATATTGCCCGGAACAAAGGATTTACCGGTCATGGAGCCGGGAAATGAAATTCCGGTTGATGATGGAGTCGGTCTGGATGCGGTTACGGCCAAAGTTCCGGACATGGCTAGCTCGATTGATTCATTATTGATTAATATGAAAGAAATATCGGGCATGATTGCCCGAGGCGAAGGAACCGCGGGGAAAATTATCAACGATACAAATCTTTATGCCAATCTTGTCAACGCCCTTGATGACGCCACCGAAATAATGGCTAATATTAAGAAAAATCAGCAGGAGATTTTATCCAAGCTGGAATCAACTCTGCAAGGAACCGATAAAATCATGGCGGGACTGAATTCAGGCGATGGGACTATTGGAAAACTCCTATCTGATGAAGAGCTATATAATAATCTAAATCGTTCAAGCGGAAATCTTGATTCAATATTGATCAAACTTGACCGGGGCGAGGGTTCGGCCGGGGCCTTATTGAACGATGCAGAGTTATATGAAGAGATCAGGAATCTTGTTGTCAGGATTAATAACCTGATCGCGGATATTGAGAAAAATCCAAGAAAATATTTTAAATTTTCGGTCTTTTGATTAACAATACTGGCTCGAACTAATTGCTATAAATAATCATCCCTGATTTTGTACAGCAGAATTTCGAGCATATCCTCCCATATATAATTGCAAAGAGGACAATTGATGGCCACTTCAAAAAATACCAATAATAATTTTTAATCTCCATGAAAATCATTGCTTATTTGGAATGAGTTTTGTAAAAATTAATATGGGCAAAAACGGGAAACAGAGTTTTCATCAAAAAGTAGTCGAGATTATAAAGAAGATTCCTCGAGGTAAAGTCGCGACCTACGGTCTAATAGCCGCGTTGGCCGGCAGTCCACGGGCGGCGCGGCAGGTTGTTCGGGCTTTACATGCCAGCTCGCGCAAAGAAAAGCTGCCCTGGCATCGTGTCATAAACAGTCAGGGGAAAATCGGTTTGAAACCGGGTGAAGGATATGAATTGCAAAGGCAATTACTTCTTGATGAAGGTGTTATTTTCAGGGAAAATGACTCCGTTGACTTAGATATATACCTCTGGTCGCGGGAGTCATGATTTTAATCACAAACCTGATGGAAGACACGCATAAAGTTTCCACCGAGAATCTTCCTTATGTCTTGTTCAGTGTAACCTCGATTAACGAGTTCCGCGGTAATATTTGGTACCATTGAGCAATCTGTCAATCCATCCGGGAGGGTAGGAATTCCGTCAAAATCTGAGCCGAACCCAACATAATCGGCGCCCACAAGGTTTACGATATGATCGATATGGTCAACCACTGTGGCAACGTTAACTTCTACGCCAGCGGTTGCTTCACGAACCTGTCGGTATAAGTCTCTCCGGGCTTCTCTCCAGAGAGAATCATTACGCTCATATTCCACCCGAAGCGAATCATAAACAGGTCCCAGAACTTCCCAGGCAGAATCTGAAATACGGTTGATTTCACCGGACAGATACCCGGTATAAAAATTAATACCTATCATTCCTCCGTTTTGGGCAATGGCTTTTATTTGTTCGTCAGTCAGATTTCTGTCATGCGGGCATAAATCGTAAACGCATGAATGTGATGCAATGATCGGATCCGTGGAGATTTTTAATACTTCCTCGACCGTCAGGGCATGAGAGTGGGAAATATCAATTATCATCCCAAGGTCATTCATTTTCCTGACAACTTCGCGGCCAAAATCTGTTAGCCCGTTGAAGGCAGGAAGCGTATCTGCTGAAGAAATACACCAGTCATTTGAACTGGTATGGGTAAGCGTCAAATACCTGACGCCGCGATTATAGAAATGCTCCAGATTCTCGATACTATTGGAGATGGCGACGCCATTTTCAATGCCGATGAAAGCCGCGATTTTCCCTTCGCCTATAATTCTCTCAGCATTGGCGGCCGTCAAACAAACTTCAATCTTGTCGCTATTGGCGGAAAACTGCGCTTCCATACTATCAATTATTTCGTCAGCCAATTCTCGACATTCTTCAAGCGGGGTATCAGTGGACAGAAAACAGGCAAAAACCTGCAAATTCACGCCGCCTTCGACAAGACGGGGTATATCCATATGACCGGTCGTGTCTCTAAGAGAGATATCAAAGCCCCTCATCATCCTTAGCGCC
The DNA here is from genome assembly GCA_043819555.1 of Candidatus Zixiibacteriota bacterium. Classification (GTDB taxonomy): domain Bacteria; phylum Zixibacteria; class MSB-5A5; order GN15; family JAAZOE01; genus JAZGGI01. The sequence continues at coordinate 10,638 of JBDREQ010000007.1, read as the reverse complement.
GTGTCACTATGCAAATCAACGACGATAGCGTTATTATGCAGTTTTAGATAATCAATTTGATTACCACTGCAGCCAAAGAAAGCCCCCAGGATTACTATCAGAGTTATAAGTAGGTTTTTCATAATGCGGATTATAGCATAAAATACTCAAATGCACAAGTTTATAGTGTTTGATAAAGTGATAAAACAGATTGGTTTGAGGGTGCAATAATCGGTTGACATTTATGAAATTATAGGTATCATTATGGTAAGCGTAAAACCGGTTTTTGGTCTAACCTTTGTAAGATAACGCCCCAGATATGGTTTTGAGTTCTCTATATTTGTATTATTGGGAGGTTTCGCGGTGAAATCATTCGTAAGAATAGTCCCATTTTTATTAGTACTGATTTTTTTACCTGGATTGCCGATTTGTTCCGCCGCGGCTGATTCATTTCCTGTTAAAATACCGGACAATGAGCTAAATTCGATTCAAACCGCATGGGAAATGGCTCAGTCTTCAACAATATCTAAATCCGCCGATGATTGCCAGAATTTTACATTGTCAGGGTCGCCGTATTTTATCTGGGAATTGCCGAATAATTTTTATCTCGATTCACTTTTTATGCCGATTCAAAATCCAGCGCCAATATCAAAAATCGCGAGATTAGATGAGATTAGAGTCTGGGTTTACACTCCGGCGTATATCGGAACTCCCGATCTTGATGTAATAATCTGGCAGTATCAGCCATCCGGTTATCCGGGTCTGGAGTTGGCTCGAGTGACAATTCCTTTTAATGATTTGCCCAAAGAGATAGGTGTTGCCACTGCTGATTTTTCTACTTTTAATTTGGAATATGCCGCCGGAGAAATGCTGATTTGCGGCGTGGCAAACTCCGGGGCGGAGGGAGAAATCCTCGCGGTTATGAGCGACGATGGCAATTTCCCGGGATTTTCGGGGGGAGGCAGCTACCAGGGAGAATGGCGTCTGATGGATGATCTATACGGTATTGAGTATAATTTCAATTTTGATGCGACTTTTTGCTGGGATGCCCCGGACAATGACAACGATGGGATTGCCAATAAATACGATAATTGTCCTGAGACCTATAATCCTGACCAGAGTGATATCGACGGCGACGGAATCGGCGATGTCTGCGATTATTTATGCGGCGATGCCGATGGCAATGGCAATACAGATTTGGGCGACGCTGTTTTTATTATAAATTATGTATTTAAGTTTGGCCCATATCCGGCACCTTTGAGCTCGGGGGACGCCAATGCCGATGGCAACACCGATGTTGGCGATGCTGTAATGATAATTAATCATGTTCATAAATTTGGTCCCGAACCACTGTGCCCTGCTTATCCCGATGTTGTAACAACCCAATATTACTGCAATAACTCTCCAACCTCCGAAGAATTGGGGGATTTGGCAGCGAATCAGGATTGTATTCACTGGTCCTATGACGGTGAGTCGATTCTTCACCTCATGCATGAAAACACTGCCTTTAATTGCTGTATCGAAGAGTTGAATGTCGATATCTTTCAAAAGAAGAAAGAATTCTGGCTTACCGAAATCGAAGTCCTTGAAGACGGCGGTTGCGATTGCATCTGTCTTTATGATTTGGAATATGATCTTAAGCGATTAACGCCCGGAAATTACACCATAACTATCATCGGCCTGCATTTGAATGGACAGGAGCCTTTAAGCTTCACGGTGGAATTGACGGATCAGCCCAGTTCCGGTTCTTATTGCGTCGACAGAATTTTATATCCCTGGAATTAGAAATATTCCGTGAAACATGTTTTAATTAATGTCGATCGCGCATTTTGAATTTATTTGAAATGACTGCCCAGCCCGGATTTTATTCTTAAAATGATGAAATTGCTTCATCAAGAGAATCGCAAGTTTTGAATACGGGCGCCAGTTTCGTTATCACCAAAATTGATTGAATTTTCTCGGAGATATTGGCGAGGAATAACTCGCCCCCGGAGTTACGAATCGTTTTCAGAGCCGAAATTAAAACCGCCAGACCGCTTGAATTCATCCAGTTGACTTTGGCTAAATCAATAATAAACTTTATTTGCCCTTGATCAATGTTGTCCTGGAGTAATTCCTTCAACGAAGCCGATTCCGGGCCGCCCATCAGCTTGCCCTTGGGTTCGATTATAAGGATGTCGTCTATTTTGCGCGTCGCTGTTTCCATATTTTATCACCTGTCGTTATTCAATAATAAGAATTTGTAAAAAGCAATGCAAAGAAAAATTTATGATTGAATGGGATTGATTATTATTTTTACGCCGTCAATAAACCGGGAAGGAGCCTGAAGGGCTCCTGCTATCGCATTTTATTTTTTCCCATCTATAGAGGGATGCCCTGTCAGGGGCGGGGTGTGTTAAGTTATTTTTCCCACCGCAAGCTGCGGGGCAGCCCAGTACCGCTGCCAGACGTTGGGAAAGTCGGGGAGTGGAAGCCTAAAAGGCCTAAGCTCCCCATTTACTTTATATAAAACCTTGTCCGACAACTCAGAATAACTCACTGACATCGGCTCCGGAATTATCTGCTTAAGAACATGATTAATTCTTACAGTTGAATCCGATTTCTCTCCCAAACCATCTATAAGGGCAATAGCATCATTCGAAAATTCAGATATTGAGACTTTCGGGAGCTTGGAACCTGATTTAATAGAATCCAACTCCGCTTCAATTAGGGAAAGTTTATCTTCTAAAGCTGACAGCTTGGCTCGCACGGCTTTACTGGTATCACCCGACTGGATGAATGAAACGATATTATCAATCTGATTTTCCAAATCGACCCTTTGATTTATAAGTTCATTCTGGCACAATCGGTTTCTAGACTGACCTTCTTTTATCTTCTTTATGAATTTCCAATATGCTGCGTTTAATAAAACTGGGTTCGTAAATGGTTGACGGATGCCATCAATAACTACAGCTTCTAACTTCGACCTTAGTATTCGCTTCGTATTGTCACAAACCGAAATCCCACCATTTTTGTACCCGCTACACATATATGCCGAGTATTTACCTGAATTGTTTACAATCATTGAGCGACCGCACTTTGAGCATCTTAACAATCCAGAAAGAAGATAAGAACTCTTATTCCTCGCCGGGCTCATTTTCCGCAATCCATTATATCCGGGCTTGTGGTGAACCGCGCTCCAGTCATCCTGACAGACAATTCTTAAGTTTTCACATTGATGTTTTACCCAATCCACTTCTGGATTGGCAATACGCACTCGATTTTTACGGTCTGGGAACTTGATCATCCGGGACTTATTCCATGTCCAGTCACCGATATATTTCCGCTGATTTAGAATGGTGAAGATTGACGATTTAGACCAAAGGCCAGACCTGTTCTTGGTTTTGGCCCGCGGGGAACAAATTCCTTCTCGATTTAAATAATCTGCTATATATCGTTGCCCATACCCTCTTCGAGCCAAATCAAAAATCTCTCTAATAACCTCTGATTGCGCTTCGTTAATCTCAATCCTCACACCAATCCGTTTTGGGCGACCAAATTTATCCTTCGCACCAGATGGATCGTATTCAGGAACGTATTTGTAGCCGTACACTCGGCCACCGGCTGAATATCCTCGCTCCACCTGACCTTTAAGTCCTCTTCTAACTTTAGTTTTTAGGTCATCAAGAAACATTTCATTCATGATTCCCTTAAAATATAGTGGTAATTTGCCTGACTTTGTGGAGGTATCGATACCCTCGGAGGCAGACACAATTCCAACGTTAAGAATTTCAAATTCCTTATAAACAGTGATTGACTCACCCGCATCACGTCCTAATCGGCTTAAATCATCGACTACGATTGCATCGAATTTTAGCTGGTTAGCCATTTGCTTAAGAGCCATATAACTTGGACGGGAAGTATCAGCTCCACTCAAAGCGTAATCTGTATAAATATGTTCTTCAGATAACACCCACCCTTGCCGGTCAATATAAGATTTGCATTCCCGTATTTGATCTTCAATCGAAGTTTCTTTTTGATTATCTGATGAATACCGCGCATAAATCGCACATTTCATAAATATGCCCCTGGTTTATAGATTGGTTTAAAATAGGTCTTACATTCTCAAAACGCAAGTATCTGTTTTCACACACAATCCTAAAAAATGTTAAAGTAACACCAATGCTCATATTCCGTTTTCTCATAAACCACTCTCTTACTTTAAATTTCAGGGAATGGGAGTCCGAAAACTCCCATTCCTTTTACCTGACTAAAATGGTAATTCCGGATCAAAATTCTGCCGGTGTTGCCATGCAAATCGGTTTTTCTGAAAGATACCACTCAAAAGCCAATCAAATTCTTTTATTAACTTGATTCTACTGGGTCCTGGACCTTCAGATTTATCTAGAGTGACCAATCCGAGCACAGCTATCTTTTCGAATATCCGCAAAGCTTTTGGCTTGCTGATTTTCTTGATACTGGTTAACTCAGATGATGTTAGACTACCTAAACCAGATGATTTATCGGGATGCTCGCTTAACAAAAGTTCAACAGTATCTCGACGGTCATCAGGCATGGTTGATAACGCGATTTCAGTTATTAGCGGCATATCGTCAGAAGTTAATCTCTTTCGACCACTTAGTATCGCATGTCCACGCGCCAAACCATACAGCACTGAAAATAGTCTATCAGGCTCTTCAGGAATTGGTTGACTATAATTGACTTCTGTCCTACCACTATGGTTTTCGTTCCAGTTTGTAATTGCCTGACGAGCCCTGACAGTAAATGATGACAGTTTGATTATTTGCTCGACAATGTCTTTGGATTCAGTATGTCTCTCCCAATCAACGGCGCGATAATACCGATTGGGGCCTTCACCCTCAAACTGTGCCATAAAATACTCCAGGAAGTCCCGTACAGCTACTTGACAAGCATTCACTCGATCACGATAAGCCTCACGACCAAAAAACTCTTCAAGCATCTTGTTTTGTTTGGCTCTAACGGAAAGTCCGGAAGGCAAGCTTAAAAACAACAAGCGGCTCCCTAATTGTCCCATAATGTTCCAAACAGCTTTTCGAATTGGAGTAGAAGCACCTAACCAGGCAAAATAATAATCACCCTCATAACCGCGCTGTCCATGTACTCCTGAATTGGTTGTTAAACCTTCGCCATCGAATACGCGGGTTAACACAGAAAAATTGCGCAACAATTCGTCTTTATTTGTGCCAAATATAGGCGCTAACTCTGGTATAATGAGGCATTTTCCCTTTATTTTCGGGAGCATATCCACATCTACCAGTTTGGCCTTTTTAGTATTGGCGGAATGTGACACAAACGACGCTGGTGTAAAATTATCAGAGTGATAAACCAAATCATCGTTACCATAGAAAAACGACAATACAGTGGTCTTTTCCGATGATGCAGGGCCAATTATATTCAATCCAACTGGATTCTGCTGGTCCTTCAATCCAAGTGTTGCAATAACTGAAAGACATGCATCAGCCAAAAACCATACTCGCTCATCGAAATTTGCAACGATTACCCTTTTTAGATCTTTATATTTATAAGCAATTGATGATTCATTTTTGTCATTGTTTATAGATTCTTCAATTTTTGATTCTACTTGCATATCTTAACCCCCTTATGAAGGGAGTGGAGTCTATTTGGCAGAAATATTAAATATGCAATGGTCGTAATGTTTAAGATTGAATCAACACCATTCACTGATATCACCTCCCTTCGGGGCACAATGCTGTGCCATAATTATAGCCTTCAAATTTCGCAGCTCGTTCATTATTGTTAGAGCCGCGATCCTTGAGGATTTTCCTTTGGAGTAGAATGATTGTAGGATTTTTTCATCAGGATAAGGCTGCAATACAAAGATTTTGCGTCGCATTCCTGATGGTTCTACACAAACAAGCCGAGTATGCTCAGCTGCAATTAGGAACGAAGTAAGATAAATATCTGTCGTTCGATATTCATTTTTTCTTGAGTCATATTTATTTGACATCTAAAAGATTCCCCCCTTTTTGTTCTCCTTATGCTTGCGCAGATAATCTTTCGCGAGAATCACCGCTATTGCATCACCCAGAATGATAAGTTCTTCTGGAATTTGTGCGACTTTGATCATTTGTTTTCTCATTTTTTTTCCTTTAGAAATTGATTAAAAAAACTGATCCTGTCGCTTTCTTCTCTCTTTCGGTAATTAAACGGATATTACCGTATTTCAATCTTGTCTTCGCTAAGGCGGATTTTTATTTATTTTCATACATTCTCCTCTGGCTAACATAATGGTTTACAGGCATATTTGGCGTAATTTGTACCTTTTCTCACCTGTTTTTATCAGTCTCCTTTTGGTTTCATGTGTCAAAATCCTCTACATTGCAAGGATTGTCTATAATATATTTTATCTCTGATTCAAAGCGATCACCGAATCGATTCAAATTACCCAAGACCAGCTTGTCAATTAAACGAGGAGTCACTTGTATGTGATATCGAGACAAACCAATAGCTGCCTTACTGCGTCGCAATGCTGTAATGGCAGGATCAAAGGGAGGAATCTTGGATTTCACTTTATCCTCGAGTCTATTGAGACGTGTCAAAAAACTTCTCATTCGGCTAACTCCATTAAATAATTCAAATTACCACATTCCTTTAATGTTTTAAATTATACCCTCTACATTGCATACGTGTTTTATCAAAAGAAGTTTCAGTTATTTTAATTTTTGAATTTTATTTTCGTTAGGCCAACTCTATTCTTGGTCTATTCTAATCGATGAGCAAAGCACTTAATTTACCTAGGTCGCCAGAATGAATCTACGTGTAGCCCGGTTATAAATTAAAAATCGTATTGTACTTTTACCTTAACGATTTTCAGGGTTGTGTGAATTCGACCCAAATAATGATGACGGTTTTTCATCATTCAACTTATCTTGAGGTCTGATCTCTTAATGGACAACCCATTATATTTCATGCAACCTTTATAAATAGGATTTGTCAAGATCGCACGTACAGTGCTTTGATACCAATTTCCACTGCGAGCGGTGTTGAATCCGTTTTCCTGCAAATAGCGCGCGATCCTTGATTGGCTCCAGCCATTGCGTTTGAGAATGAAGATCAAGCCAATTGTTTCCATTGATTCAGGATCAATTTCTAAATCGGGTCGCTTCTTCCCATTGAAATGATCAACGCGCTTATAGCCCAACGGCCTGCGTCCACCGACAAATCCGCCATTACCCGCTTTTGACATGCGCCCAGCTTTCAGACGAACTTTGATCATCTTCTTTTCATATTCGCTGATTGCACCTTTGATTTGACGAAATAATACACGGGTTGGATCAGAGCTGCATAAACCCGGCTCATCGATTGAAATCAGCTCGGTGTTATGTTTTTTGAGATCGGCCAGAATGTTTTCCTGAAGCATCAGGTCACGGGCCAGTCGATCGAGCCTGACGACTATTACCTTCCCGACACAACCTTCCTTGACACTGACCATTAACCGACCAAGAGCAGGGCGCTCTTCCAAGTCACCAGATATGCCCCTTTCAATATGTATGAAGATTTTACCCAGCTTTTTCTTTCGTGCATATTCTTGAATCTCACATTCCTGGGCTTCAAGGCTATATCCGTCAACCTGCTTTTCGGTTGAAACCCGGATATAGCCTGCAATGATTGGTGGAGGGGATTCCCCGGGAATTATCCCCCTGGGAACCGTCTGAGAAGTTTCCTTGGGGTTCATAAGGAACTCCTTTCAAACAAAATGCCCGCTCGACGAGTGGAACCCCATACTCCCGGTAAAGAAAGTAGGCACCCGTCTCACGGGCTATATTTTCGGGCATAAAAAATGCCGGGTCGTATGAGGTTCACTTATACTATCGGCAATCATTTAAATAATGTCAAGTAAATTATGATTGATTTTGGACTATTCGCACTACCTGAAAAATTTTATCGATATCTCTACACACCGCTATTTCGTTGACAAAATGGGCCATAATTGTTATATTTAAGGAGTTCAATTCTGTAAATTTAGTGTATTCGGCCAATAGATAACGCATAGACAGATCTCTTGGGGGTAATTCGGGCAATGGTGCACTCATATCTATGTACGGGGGTGACTGACAATTCCACCCATAACCAAGGCGACGTGAAGAGAGCATTTTTCGTTCAAGTTCTTCTGTCTCTCGCTTCGGATTACTCTATCAAAACTGAGATTAACCAAATAATATCATTATCCTTACATCACATTTATCATGGGAGGTAAATTGTAATGAGGAACAATGTTCAACTTCATCCACACCAAAACACGGGACGTACAGCAATCATCCTTTCGTTTTTCGCAGGTTTGCTTGCGATTTTGTGCCTGATGATCTGTGGATGCGGCGAAAGCGGCAGCATTCTTAAGGTTGAAGATCAGGATGTGTTACAGAATGATGCGATGTTAAAAGTACATGCCAGTGGTCCCAGTATCTCGCTTATGCCGAGTGGGGATGCCACACAGGATACCGAGAATCTTCGGGCGGCCATCCTTGACCCGGTGATGAACTCGGGGGGAACGCTTTATCTTGGGCCGGGAACTTTTTATGTACATGGAGGTCTCGTGAGACAGTCTTTTGATGAGGATCTTCAGGGATACTGTGCTGATCTATTTGTCGGTACAATTAAAGGATCTGGAAAAGGCGTTACCACAATTAAGGCAGTCCGCGGCCCCGGAGATGCACCCTTTGAGACGTTCCTTGATCTTCCGGCAATATTCATGGTTTGGGATTTCGATTACTTTGGTATCCGGGATCTTTCATTTGAATCTGAATCCGGACCAGCCGATCAGTGGGAATTCCCCGGACTTCCAGCAACGAATGGTCTGTTGTCGTATGTTAATCTTGGCTCCGGTATTTATGGTCTGGGTGGACAGTTGGGCACCGATTGTATCAATGTCCAATTCAAAGGGAGTCTTAACTCAGAGGGCATGCCTGAAATACCACTTATGTGGGAATGCTACGGTGGCGGCGCAGGTGTTCATAATATGAAGTCCTGTGATTTTATAGACGGTAACTTTGTAATGATGGATTATGGTGCTCTTGAAGGAGCTACTATTAATATTGGAGGAAAACCTGCTGACAAAAACACATACACCAATACTACTGAAGCACAGGTATATGCAATAAATGCTTATGGTGTAGGTGACTGTAACATCAACATTTCTCGCGTTGAAATAAACAATTCCGCAGGATTTGGTTTTTGGGCTGATGAAAATAATGTCATGTGTTCTCTTAGTTTTAAGAACAATACGATCAACATGATTCCGGATTCTTGGTTTGCCGGTGTTGAACTCTGGGTCGAGCCAGAAAAAGGAGAAATATCGGCTGTTATTTCGAACAACAATATCCACAGTGATGATTCCTTCCTGTTTGGACCGATCTTCACAGAAGGTGTGCGTGATGTGTTAATAGCGAACAACAAAATCACCGGAAGGGGATCAGCGGCTATTCATCTGGGGGTTTTGGAACAGTGGCCCGGAAGCGCAACCTTGATAGGCAATAACCTACAGCAATGGGAGAACACCGGTGTCAATCCCTGGGGCTTCACAGCGGCGCCTATCTGGCTTGGTTCTTATGTCACAAATTCTGTTGTTGTAGGGGGTAATAATAAGGTGAACATCTTCGATGAACCAGGATATGACTGGGATGATAATCCGCTTCCACCAGATGCCAACGGTAATGCGCAGACGTACGATGACAAGTCAGTCCGCGAGAACGTAGTTCCCAAGAATAACAGCTTCACGGGTGTCAATAACATGTACATCAAGGTGAGCCACAGCGTAAAGAATGCGATGCGGCAAAAGCATGAAGCAAAGTTGGCAATGATGAGTCATCGAGTGCGGTGACAATACAATGTTTACTGATGTAGACAACTGAGAAAGACGTCTCTAATACGCGAGAGGACCATGCCGGATGTGGTCCTCTCTTTGTTTGTGCCCACTCTGTGCCCACCTATGACCAACATAGACACAACTAGGCAAAGATAGACAAAACTACACAAAAATGCCTAATTGACTCCAGTATAGCGGGTTATGTCGCACTTGACCATGCCCCATGAGATTGCAAAGACAGGCTTTGGAGAATCCCCCCACCTCCATCTTATTGTACCACAAGTACTTACGCAGATTTCGCCCCTAATAACTAAGAATAACATGGTATATCGCACAACCCATAGTAGACCACTAGGGCTTTGCCAGTATGGACTAAGTAATCATATTTTGATTGACATCCATACAACAATCTATATAGTTTGCTATATCATATGCGATTTGACATAGACGTTCTGTTCTTCCTTGGCGGAGGTAAAGTTCATGGCCGGTAAGAAAGCCAGCGGAAAAGATAGAGCTGATACAATCAAACGACTTCGTATCCAACTGGACCTCACACAAGAACAGTTCGCGGCCAAAATAGGCGTGACTTTTTCCACCGTCAACCGTTGGGAAGCGGGACGAAGCCAACCATCACCTCTTGCCCTGCGGGAGATTGAAGGGCTTGCTAAGAAAGTGAGTGTACGTCGTCAAAACCTTTCGTATTTTGTATTTCAAATATAAGAGACACCTTTTCTCATTGCAATCACTTTCTTATGCCATCACATATTGTTTTAAATTGTGATATTTTCTCAATTTCATCGTTTCCCGTTTAATAC
>JBDREQ010000006.1:0-13627 GCA_043819555.1 Candidatus Zixiibacteriota bacterium | reverse complement strand
GGCAAAACGCCGATTCAGACTTTTACTGACGGAATGGAATTGGCAAATAATGCAAATCTGGAGAATGAAGAGAAACTGACGGCCTAAACCAAAAACCTCTCAGAGGTAAGTGACTGTCAAGTTAAGTATCGTTCAGTACAGTTTAATTAAGTCCGTGAACATTGCTCCAGCGTTTTTTCGAACACGCCCTAGAGCTTGGGCCTCTTTGACTTGGCTGAGGGCACTCAGGACTTTGAATCTCGGTACTTCCTTGACGACTTTGCGATAGAAATTGAATGAGTTAGGATCGCGGCAAGTCACCATGATTTGTCCAAGAAGCTCTTTATCCTGTAAGGTCTGAGAGTTATCCACAGGTTTACTTAACGTTTTCTCTGTATCTTGTTTAACTGTTTCTTGTATGTCACATTTGTGACCCACCCTTTGTTGCATTTTTTGACTACCCCCCCTTGTCACATTATTTGACAAGGGGTAATCGCTTATATTCAATGAGTATTCTGTTGGCTCAAAGCTGTTCTTTTCCGAACGATTACGTCGTCGGATTAGGATTTCCCTGCTAACAAGTGATCTTACTGCTCTTGATACAGCCTGTTTAGATAGTCCAGTACCACTATCAAGCATTGTACCATCTTTTTTGGTAATACCATTGGCCATTTGGGAAAGACTTATTTTATCAGAGTCTTTTTTCCATCCGAAGGTCCGTCTAACAACGTATAACAAGACCTTTAATTCCGATCCGGAGAGTTCGGACATCAGTTCATCGAACAGATCGTCGGGCACCTGGGTATATTTCGGGCTATAAAAACCTATAAACCGCCCGTTTTTGTCTTTCATAGTTCTTGTTTTAGTGGATATCCTTGGCTTTATCATAACACGAGCGAAGGAAGCTGTCAATGTAGCTACATACCGTGCTCTTGACAGAATTTGTGAGTGTGATAGAATGATCTGTTTTACCGGTCTCACCGACCGACAAAACGACAAATAGCTCTTTCAAGCAATTGCAGTGTGTTGTCTTACCAATTAGGATGGGAATACAAAGACAAAAACAAAAATAGCTATGTCCCGCGAAAAGTCATTACCAAATCAAATCCGGAGGTATCGCCATGAGCGAGGCCTCCGGTTGCGGGATGTTGCCAAATTAACTGGTCAATCATGCGTAGCTCATATTTGTCATTTCGAACATGGTAGGAAACTACCCTCATTAAGAAACTGCCTACGACTTGCTTTGGCCCTTCAATGTCCGGTAGAGATTCTTTTCCTTGATTTATTTAAGCAATTGAAAGAAGAAATGTATGAGGCTAAGGCGAAAAACAAGATTCAATTGGAGTACCGATGCTACTCCCAGGATGATGAGAATTCTGGCGATTGATCCTGGAACAAGAATAATGGGCTATGCAGATTTTGAAGACTATCATCTTATTGATTACGGTTTGAAGCTATTCAAACCTGCCACCAAGATTGAGAACCTACTGAATGATATTCAAAATGTGTTTGAAAGGTTGATTTTGGAAAAACAACCTTCCCTGATAATCCTCGAGAAGAACAGATTTTCGCAAATCACCAATAATATCCGGCTAACTCTGGCGATTGCCAGGATTAAGACAGTCGCCAAGGAGCATTCTGTCAGGTTGATCGAATACGCCCCCAATACAGTGCGATCAGTAATATCGAACAATGGCTATGCGACCAAGTCCGAACTCTCAAGAGCTGTTGTGAATCGATATCCCGAATTGCGGATATACGTCCAAAATCAATCACCTTCGTCCTTGAATACCTTTTTCAATATTACTGACGCGGTGGCGTGTGGCCTAACTTACTTAGATTTGATATCTAAAACACCATGAGCTTATACAACGGAAAACGTCCTTTCGGAAGGCAAAAAATCAAAATTGGATATCCAAAGAATTGCAGGATATGCAAGAAGAAAGTGCAGTTTGGCAAAATGTGCTATTACTGCAAGAAACGCCGAACATCGTAAGCTACTTGAAAACAATTTCAATCAGTGATTGAAATACGACCACTTACGCCGTGGTCGTTGAAGATAAGATGCCCCCTCGTCGGTCTGCCATCGCTCAGACATTATTCCCTTGCAAAGTCATTCAAAATGACTTTATTGTAAAGTAGAATAGATAAATTATCTATTCTACTTTTACAGGCCGCTAAGTTGCGGCTATACAATGGAATAATGTCGCGGCTCGTTGCCCGACTCGACCCCCTTCCCTTGCCTCCTGCCTACCTGCTTCTGTGGAGCTATTGGCGATGGTGGAGGATGTAATACCGGGCGAAGCAGGCAGGTTCCCAGGAGGCTTCGGCTTCAGCCGAAAAACTGCGTTTTTCAGTCTTCGGGTCTTGTCCCATTATGTATTCTCTGAGGTGGGACTGCGGCCGAAGCGGGTCGAGTCGGGCAACCACGAACCGCCAGCCACTCATCCTGCGCCTTCGGCTTGGCCTTGTGGGGCGGCCGTCCCCTGAAGGGGACTTTCGGGGCCGACGAGGGGGCATCTTAAGAGAAGCGGAATCCGGCAAGCCGGATGAAACAGACAGGAACTTGAATATGAAAAAACCCAGCCCAAAGAAAAGATTGTCTCGATTCGACCCGGATGAAAGTGCTTTCCCTAATCTGACGTTTCGTGAGAGAGACAGCGAGATTCTCCAAATAATCAATGAATATCGATATTTGGATTTTGAATTGCTCTGGCACCTTTTGGCCTCAAAATACAGTGAACGGCCAAAAGAATATAAAGTGGGGAAAGACGGAAAGAAACGTCCAAAGCAATATGGCTTTACGGAGCAGGCATTAAGAAAGCGACTGATGCAACTCTTCAATGCCAGATATTTGAACAGACAGCCCATTGCGGATGAGCCGATTGGTCGGGGCTATGGATCGCCCAGAGCGATCTACAGTATTGGCCCCAAGAGTGCGGATTTTATTTCTAAATTGACCGGTGATTCAATTGAGAGAATCAGGAGTGTCATAAAATCCGATAAGAAGAAGCCCTTCTTTTTGCGACACGCCCTTGAAATTTCCAAATTCAGGACAATTCTCGAACTTGCCTGCCAGCAGTCAAGCGGAGAAATCCGCTTACTGTTTTGGAAACAAGGGCGAGAGCTGATGGATGCCGTTCACGATAAAAATGGCAATCGGTATTCCGTATATCCTGATGGTATATTCTCACTTCATGTTGCTGGCAAAGGCAAAGTGAATTACTTCCTTGAGGTTGATCGGGGAACTATGCCGATATCTGCAACAGGCAGTGGGTCGGATATTCGCAAAAAAGTACTGGGGTTCTGGTATTATCGAAAATCTCATGGGCATTCGAGAAGATACTACTACAAAAAAACCGGCGGCGGGCAGATAGTCGATTTGGGAATACTCAAAAGGACGACCGGCCAAATGCTGGACGAAAAGCTTGAGCCGATCAAGGGGTTCACCGTGCTTTTTATAACACCTGGGCAATTGGACAGCGAGGGAGTTGTAGGCGGACGGTTGGCGAACATTCTGGCTGAGCTTCCTCAGATCAGACGAGACATTGCGACCAGTTCGTTATTCTGGTTTACACCGATTGATAAGTTCGAACTGGAAAATCCCGAATCGATTTTCCGCCACGTTTGGAAAACATCTAATCCGAAAAAGGGTTTGCGAAGTCTAATAGACTGATTGTCGCAAGCCTGGAATCCCGGCTTCATAAATTCCGCTTACTCCAAAATGAGACATGCTTCTCTGTGAGAAGTGTTTGCGATATAAGGTGGTGTTTCAAACACGCTGGTTAGGCTTTCGCCTCGCTGAAGCCGGTCCGGCGCGGAATTGTGAGGCCGGGATTATTCTGGATAATATAGTGTCTTGACTTATTGTCTTTCATCGTACATATTAATTTGCGTTTCGGTGATCATGCTTGCTTAGCATGTCACTAAGGCCGCCAGGGCTTCCTTCTCAATCCTTGGAAGTTGATGTGGACTAATAACAGGAGAATGTCCAACGCTGGCGGTAGGTAGACAAGCTTCTCGTTGGTAATCACTTAATGCTAATGAGAAGTGGCCCACCTTCGGGTGGGCCATCTTTTTTTCGCTTGACATCTCGCGGAGGATTGAGTATAAATAGGTTAGCATTAAGTGAATTGTCAGGTTTTCTGACAGCCGACATTTAGAGAAGCAATCCCACAATAACATCTGGGTATCCCAGAATGGTATTGGTGGGTTTTTTTATGCCCGCTAATTCCCAATCCAATTAAAGAACCCCGAACAGCAGAGGGCATCCATCTGGATGCCGTCAAAGGATGTTGTCCGGGGCGAGGAAACTGAGTCGTTAACCTGGAAGAGAAAGAACGATGTCTTCCATGTTAGCATAGGTACAAATTTTGTCAAAGGAGATGAACACAATGTTCAATTTAGTAATAGGAGCAGTTAGCATATTTTACGGAATTGCCAAACTCTTGTATCTTATGCAAGATCCTAAGCAATTGCCTGCACCAGGCGGTCCAATGCGTTCGGAATTGGATGAGCTCGAAAGAATGGAAAAAGAACTTCGTAAGGGGGTGGAACAATGTCAGTAAAGAAAAAATACCCTCTGGCAATATTTTCTGAAATCCCCAAGAAGAATATGCTCGAGTTGATCGATGAAAAACGGGATTTCGTGAACTGGCTGAAAGACAATGTAGAAAGCGAGTCAATGAAAAAAATGGCGTTAGAACACGCTGCTTTCTATTTTCTAAACGTCAGATATGACCTGGCAATTCAAATGCTGCGCAAAAGGATAGAAGATATCCTTTCTTTCAAACTAAATCTTGCAGATAAGTGCCATCAGCACCGGATGAACATCCTTTCGGACTATCAAAAGCTGAAAATGGCTGTTCTGGAGGCAAATAAAGAGAAAACAAAGCTGCTCAACGTACCTGAAGGAACTCTTCTGCCGGCAGAGTTGCAGCAGGAGCGATTGAGAGCAATCAATGAACGAGAAAAAGGAGAACTAAGAAAACTCCAGATGGAGCAGAAGAAGCGACGGTTCTACCACAAAGCCCTCGCTTTGGATGCTGCTGAAAGAGCAAAATTGCGTTCCGAGTTCGTTGCCCAAATGAAACAAGAAATTGATGATCCGGAGATTCTTGAAGACACGATTGATGAATATGACAAAATCATTAGTCAATCTCAGGTTCATCTTGATGAATAACTATACAAAAACCCTTTGACGAGGGAAAGCAAAATGAAACTTCCACAAAGGAATGTAGGCTTCTTTACCAGAGGGATTGCGTATGTGTTGGTAATCATATCAATATTACCAGCAATTGCTTTCCCTCATTCAAATAATGAAGGAGGCATTTCAATGACTACAAAGCTAAACATTGGGAAACATGCCATAAATGGCAAACCAGTGCTTCTCGAACAAGATTCAATGCGAAAACATTGGATGATTGTCGGAGGAACTGGCAGAGGCAAATCAAAACTATTGGAGGCTCGTTGCAGGTACCACATCCAACACAACCAAGGAATGATGGTTTTGGATCCCCATGGTTCGTTGTATGATGATCTGCTGGCTTTTGCGACGACTGCGGGATATAGAAACCGTATTGCTAGTATTAATCCGAATGAAACGGAATATGCGGTTGGTATTAACTTCCTTTCAAACCAGTGGCTTGATGACGCAGCCTTGGCATCCCAGGTAATGAAGGCGATTGCAAAGGTGTTTGGGCAAAATGAAGGTGATGTATTGCCCCGTTTAGAAAGGTGGCAAAGAAATCTTTTGATGTCCCTCATAGCGGCAAGGTTGACGCTGGCCGATATGCTGGATTTTCTATCCACGTCGAATCCACTTTATAGACAGGCCGCGCTACAATATGTCCAAAACTCTTACGTACACAACGAGTGGACCGGTTTTGATGCTATAAAGAAGCGATCTGATATGGAGAACTTGATTGAGGCTCCCTTGAATCGGGCCGCAAAGCTGATCTTATCTGACCCTATCAGGAGAATCCTCGGCCAGAACAAATCAACTATTGATATTGGCGATGCTATCGAGCGAGGCAAGATTGTATTAGTTAATCTTGCTCCCAAGAGGGTTTCCCGTGAATGCCAGCAGGTGTTGGGCATTCTCCTTGTAGACCAGGTCGTCAACTACGCTTTTCAAAGATCAAAGAAGAATGCGATGAAACCTTTTAATGTTATCGTAGACGAAGCAGGAGAATTGACTTCCAATGACCTGCCTTACTCTCTCCAAGCCCTCAGGAAATACGGTATATTCTTTACCTTGTGTTTTCAGACTTTGGCACAAACGAAGGAAATACCAGCTTATTATGAAAACCTGATGTCAAACACAGATGTCAAAATCGCTTTTAAGACGAGCAGAGTTGATGCTGAAGAGCTGATTGGGGAATTGTATGCCGGGAAAATATCCGGCAATCGCATTAAGGATGAGCTGCACCGAACTTTGTTAACGCCTACCGAATCAAGAAGAGTAGTCAAAAGCAAATCGGAATCCGAAAGCGAAAGCCAAAGTGAATCGGAAATGGAGGGTATGTCGGACGGTAACAGCCACGCTACAGGGATTGGCGATAGTTCGGGATTTGGCTCATCAGAAGTGTTCTTGCCTAGTACAGATATGTATGAGCCAGATCGAATGGGTTCGTATTCGTCCGCATTTAGTATTGGCAATTCTAAGACCGATCTCGATTCGTACTCTTCCGGTATTTTCAGCGCATCTTCCACCACGAAAGGTTTCAGTAAAGGCAGGTCCCGGAGCACATCAATTGTACCTTTCTATGAATATGTGCGAGAATCTGAATTGGCTAACAGGCAGTATTTCACTGTTGAGGAAATCAAAGAGAAATATATCGCCTGGATTCAATGCCAGCCAATGCGCCACGCACAGATTAAGATTGGTGATAATGAGACTATGCCGATAATCACTAAATTTGTCCGAGATGTTAAGGCTTTAGAGAAGGACAAGCGAAAGACAATCGCTCGTTCAAATGCAAAGTATGCTCTGCCTGCCATAGTGGTTGATAGGCTTATTGAAGAGCGAAGATTTGCTCTTCTCGAACAACCAAAGATTGTAGCAGAGCAATTAGAGGAGGAAATTGAAAATGCAAGATGGCAATAGAGGAACCATTGATTCGAGTCTTCTTGCTTATCTCATAACGCCAGAAGAATTGGCAAGGAGATTGAGAGTTCCGATGTCTTGGGTTTACGATAGAACCAGAAAATCGGGCCCGGAGAGATTACCGTTCTACAAAATCGGAAGATATTTGCGTTTTTCTATTCCAGAGATTGAGGATTATCTCAGGATTAAAGGCGCAGGGATGCACATTCATGAAGACGAATTTGAAGAAGTCGAATCAACAGTTTGATTTTAGCTTCTGGACGTTGTATTTTACAGTCCATGAGAATTCAAAGTCAACAATTCGAGTGGCAAGGGTATCCAGTAAATTGTGTGCCCTTGCTATTCGATGAATTTCTAACCCTCAAACCGGCCATTCGGAAAGGAGGTGAGATTGTATTGGCAAAAGGAAGCGTTATAAACAAGTCTGGAAGTTGGTATGCGGTTTATCGGGACGGAGGAGTTCAGAAATGGGAACGAGCTGGTAGCAGTAAGAGGAAAGCAGAAAAACTCCTGGCAAAACGGTTAGATCAGATTAACACTGGAACCTATCAGGATTTTGAGAAAATTCTTTTCAAGGATTTTGCTCAAAAATGGCTTTCCGATTACGCAAAGATTTCCGTAAAGGAATCTACATACATCAGCTATGAATCCATTGTGAGGCTTCACTTGAATCCTTGTTTTGGTAAGAAGTATTTGCATCGGATATCTACGGCGACTATTCAGAAATTCGTATCTGAGAAGATTACGAGAGACAGTTTGAGTCCCAAGTCCGTTGTGAATATTTTAATTCCTCTTAAGGAAATGTTCAAGCATGCTGTTATCTGGGGATATATTAAACGTGATCCCTCATTACATGTGAAGCGACCACGAGTAGAACAGGAAGAGATGGAATTTCTCAATCCAGAGGAAATTCGCCTATTCTTGAATAATGTCGGTCAGGAGTATTATGCAGTGCTTATGACAGCAGTAATGACTGGCATGCGACGTGGTGAGCTTCTGGCATTGCAATGGGGTGATATTGATTGGAATTCCAATCAGATATCAGTCAGGCGTTCTATCTTTCGAGGAGAATTCATAACACCCAAGTCGAAGAATTCTATTAGAAGGATAGTTTTGTCGCCCATGCTTCGTCAGGCACTTGAACAGCATCGTTTACTTGGAAACCAATCCGAAAAGGAATTAGTGTTTTCCAATGGAAACGGATTGTCAGTTGATCCCGATAACCTTGTTAAGCGGGGATTCTATCCCGCACTGGACAGAGCAGGCTTGCACCGGATTCGCTTCCATGATCTCCGGCATACCTTTGCATCATTACTTATTTCTCAGGGCGAGAATATTAAATTCGTTCAATCACAACTTGGTCATGCGTCGGCAAAAACGACACTTGATCGCTATGGACATTTGATGCCAAACCTTGAAAATGGTGCCGCTCGGAGATTAGACAAAACAGTTTTCGGAAGTTTTGTTAGAAAACTGTTAGAAAATCCGGTTTCTGAAGGAAATCCCACTCAAAATAAAATCCCCGAAGCTGTTAAGCTTCAGGGACTTAAATTTGGTAGCGGGGAGGGGATTTGAACCCCTGACCTTCGGGTTATGAGCCCGACGAGCTACCGGACTGCTCCACCCCGCGTCGAGAATTGCCAATCTATAAGTTTTCATATGGTTTGTCAAGGCAATGCATCAATTAATTTTATTCTCTGAAGTTTGAACTATGCTGAGCCGAATGAACTCAACTTGATTTGGCCATTTTGGGCTCACGGAGCATAGCATATTTCAAAAATGGCGGCGTTACTAAAGTAGTTACAATAACCATGATGATTACAGCGGAAAACGCACCTCCGGAAATGACGGGATGTCCGTTTAACATAAGTTTGGCTCCAATACCGGCAAATATTAATCCCACTTCGCCTCGCGGAATCATGCCCAATCCGATGGCGATTCGATTGGTCTTTCTATCGAAAATGGCCAGTGAGCACACTTGTTTTCCCACAATTGCGGCAATGGTCATCACAGCGGCGAAGAAAAGAATATCCACATCAGCAAAGGATTCCAACTGCACCATCATGCCCATGCGAACGAAGAATATCGGAACCAAAAATATCGCGATCGACTCTATTAAATCATCCACATCATGCTCACCGCGGTCGGTATAGTCTTTATAGAATATTTTTTCCAAAATCAAACCGGCGGCGAAGGCTCCCACAATCGGGGCCAGGCCAATCATATCGGCTATATAAGCCAGGAGAAAACATATTAAAAGGCCAAGAGACAGAAGGACACCCTTGACTTTCATTTTGGAACCGATCTTGAATAAATAAGGGGATAAAAATCTCCCAAGCAAAAGCGAGCCGATTACAAAAATTATTGCTTTAGCGATAATCGAAAAGACGGATAAACTCGAAAGTGAACTTCCGCTGTCAGCCGCCGAAATAATTCCCGCCACTACGGCGAGAATAACCAGTCCCATGATATCGTCAATGACCGCTGCGCCGAGTATGATTTTTGCCTCTTTGGTTTTTATTTTGCCTATGTCTTGTAACACCCGCGCTGTAATTCCGACAGAAGTTGCCGTTAACGTGGCTCCAATAAAAATATGAACGTAAATTGATTCATTCGGCAGGAACCAGGCGCCCACGCCCCAACCGAGAAAGAAAGGAGCAATAACCCCAAGTGTTGCTACCATAAATGAGGCCAATCCGACTTTAATCATTTCACTGATTGACGATTCGAGGCCAACCTGGAAAAGCAGAATTATAACCCCGATTTCAGCCAATACATCGAGCGTTATCGAGTATTTGAAAGATTCAAAAACATCAATTCCTAAAAGGGACATATTTCCGATGATAATCCCGAAAATCAATTCTCCCAGTACCGCGGGCTGTTTGAAACGTTCAAACATATCACCGCCAATTTTGGCCGCCAGTAGGATGATAATTAATCCCAGGAGAACATCTGAAACTTCATGTTGATGAGGATCAACATCATCAATGTATTTAGCGGGAGCAGTCTCAATCTCACCTATTGGTGAAACTTGTGCCTGAATTGAATTATCTGTTTTTTCAAGGACAGATGCAGCCTTCAAATTAAAGTTGGAAAAAAACCAGGCCGTCGATAGAATAATCAGGAAAATCAATAATTTTCTATTCGGTAAAAAACGCCGCATACGATCTCCAATTATATGCCAATATATATAATCCTCTATTTCAGGAGACAAATATAAAATATAACCGTAAGTACGTCAAATAATCTGATTTTTTATTAATTTTTGTGCTTAGTTTGACTTTTGATTAACGCTTTAGTACCTTTTTGTTAGAATTATGAATATGAAAGAACATTTTGAAGTGCGCCGGCCGATGGTAGCGGGGATGTTTTATCCTTTGAATCCGATTGAGCTGTCCAAACAGCTGGCAGGATTTTTCAGCAAAGCGCCCAAGAAACAGTTTGGCGGGCATGTCAATGCCATTATAGCTCCTCATGCCGGTTATATGTATTCGGGACAGTTGGCGGCCAATGCCTACAAGCAGATTGAAGGCGAGGAATATGATGTCGTCGTGGTGGTCGCTCCACATCATGGATTTTTTAAGGGTGTTTCGGTCTTTTCGGGCGGCGCTTACCAGACCCCGCTGGGCGTTATAGAGATAGATTCGGAATTATCGTCGGAGATATCAAAACGACACCCCGATGTTTATGCTTCTACCGCCGGGCATGTTGGATCCGGCGGACAGGGCGAACATTCGCTTGAAGTTCAACTGCCGTTCCTTCAAACAGTGCTGGGGAGATTTAAACTCGTTGCAATGGTTATGGGTGATCAGGAAGAATCAACTATTCGCGCCGCGGCAGAGGTTCTATCGGCATCGATGAAGGATAAAAACGCCCTAATGGTGGCTTCAACCGATATGTCTCATTTTTATCCCGTCAAAGAAGCCAATCGGATGGATAAAAACTTTGAAGAAGCGCTCAAGTCATTTGATAGCGGTAAAATAATAAGAACCGTGACCAGTGGTGCGGCCGAAGCATGCGGATTTGGCCCGGTCGCCGCCGTTGTTGAAGCGCAGAGGAGAATCGGCGGGAAGTCTGTCGAAATAACAGGTTACGGCACGTCAGGGGAGATAACCGGGGATTTTTCAGAAGTGGTTGGATATTTATCCGCGGTAATTCTCGGTAAAAAAACCGAAATCAAAAAATCAAATCTTATGGGTACTCCCAGCATCCTGCCCAAACAAGCATATACTGATGATGAAAAAAAGTATTTGCTCAATTTGGCGCGACATATGGTTGAGGCAACGGCATCCGGTCAAAAGACCGAAATTCCGAATCCGCCGATGTCGAAACTCGAGAAAAAACATGGCGCCTTTGTGACGCTGAATAAAAATGGAAACCTCCGGGGTTGCATCGGTTTGGTTCAGGCTCGGCAACCATTGTTTCAGACGATTGCGGAAATGGCTTTGGCCGCCGCTTTTGAAGATCCTCGTTTTCCGCCAGTAACAGCTGAGGAACTTCCTTATCTTGAATACGAAATATCGATTATGTCGCCATTAGTCCTGGTCACGGATATTAAAGATATAAAAGTGGGAAGGGACGGGCTCTTAATTCGCATGGATATGCATTCCGGGCTTTTACTTCCGCAGGTCGCCACGGAAAATAAATGGGGCCGGCAAACGTTTATGGAACAGACCTGCCTTAAGGCCGGACTGCCTAAAAACATCTATAAAGATAAACAAGTTCAAATTTATAAATTCACGGTTGATAAATTTTAATTTCCAAAAAACGCGAATTGGAATTTTTTACCACAAGTCGGCGGGGAAAATTATATCCATATTGACGTCGCGGCCGGGATTAATTGAAACTGAATATGACAGCGTATCGTTATCGGGCAAATAAATAATTTCCAGTATGTGCATCCCAATAGGTATTCCCGTAAAATTGAATTGGCCTTTTGTATCGGGGTATGTAATTGGTGAGGCCGTTCCTCCGGCTCCATCAGGATAATAGAGGCGAATCAATACCGAATCAACATATGATACCGATGGGCGATTGCCGCTGGCATCAACTATCCGGCCGTCAAATCTATTTGATATTAAAGAAGCTGTGTTACCAGCAAAAACTTTATCGATATTTTGCCCCGAGCCAACCGAACGAATCAACGTATCCTGAAAAATATAATTCGAGCCCCATTCATCGGTTTTGATGCTAGACAATGTATTGCCGTCCATGTAGGGTCCGTCCCAAGTGGCATAGCCCGGATTTGAATAAAGAGCGTCGAGATTAGGGGGAAGACTGCCGACATCTCCAACATAGCCAAATTCAGAGCGGGTTCCATTTAAGGAAATCTGATGATTACCGACGATGGCATGAGCCAAAGCGTTCATCTCGGACATGGTCGCTTCGAATTTGGCAATATCAATATTGGTTCCAAATTGCATGGTTGCCATTCCGGCCAGGATTCCGAGAATAATTATGACTATCACGATTTCGATCAGAGTGAAACCGCCGCAATCTCTGAATTTGTTTTGTGCCTTTTCTATCATCATAAAAACTGCCGCTACCATTCATTAGTTGTTAAGGAATTTTGTTCATATAATGCCGAACCCGGAGAAACTGAAACATAATGCCTCAGAGTATCACTGCTTGGAGTATAGATTATTTCAAGCGTGTGATTGCCGATCGGAATCGAATCGAATTGGAAATGCCCGCCGTTATCCGGCGTTCTTGATATAGTCGAATAACTTCCGGTTCCATCGGGAAAGGTCATTCTGACTAATATAAATGCATTAAGAGAATCGCCGGGAGGAGTGCCGTCGAGATCAAAGATGTTGCCTTCGATACTATTATATAATATTTCATCGACTGACCCGCTGAAGTATTTGACAATATTGCTTCCCGAACCGCTTGAGGTTATTTGAATTCCGCTTAGCGTATAATTGGCTTGCCATGAATCCTGTTTATAATCACTCGATATTTGTTCAAAGCTGTTTTTGATATATGGGCCGTTCCAGGTGCCAAGTCCGGGATTTGAAATTAATGCATCGAGGTTGGGCGGAAAGGCTCCGATATCTCCGACATATCCGAAATCCGAGCGCATTCCGTTATTATATAATAGTTCATTTCCGACTACTGCTTTGGCGATGAGATCCATCTCTCGCATAGTCTCTTCGGCTTTGATGTTTTCAGCGACTGAGCCAATTTTTTGAGCGGCGATAGCCGCCAGGATTCCAACAATTATAATCACTGCCACCAGTTCGATGAGGGTGAATCCGCTTTGTCCTTTTATCTTACTCATTTACAATTTCATTATTCCTTATTGCCATTTCTTTATGGTGTATAAGTGACTGTTACCCAGACTTGCGTGCAGTAAGCCGGGAAATTAGAATTTTTGCCTTTTATTCTTAGACCAGCCTGGAGGTTATTAATATCGTTCCAAGACCATGCGGCTGAAGTATTGGGGTTTGTTGTCCATTCATGACTGTAATCTTCGTATGAATTTGTTAAATTCTGCTCCGTTCCATTGTATTCGATTGAATTCACATAAATGGTCGGTCT
>JBDREQ010000005.1:0-21581 GCA_043819555.1 Candidatus Zixiibacteriota bacterium | reverse complement strand
TCAAGAAATAAGTTGAAAAATTTGAAAATGTCATTATATTGACGATTCATTACGGAGAGGTGGCCGAGCGGCTGAAGGCAGCTGCCTGCTAAGCAGTTAACGGGGCAACTCGTTCCTGGGTTCGAATCCCAGCCTCTCCGCTTTATTGGTAATTTTACTGATTTTGGCGGGGGCAGACGGGACGTCTGTCGCATAAGATTCTTTTAAATCCCGTTAGCTTGGCGAATCGGATATAATTACATCATTGTTTTGCTCTTATACGCAAAGTCGATATTAAAAACTGGATTAAAAAGCCGTTTTCAGGGGCCCAAAAATGGGCTCATCTTTGAAATAAAAGATCAAAATATCTTGTTCCTATTGTTACTCATTTTTCAATTGTATTTTGGATAAAATAGCAAATATAATGCCTAATTAATGAGGACAAATTACACCATGAATAATGCAAAAAAACAGGATAAATATACTTGCGTATTTCTGAAAACGTATTAAATTGGGGCAAGTTATGTATACGGGATTAGAAAGGCCTTAATAGTAGCGATTAAGTTGTCGTAGATAATGTTGTGAAATAAATCACAAGTGTCCTATCGAAATTACTCCTCAAGACTGGGAGCTTAAGAGGTTTGTTTGAATTGATTAGTAGGATAAGAAGTTTCCCTTTTATATCGCCCAATTTGTTGCTTAAATCTGCAATATTGGCTGGGGCGTTTTTATTATTTCTTCAAATCCATGGATTTTCGCAGGAAATAACCCAGCTTTCAGTTCCGGCCGAGTTTTCTTATCAATTTCAGCTTCCCGGCAGCCAGAACAACTTACTGCGCCCTGGACGAATAGTGGCCGATTCACACACCGACGAAATCTATATAGCTGATTGTGGAAATAACCGGATTGTTATTTTTTCGGGTCAGGGGGTGTACAAATACCAATTCTCCGTTAGCGAATATTGTGGTTTGCCGCAGGATTTTGCGGTGGACCCATCAGGCCGGATATATGTACTCGGCTCTACTCAGCGGGGAAGAGAAATTCATATATTTGACTATGATGGCACATACCTGGATAAAATGGAATATTCTCAAAAATCCGGAATAGATTCACGTAGGCTGGAATCAATTGCGACGGATGATAATGGCAATATCTGGGCTCTGGATGCCTTTGAAAAGCAAATAATCTGTATTACCGTTGAGGGTGAGGTTTGCAACCGATTTCCCGTCGTGGAAGACCTGTCAGGTGAAAGAGGAAATGAACTCGTTTTTGGCTCGATCTCGGTAGTTGGCAACGTGATCTGCCTGCCTGTCGCATCTCTGGGCACTGTCTATCTATATGATTTATCCGGGAAATTTATCAAAGCGATCGGTTATCGGGGGAATAACATGGGGGAATTGAACTTCCCTGTTTCGGCCACGATGACCGATAATCAGATTATTCTCGTCCTTGATAAGCACCGTTTTGCCGTTGTCTGTTATAACTTTGATGGAAAATTCCTTGGGGAATTTGGCGGCAAGGGATCAAGTTTGGGCTGGTTTTACCACCCGGCCTGGTTGGCCGTCGACGATGCGGGTACTATTTTTATTGGCCAGGTATTCTTAAACAGGGTACAAGCGTGTCATTTGCCGTTATTCGTCACAAATCGCAATGCAGAATTTAATAATAAGGACTCATCGAATTCTCAGCTGGAATTGACCTCAAAAAACAATTCCACGTATACATTGGATGGGGGGAAACTTCAATGATTTCAAATCAAGAATTTAAAATAAATAAATACACATGTGTTAGCTACATGGTTAACATGTTAACCTACAACCACCTTTGTTTTGTATTAAGGAGAAACAGGTATGCATAGGTACCTACTACTGATTGCCGCTCTTTGTTTTGCGCTTGGCGGCAACGCATTGGCATTTCATGATGCCGGTGTGGCACATTGTAATGGTTGTCATACGATGCACAATAGCGAAAACGGAGCATGGGTTGACACCGATAGCCCCGATGGAAATGCCTGGCTATTGAAGGACGAGACACCCAGTGACGTCTGTCTGTCCTGTCATAGCACCGGTTCTCGCGGCGTTTTTGCCGCCGATCCTTTGGCCCCGAACGGGCTGAACGGAGGCGGCGATTTTGTGTTCCTAACCGAAGACAACCTTAATGACGGTCATTCAGGCGCGAGTCACCCAATTGTCGGCGATGCCGCCGGTCATAATATCGACGCCCCATCTAAGGGAGTTAGTGCAGACGCTACTCTTTTGGCAGCCCCGGGTGGAACGTTTCCGTCCACCGCTCTTGGTTGTTCCAGTTGCCATGATCCTCATGGCAATGACGGTTTTCGTTTCCTGAATACCGTTGGCACGATACAGGATGGCCTCTATACCTTCACCAGCGCCACTCCGGATGCCGAAGGTATCGATGCCAGGAATACGGATGAGTTGGATGATAATCATACTGCCTATAAGAGCGGTATGAGCGAGTGGTGTGGAAATTGCCATGGTGATTTTCATGATAACAGCACCAAGTTAATTCACCCATCAGGTTCGACTCTTGGCGGTGATGTGGCTACAGCCTATGGTCTCTATAACGGAACCGAAGATATAATCGGCGGCAATCCGCTGACTTCCTATCTGGCAGCTGTGCCATTTGAAGATGCGAATGCCGCGGTTGCGTCAACAGATGGTCCAGATGCAGGCAGTAAGGTTATGTGTCTGACTTGCCATCGCGCGCACGCCTCATCAGCTCCGAATGCCGGACGCTGGGATTTCAATGTAACGCTTTTGGAAGAAGATGGTGTTGAGTCCGGATCTTTGGCTATTGAGGATCCATACGCAAGCCCCAATCAGCGTTCACTTTGCAACAAATGCCATGTAAAGGATGCTGGTGACCACATTGAAATAGCTGCCCCATAATCTTGCGGGCTTAATATCTTAGATTCTGAAGTAAAACAGAACCAGGATAATAAAGAATGGAACGCCCGGGCAAATAGTCCGGGCGTTCCCATTGATGATAGATAAAATGTTTGTCAACTTGTTACATATGCTTGGAAGCCATTTTACACGAAGCCGGAAATCAGCCAGCACTTCCTCACTGGATTTCCCGAATTCATCCGGTATTACTCCTTTATATACAATTGCCGTCTCCTTTATTTGGACTATCTTTTTGTATTCCAATACCTTGGCTTTTCCTCCTGAATCTATCAGAGGTACTGTTAATTTAAACAGTGTGAAATCCACAACCGCCGGGGAGATCGATAAGACATTCAATCAGGATTATTCAATTAGTTGGTCTCGACAATTATTGCCGTATGTCAAAACTCATTTGTCGCTGCAATACAATGATCTGGGGATAGATCACAGTCTCGGCGAAAACTCATGGAGGCAAAGGTTGAGACCGTCAGCCCAGATGGCCTGGAATCATTCCGACTTTATTTTTCGAGGATTAATCAGCCGTCAAAAATCAATTAGTAATAATGAAGCCACCAATCTGCATCGGGACAATACAAATTTGCGTTTTTCTACCAATTCACCGAACTATCCTATTTTGACAATTCAGTTTGATCGCAACCATTCTTACAATGATATTGATCTAAGTAACCGAAATGATAGTGAAACCAGAATTCAGACCGGCGCCAGCTATCAGCTGAATACCTTTAATTTGTATTATAATCTGGCATTTAGTCATAACCGTAATAATGCGACCGGTTTGATAATCGATGAAAACAATCATCTGTTTCGCTGGAATCAATCTGCCCAGTTCTTTAACAAAAAACTTCGACTGAATTCGGGATATAATCTCTCGCATCGAATGCGGTCAACACAACAAGATTTCGCGGCCCCTGTTTATAAAGAAATTCATTTTGCTTCAGCATTATATGCTTATGATCAAACTCCCGATCAGGGAGAATTGACAGATATAGAGGCTCTGTCCGACGGTGATATTACTCAACCAACGGAGCCTCCAATTAATATTGGCGAAGGGAATGCAAATCAAAATATCGGTGTTGATCTCGGTTTTGATTATGGCATAGATGCGATATATATTTATACGGATGCGCCTTCGGGACCATTGATTTACTGGGATGTTTACACCTCTTCAGATAACCTGATATGGACCAAGGTTTCCGATGTTGCAAGCAGCTTCAACAGTAGTTACGGCCGATATGAGGTATTTTCGCCGACCGCGCATTCGCGCTATATTAAAGCCGTTAATTACGGAATTAACGACGCGGTTAACGTTTATGTTACTGAAATCCAGGTCCTGGAGGAATCGGCCGATATGAGCAAGGATACCAGGAAACAAACGTCTCATCGGACCGAAATCTCAAGTACCTACATGTTTTCAAAAAACGTCGAATCTTCCATCGAATTTTCCTGGAATTACCAGCCCCGCGGCGATTTCGTGAACAGCCGAAGCCAGATATATTATGCGGCATCAACCAGCCACAAAATATCCTCAAATGTAAAGCATGGGATAAGATATCAGGCGGGGGTATCAAAATTCAAAACCGGCGGTGTACGCAACGGCAATAGCAGTTTTTCATATAGCTTGGCGTATAATCCTTTTTCCACCCTTAAACTGTCACTCGGTGCTTTTTCGAGGCTTACGTCGGTTGATCAGGCGACTGTTCAAGAAACAAATAATCTTTCATTTAAATCGAATGGACAATTATTGCCGGGCCTCAATTTATCCGGCGAGGCCGGATATAGCAGAAACAATAGCTATGATTCTAAGATTCATATTGACAGTTGGACCTACCGTTTAATGGTCAATAGTAATTTAAGTCAAGCCCTTGATGTAGTTACTGGGCTGCTGTACCAAACAAGCCATGGCCAATCCGACAATGACAGTAGAATACGGCGTCAATTGACAACCAGCATGGATTTACGCGCAACGCAAACAATATTAATGCGCGGTTCATTAATACTTAACACCGATAACACCCACCAAAATACGTTTTATGAATTCAATCTAAGTTGGAATGTAACTCCCCGTATATCCATAGGAGGTTTGATCACACTAAATGACGATGAAATAAATGCTCAAACCTTGCAGCGGAATATCCATTTAAATTATTTACTTGGCAAACGAACTGCATTGAACGTAAATTACACCAACAGCAAGTTTCCACAGATTGACAGATCCCGTGTGACGTCGCTCCAGTTTGGATTACGGTCCGGGTTTTAAGATATATCAGGATGCATAAATGAAGTACTTGGCAACAACATTAATAGCAATAATAGTGGCGGGGGGGCTTTTGGGGGGGTGCGCCGGCAATCGCGCGACAGTTTTTTTGCACCCCGAATTTACTTTTAATTTTGTAGAACGCGTGGCGATAATTCCTTTTGATAATCTGTCAAAAGAACAGGGAGCGGGCGCTCGAGTAACTCATGTATTTCTAACCGAACTTCTTTCCAGCAAAGCCTTTGACGTAGTTGAACCGGGGGAGGTCAGTCGCGTTCTTGAAAAACATGGTATCGTTCGCACCAGTAACCTGACCAAAGAACAGATTATTTCTATTGGAACAGAACTAAAAGTTCAGGGACTTTTTCTGGGAGCAGTAAATGAATTAGCTTCAACCAGGAGCGGGAATGCAGTAACTAATTCAGTGACTCTGGTAGTGCGAATGGTCGAGACTGAATCCGGTGAGATAGTCTGGTCGGCCACACAAAATTCCGGCGGTAGGGGATTCTGGTCCTCTTTATTTGGAACCGGAGGAAAATCGCAAAGCCAGGCGATTAGAGATTGCGTCTCAAGTATTCTGCGAACACTGATTAAGTAGATTTATGGATATAAAAATCAGATATATCGGTCTCGCGATGTTTTTTTTATTAATATATCTTGTGATGACACCTTGCGCTTTCGGTGAAAAATCGCCTGACCCAATAAATGATGAAGTCGAGGCATCAAGGCCCAAAATAGCGATCCTGCCTTTGGCCAATTATGCGGAAACAAATGAGGCCAAACGGGTAATAACCGAAAAATTTTACGGGTATTGCAGCCAAAAAGATATAAACGTTGTCGACTCTCTTGATCTGAGAAACACTCTGAGAAATAACCGCATTCGTATTCCCGGCGCATTATCATCTCTTGATATACGTGCCATTGAAAAAGAACTGGACGTTCATCTCCTGCTTCTTGGGTCAATCGATAAGTATCGAGATGATGAAAACCCTGAATTGGGTATCTCTCTGCGCTTAATGCGAACTGATGATCAAATAATTATCTGGGCAAAATCAATCGGGGCCGAGGGTAGTGGATTTGGCGGCTTGTTTGATCTAGGCCGAATTGTTTCGGTCGATACGCTTATGGACAAATTGATCGACCGATTATTTGAGGATTTTACCATCCCTCAGGTTTCTGATGGCGGAGCAATATCCGATCCGCCTCATTCATTAAAAATTGCCGTTGTACCTTTTGATAATTTATCATCATCCCAATATGCCGGCGATATCGCATCGGTAAGAGTAATATCGGAATTAGTTCGCAAAGAATATCGAGTGATTGAGCCAAGCCTGGTTGAATCTTTTTTCCGTCAAAACCAAAAAATGCCGCGCGGAGGAATTGATATAAAATTGGCTGAGAAGATTAATAATGAGCTTGGAGCTGATTTACTGCTCACCGGAAGTGTGAATTTTTTCCAGCCGGGAAGCGGCACTACTGGAGGTCCGGGACCGGTGATTGAACTCAGCGGGCGCTATCTGTGTTCAAAAACAGGATATATAATCGCGGCTTATGACCTGACCATGTCCGGAAGTAATTCAGAGACATTATTGGGTGCAAAGAAAAACTATTCTGATGGCAAGCTTATCAGCGCGGCATTAAGTAAACTGCTTGATAAACTGGATTCTGGTTTAAAAAAGTGGGATACAAAACAGGTAAATTAGTCCATGCGATTTGAAACTATTAAAAACTGGAACCACAGCTGGAATGTGATTTTTATAGCAATTGCTGTTTTGATGATTTCCCCATATGCTCATGGCCAGAGTGAAACTAAAGACATATCCGCACTAAACGACCAGGTTTTGGCGGTCGTGAACGGAGATACCATTTATTCCAGTTCGCTTGATCGGGAAATTGTGCAATCGCATTCCGGAAAAGATAGTAAAGAAAGAGAAGGTTTCAATTATCGGCAGCTTTTCACCAAATTGGTCAACGACCGTTTGATAGTACAAGAAGCATACGCGCTGGGACTGGATGAAAATGAAAACCTTCATTTGGAGTTGGAAAAAAGCCGACTCAAAAATGCAATTAGTAAATATGTCAGTGACAATTATCAGCCAAATGATTCAATTGGAGAAGAAGAAATATTAGAATTCTTCCGGAAAAATTATTTTAAGATGCAGATCCGGACCATTTCTATACAATTAAAAGATGATG
Source organism: Candidatus Zixiibacteriota bacterium (assembly GCA_043819555.1). Classification (GTDB taxonomy): domain Bacteria; phylum Zixibacteria; class MSB-5A5; order GN15; family JAAZOE01; genus JAZGGI01. Next base: position 14,225 of record JBDREQ010000005.1, on the reverse strand, counting down.
CCGAGAAAATTCATCAAATGGTGCAGGATGGGGCTGATATGGACAGTATTGCGTCAGGGTTATCTCTTGATATGTATAAATACCAGGGGGGGCTGCACAAACTCAAATACTACGCCGATGTCGAAGAAGCGCTCAGAAGTCAGGCCCAAAAACTATCCCCCGGAGAACTGTCTCCCGTTTTTTCATATCGCAGAGTTTTTGCATTTTTACGATTGGAGAAGTCGGTATCTTCCGATGAATCGGAACTGGAAACTTTAAAAAGGAAAATTAAAGGAATCCAAATCAGCGAAAAAAGAGAAAAATCCTGGAGCTCTTTCCTGAAAGACCTCGCTCTTGACTACAGCATTGAAATGGATTCCGCAATGATACGAGACATTATTGAAGACTCGTCATCTCTTTTTACTCAGGAATTTATGAATGGATCTGATTCGGTCGCAATGCGGATTGACGGTCGGGTTGAAATGACTGAACAGGATTTGCGAAGGTCCGTTTCGCGCTCGGCCATGTCAGCCGGAGACCAATCCTTTGAGTACAACATGAATGCGGGCATTGAAGATATGCGTGAAGAGTTGCTGCTTGCCGCCGCGGCTAAAGAGGGTGGCTATCTCGATAATCATATAGTCACTGCGTTATATGAACAAAGTCTTGATAGTGCCCTGGTTGATCATTATCTGGGAGAAATGGTTTTTCCAAAGATAAAATTTAATCATGGCGAATTTGAAGAATATTATTCCTCTCATCAGGACGACTTTCGGGAATCGGTACAATTTCAGATCAATAGAATTGAAATCGCCGATTCGTCCACTGCTGAGGAAGTATCTCGGCGCCTGCAAGACGGCGCTGATTTTAAGTTCTTGAAATCTCAATACGAAAAGACACAGCAACGGGAAACGGAAGGGCATGAATGGATTACCATTGATAGATTTCCGGCTTCTGTAAGAGCCGAAATTATAAATCTCATGCCGGGGCAATCGAGCGGATTGTACAAAACCGCTGAAGGATTTATTATTTTCAATGTCATCTCTCGAAGAGCTGGACGAGTGAAGGCGCTGGCCGATGTGGAAATGGAAATTCGAAAAGTAATGTTTCAGCGCATGTTTAAAGAAATGCTCGATGAAACGTTGGATATTATCAAGGAAAATTCTCAGATAGAGTATAACAAAGAAGCGCTTAGTGAGTACTTTGATTCAATGTTTTAGATATGGGGAACAGGGAAATTATTATTAAAAGGATCTGAAGTGAAGGCTATGATACTAAAATCTCTTTTTATTAGATTGATGTTATTAATTGGTATAATCAATGCCTTGATATTAGTATTAAGTGTTGAAGAGGTTTCGGCCCAGGTGAAGCGCGGCCAACGATTTTCTTCAAAAGGCAAATGCCTCGAATGCCATAAGGCGGATGACTTTAAAGGTTCTGACAGTCATCAGCCGTTTGAAAAAGAGGAATGCTTATCATGTCATAAACCCCATGGACTGGTCGGTATGCTGCGTCTAAAAACCCCGGGTCAGACACTGTGTTTTGAGTGTCATGAAAAATCCAAACTCGGTCCTGATCTCCCCGTTGTGCACCAACCGGTTAAAGACGGCAATTGCGTTGCTTGCCACAATCCCCACGCCGGTGAAGGTTCGGCATTATTGACCGAAGCCATGCCTGATTTGTGCTTTGCCTGCCATAATCGCGCCGATTTCGAACGGGAGCATCGACATAAACCGCTTGAAGAAGGCTGTTTCGCCTGCCATGATCCTCATTCAGCATCTAATGAGCATTTATTATTAAAACCTCAATTGGAATTATGCGGTGATTGTCATGATATTAAGTCTGAAAATTTACGGAAATCCCATGCCGGGTATCCGGTCGCCGAAATGGATTGCTCTTCATGCCACTCGGCCCATTCATCTAACGAACCCGGTTTATTCACAATTTCGGCTCATTCACCTATGACGGATGGCGATTGCGAGAGTTGTCACAACGATGCGGATGATTCAAATCCCTTTGGAGTACAAATTGAAGGCGGCGATTTGTGTTTGACGTGTCATGATGAGTCTGATATGGGGGGAGATGATGTCCATGACCCGGTCGCGGCTGGCAAATGTCTTGAATGCCATGCCCCTCACGGTTCCCCGAACAAGGCGCTTTTGACCAGGCGTCCGCAACAACTTTGTCTGGAATGTCACGGTGATATTGCCCCGGAACTGGTTAAGGCGTCCACCCATAAGCCGGCTATGGAAGATTGTACTCTTTGTCATAACGGTCACGGAGAGAAGAATAAAAAACTCATTGCGGGGAAAATAAGCGAGCTATGCGACAAATGCCATGCCGATTGGAAGGCAAATCAATCACCTGAACACGCGCATTTCCCCTTTGCCGATGGGACTTGTCTTGATTGCCACCTTCCTCATGGTTCCGATGAAAATAAACTGACAAAAGGCAAAGGGCTTGTTCTCTGCGGCGAGTGCCACAATGAAATTAACGATTGGATGGTGCAGAAAGACGTTCATGTTCCTTTGAAAGCTGGCCGATGCATTGCCTGTCATGATCCTCATACTTCAAGCCGGGAATTTATGTTGCGGGATGACCGCAATGAACTTTGTTTCACTTGTCATGAAGGATTGGCGGTTTCTTCCGATGATTACACTATTCATCCCCCCTTCGAAGATCATGCCTGTGATCAGTGTCATCAGCCTCATTCTTCTGATTTCAATGGACTTTTGGCACAGGATCTTAATGCCTTATGTTCTGACTGCCATGACGATATAAGAGGCAATCCGGAAACTCTGGTCAGCGCTCATCAGCCCGTGATCAACGGTGAATGTATAAAATGCCACAATCCCCATTATGCCAAATTGCCATCGCTATTGCTTGATAAAGAGGATCAATTGTGTTTGTCATGCCACACCGAATTGAAAACTCTTCTTGCCTCCGGTCCGCCCCATGCACCGGTCGGGAGGGGAGAATGCCTTGGATGCCACTCGTCCCACACCGCGGCACATGAAAGCCTGTTGAATTCCGGTATTCCGGCGTTATGTTTGGATTGTCACGATGGGGAAGATTCCGGATTTAAATCCAGGCATCTCGGATTGAGCGGTGATCAAATCGATTGCCGCAAATGTCACGATCCTCATGCCTCAGCCAAGGGTGCATTAATGAGGGCCAATTCGCACGATCCTTTTGAGGGAGGAGATTGCAGTATCTGCCACACCAAAGTCGATACCGAAAAGCAGGGGGATGAACAATGAAAACCCGAACATACCTTAGCGGAATAATACTCTTGCTTGTCCTGATAAGTCCGATATCAGCGGCAAATGTTGTTGTCGATGAGCCTTCGGTGTGCCTGGTTTGCCACTCAGAAATCGAAGATTTATTGGGCAAAAAGCATCAGCATACTGCTTTCGCGAACGGTAAGTGTTCATCGTGCCACAACCCCCATGCCTCCCAGCACGCTTCGCTTCTTAATGACGATAATCAAATCATTTGTATGAATTGCCACGAAGAAATTGGGCATATGGCGGAAGGTGGATCGATTCATGGCCCGGTTCGAGAAGGAGATTGCACTCTTTGCCACAATCCTCATGCCTCCGGTTTTACCAGTCAACTTATTTCTCCCACAACTGAGCTTTGCGCGAATTGCCATACTAATGTGGCCGAGTGGAAAAATAGGGCGGTAGTGCATTCACCAGTGGAAGATGGGGATTGCCAGGTCTGTCACCAGCCTCACAATTCAAATAATCCAAAATTGTTAGTCGGTGACATTCCCTTTATCTGTTTTGATTGCCATGATCGGGATGAAAGTTTCAATACCCGGCATAAGGGTTATAATATGTCAAAGGCTAATTGCATGACTTGTCATGATCCCCATGCAACATCCACCGGGAACCTATTAATGGAAAATCAACATGCTCCTTTCAAAAACAATAAATGTGAAATTTGTCATAAAACTTCTGAAGGGAAATCCAGTTTTGAGTTAGTTTCCGATGTCAAAACTATATGTAGAAAATGTCATTCCTCTATTGGAACGAAAGTCGATATAAAATATACCCATAACCTCAATACCGAAAAATCATGTCTTTATTGTCACAATCCGCATTCATCTTCAGGAAAATCCCTACTGGCAAGCGGGCAATCCGAATTATGCATGGGCTGTCATTTTTCCGGTCCGGAGTTTTCGGTCAAAAAGAAATCCGAATATATCACGCATAATAGTATGGATTGTTCCAATTGCCATTCTCCGCATGGTTCTGATAATGACCGATACTTGAACGCCGATGGCATGAATTTGTGCCCGACTTGTCATGTTTCAGCACATAAGGTATCACATCCAGCGGGAGGCAATATAACAGATCCCCGAACTCAGAAGCAGCTGACCTGTCTTAGTTGCCACAAACTCCATGGCGCTAATTTTGAAAACTATCTTCCGCTTGATCCGGCTATGGATTTATGTATTCAATGCCATAAAAGGTAATTGAGAGCCAGTCTTTGATTAAATAAGTATTTGGCCGATGTCGCGAATAAACATATAAGTTTGCCCGTGGGAATTACCAGCCAATATGATATTTCTCTGAAGATATTCCTAATAATTTGGCGACAAGCAAAAAAAACGAAATCGTCAGTCCATGCTCACAATGGATAAATCATTAAATCATTGGCTTCGCATGTCTCGGCTTTATGCTCTTTCCCTGTCAAACCTTTGCCACTTTTACCACTGTATCCATCTAACACATCGAACCCAAGTTTGAGTCTCCCACGCATGAAATTATGTTATTAACATGGGTGGGAATGCCTTATGAAATACAAATCTGGCGGCGGTACGTGGATTTATCAGCGCCGGATTTTCGTGGTGCAGCTCGATCAGCCAATTGCACCCCTGTGTCCGGATTAGGCTGAAACAGCACAATTTATAATAATTTCATTCAATACGCATTTATATTTCAAAAAAAAAATTAGGTCAAAATTTTCACTTTTATATGGTAAAATTGGCGGATTTTTTAATATTTCCTCGGAAGACGCCTAAATTTTTTGTTTACTATTTTCTTTTCTGAGTATAACTTCTTAAGATGGTTAGAAATTGGATTTTCCCGGCTTTAATTATTATCTGTTTGGGTTTGGGAACGAATATTGGATCGGCTTCCAATATAGGTTCGTTTCATAACTATTTAGGAATTTCTTTGCCTTACCCCAAAGAGATTCCGCAAATAAAACTGGATCACAAAATATCTAAAAAACGATTTTCGCAGTCTGAAATCAAAGCCATTCTCAGTATTGATGGAAAGGGTAAGGTCCAGGAGATAAATTTTTCCCCGGATTCTTTGCGCTGGATTGAATCGGTGAAAAAGAAACTCAAAAAAATCCAATTCCAGTTTACCATAGGTAGAAAATTGGGAGAGCCAATAAGTGTTCCCATCAAAGTAATATTTGGCTATGAGTTTTTCGTGAATGGCTCAATCGATCTCCAGCTGCCTTTTGTACTCCAGGATAATGAAACCGAATCCGGGTACAAATACGATAGAGATTTGGCCTATGAATTTTTGAGATTAAATACTATCGTCTTGCCTGAAGCAAAAAAAATACCGCCGATGAAATTTCGTGTCGATCCGTCCCGCAAAAGCGGCCAATATGAAATAGTCGCAGCTCGAATTATAATAGATGAAATGGGAGAATTAATTGATGTATCCTTCCCGTTTTCAGGGATGGATAAGGGTACGCATTCGGTATTGACAGCTTTGATAAATTCCGAATTCACACCGGCATCAATCAATGGTACAGCGATTGCGTCTGATTTTCTTTTTGTCTTCAGGTTTTTTGATAATATAGACTATCCTTATTCACCAACTGAATCCATTGACAGTTCTGGAGATATGACACATGCAGAAAAATATTTTATGACACTCAGCCTAAATCCCGATGATATTAGCCTCTTTCCAATCCCGAGAAATTTTCCCCTGGGATATAAAAACGCCAGCAGTCTGACTAAAAACGCATTTGGCGGAGCATCAGGCATAATCTATATTAATCAGGATGGGAATACGATAAATTTTTCACCTTCTAGTGTCTCTGATAAACTAAAAGAAAATATTTCAGAAATCATGTCAAGGTTTACCTGGTATCCTGCTGTTAATACAAAAGGAGATTTTGAGGGATATCGCGGTAAAATAATGATTGAGATAGGCTTCGAGAAAAAAATCGTATGTAATGCCGAATGGCTGGAGTAATTCCGCAAATATTGCGAATCGTAAGATGTTGTAATAGAATAGTTTGGTTGATGATTGTTATCGTCGGGGAATCCGACGATAAAAGCATTGAAACGGGTAATTTCAAGCTTGGAGCAGAATTAATAACTCGCTGATTAACAACAAGATAAAAATTTTATACAATCCTGTTTGATGGCACGGGTTTTGATTCGTTAAATTCATATTATTCAAACTTTTGCCGGGAAGAATTGTTGTTCTTAATTGTATTATTGATGGTATAAATAATATGGCGACCAGCGGTTTACAAATTGCAATAAACATGTTTTCGGCATTTGTCATGTTTATTGGCGGGATGGCCATAGCGATTTATTATCCCGGTTCATTGGGTGATTCATTTCGCTGGGTGATTGGCATTTTCGTAAGCCTTTATTTTGTGGCTCGAATGGGACAATCAATAATCGCTTTTAAGCAAATAAGGGGAAAAGAAAATGAGAGTTTGCATGAATTGGTTGAGGAAGTTGGTCAGGATAATGACTCTTGAAAAACAGCTTGACATAAGAAGCGTATTTTGTATTATGGAACTCTCGATTTCTTTTGAATTGAAAGGGTTTGAGCGAACAATGGCTTTTATTAAAACATCAAGATGGATTTGTATATTAATAATTATGGTGGGGGTATTTTCTTCGACCATTTTTGCCGAGGAAATTGATCCCCAAATTTTGACAGCATTAGATAATTCTGACACGGCCCAGGCTTTGATATCACTTGATGGCGCTATAAGGACTGATCCCTCATATGCCTACAATTATCTATTAAAAGGAAAAATATTTAATGCCCGGGGTAAATTTGAGGAAGCTCTAGAGCAATTTGAGATTACTCTGGATAAAAAATCGAAATTATATGAGGCCCTATATTTAAAGGGCTCAGTATTGCTGAAGCAAGGCAAAATAAATGATGCTGAAAAGGACTTTAATAAGGGGATAAATAAGGCCAAGGAAGAAAAATCATGGTTTCATAACGGCCTGGGATTGGTATTTATGGAGCGGGAAGAATATACCAAGGCCGATATTGAATTCCGTAAAGCAATCCAGATCGGTCCGGATCAGGCGGAATTTCATGTCAATCTTGGCGATGCCAATTATTTTTCGAAAATATATCCTTTAGCCATTAATGAGTATAATCAAGTTATTGAAATGGATACAACCAATCTTGACGTGTATTTTCGACTGGCTCGCGCATACATGGTTCAAAACCAATATACCGAGGCCCTGAATCAATTGAGCATTGTACTCAGCCGGGACACGACCTATGCTTATGCCTGGAAAGAAGCAGGCAAACTATATATCATGGCAGGTTTGTCAGCACGCGATCAGGGGACGAAAAAACAGAGATTTACTGAAACGATCGGCTCTTACAGGAAATTCCTGGAATTATCGAACGACAGCACCGATGGCGAAGTCTTTTTTAATATTGGCCGAGCTTATTTTAACCTGGGCGGTTATGAATCGGCCGATTCGGCTCTCAGTTACGTTCTTTCCATCGGTGACGTACCCAGCAATATTTATCTTTATCTTGGCCGTTCCAAAATTGCATTGGAACAATACCAGGTCGGCATCGATAATTTAATTAAGCATATAGAATGGATGAAAGGGCAGGATTCCGAATGGGAGCCGGATGCCGATTTGAATCGTAGGATTGCGGATGCTTATAAGGCTCTGGATGATTATGCCAGTGCGGCCAGTTATTATGTTAAGGCCAGTGAACTTGAACCGGAAAATTCAAGATATGCGGTTTCGGCGGCGATTTCATTTCATCAAATTAAGGAATACGCCGATGCTCTTATTTATTATGACCGCCGTATTGATATCGGTCCGGACGATGCCGGTATATATCTTAATGCCTCTTATTGCACGTTGCAGCTTGAAGACTGGGGAAAATCGGTAGATTATTTACTTAAAGTGGTTGAGTTGGATTCTACCAAAACTCGAGCCTATTTGCTTATATCGGATACTTATATACGCCAGTTGGGGGACTGTGAAAACGGAATACTGTGGACTGAAAAGGCATATGCTTTGGATACCACCAATTGCGAGGCTTTGATTACCCTTGGGTTTTCATATTTTGGCGCCGAATGCTATACCAACTATTTGAAAGCCATAGGATATTTTAAGCGAGCATTAAATTGTTTCAAGGAAAAGGGCATGGACAATTGCGGCAGCGCCAATGTTATGCTTTATGTTGCCCAGGGTTACCATCTCCATGCCGCCGATTTGCTGGAAAAAGATAAAAAAGAGGAATCGCGTCCATTTTTTAAGGATGCATTTGACTGGTATAATAAAGTTTTGAAATGCGAACCGGGGAATGCCGACGCCAAACAAGGCAAGTCGGATACCGAGTTTGAATTTTGATATATAGTTAAGTTGTTGGAGTTGCTTTTACGGGAGATTTTATGACTGACGGTGATAAGAAAAAACAACCGTATGATAGTTCCGATGAGCGGTTTAAATATATCGGATTTGACGTGTTTCCGGGAAAAGCGGGAGACATTTTCAAATCGGATGAAGAACGCAAATCGATTATTGAGAAAGTAATGGCCAAATTCGGACAGAGCCAGGGTGAAGTAAGGGATGACTGCACCTTACTTGAAGTCAGGGTTTCGAATTTTGAAAAAATGTTTTTGGCGGCAGTGTCACTGATTTTGGTTTTGGCAATATTCTTACCGTGGTTTTCGGGGTATTTTGAGATTGTGAAGACGAGTCTTGTACCAATTGTTACCGCAAATACTGCGGCCGATGTAGCAGCGACAGAGGCTTTGACCGATTCGGCAGTAATCGCCGAAGCCGCTCAGAAGGTTTCGGATAAGGTTGAAACGCTTACTGATGAAGAGCGTGCCGAGAAAGTTGTGGCACAAGCTGATTCTACGACATCTATTGAAAATCTTTTGGCGACGATGACCGAGGAGGGCACTATTCCGGCCAATATGACGACAGTTACCGAGGTTAGCTATGACCGGCGCTCGATAACTGGAATCGGGGCTTTAATTTCGGCAGGAACTTTTGGTTCTTATGTTTTTTCAAGCGGCTTTATTCTGATCCTGAGCGGCATTCTAATGATCCTATTCATATTATCTTGTGTCGGAATGGGCGCGTACAATTTGTATTTGCTGTTTGGAGTCAAAATCAAAGATGCCGACGCGTTTGCTCTTCATTTAAAGAATACTCTGAAATACAACTGGATTCCGGTGCTTATCTGGCTGGGGATGCTGGTTTTGTCATTTATCGGCGCTCCGTATGGATTTGATCCATCGGATAAGGTGGCGCAGGTAGGCGATTCTTATTCAGTAATGTCCTTTATCGGATTAACTTCCGGCGGCATGTTTGTGGCTTTGGGCGCTTTTTTGATATTAGCCCTAAAAGGTAAAGAAATTTAAGTTGTGAAACGTAAATATAAGGTGGAGGAATTGTAGCTGTGAAACAAACTATTTTTGTAACCCTCAATACCATAATCTCGTTTGCTGTGGGCGGTGTATTATGGGGCGTAATTTTCAAGAACGCGGAAACCGGATCGATTTTGCATACTTTATATGAGGGGGGACCTCTGGTTGTTATTTTGATTGCGATTCTACTGATGCTTTTGGCATTTGTTGTAGAACGATTCATGTCGTTAAAAGTGGCCAAAGGAAAAAGTTCGGTTCAGGTGTATTTCAAAAATTTAATCGGCCACCTTCAGAGCAATGATTATGAATCAGCTTTGGCTGCCTGCGATAAACAGCGGGGCACAACAGCCAACGTTCTTCGCGCCGGGATTGAACGGTACATGCGCATCAAAGAAGATGGGTCGATGGATACTGATAAGAAAATCGCGGCAACGCAAGCGGCCATCGAAGAAGCCAATGCTCTTGAGGGACCGCTCCTGGAACGCAACTTGATCGCTCTTTCGACGATTGCATCAATTGCTACTATGGTCGGACTTCTGGGAACTACAATCGGAATGATTCGTGCTTTTGCCGCAACCGGCCACACTGCCGGAGGCGTTATTGACGCTCAGGCATTGGCCCGCGGGATTTCCGAAGCGTTGGTTAATACAGCCGGTGGGTTAGCTTCCGGTATTTTGGGAATCTTTTTCTACAATTTTTTTGTTAATAAAGTTGATGCTTTCAACTATACCACTGATGAAGCCAGTTATGAGATTCTTCAGATGTTGAAAGCCAGGGAGCATAATAAATGAAGATAAAGAAGAAACGGCGGATTAGCATCCTCATCGATATGACTCCGATGGTTGACATCGCCTTTCTGCTTCTCATTTTTTATATGTCAACTACTCAGTTTAAACCTCCGGAGAAGAAGAAGGTGGATTTGCCGTCATCGCATTCGATGGTTTCTTTACCGGACAGAGACATTATAAATGTCACTGTTACTTCCGACGATTCGATTTTCGTCGATTATATCATTAAACGGATGGTGACAATTGATAACAGGGAAATTTCGCAGCCGATTAGGCAATATTTCGAGGTGACTTCAAGTGATGTTGGAAGCTATATTAACGAAGCCCGTGTTAGAAATCCCAGGGCGTTTTTGGTGATTAAGGCGGATAAGGAATCGAGTTTCGGGACGATGGAGGAGATTATGAAAACGCTTCAGGAACAGCATCTGCCACGATTCCAGATTATAACCAAATTGGAGTCTGAAATATGATGTCCGGGATTATTTATGAAAACAGTTTTTTAAAGGTGGTGATTTAAATGGGTGGAGCACCTGTAGGCGATCGACCGCAAAAAGCAAAAGGCGGAGGTCTCAGGCGTCCCAAACGACGTCTTGCTATTCGTATCGATATGACGCCGATGGTTGATATCGCATTTCTCCTCTTGATTTTTTATATGGTTACGACTGTATTCTCCATGCCGCAGGCAATGGAAATCAACCTGCCTCCCATAGAAGACACGAAAGAGGAAATTAAAATAAAAGATAGTAATCTTCTGACTATTCGGATTGACGGCAAGAATAATTTCTACTGGGCTATCGGACGGGATTTACCAACCCCTATGAGAAGCGATTCCCTGAGAACGTTACTGGTCGATAAGAACAAAGAAAACGCTAAGCTCAATACGCTGATTATCATCCAGGAAGATGCCCGTTACAGTGCTTTTGTCGATATCCTGGATGAAATCGATTTGATCGAACGATCATTTAATGCTGCGACGGCCAAAGAACTCGACGTATCCATTAGGGACTTTAATGATCCTGATCATGAACGGGCAGAAGAGTTCAGGTCCAGGCGATTTTCGTATCGCTATGCCCAGGCTCCATGGGAAAACCGCGATACGCGAATGGTTGAAAAAGTTCTTGGGGGAGGTGAATAAAATGGCAAATTCAATGGCTACTCCCTACGGCGCGTTTGAATTAAAATCATGCTATCAGCGCAATATGATGCTGGGCACTCTTTCAACCATTGCCTTGACTATTGTAATTGGTTTTGGAGTTTGGATTTATCGGATCATTACCTATGAGGATATGGAAGCGACCAACGTCATTCGCATTAAAACGATCGCGGAATTGGGCGCGCCTCCGTCGCTGGCGGCCAAACCTCCGCAAATTAATATCGATAAACCGAAAATCGCCGCTCCCACGGTCGGAATTCCGACCGCGGTCGATGACGATGAAGTCATCGATGAAGATATCGTAATTGCATCGCGTGATGAATTGCAGGAGATAAACGCGCCTGTCTTTGGCGAAGAAGGCGAAGGCTCTGATCTTGTCATTGATATTCCCGAAGAAGACTACATGCCATCGCCCGATGAGTTTGTCGCGGTTGAAGTATATCCGGTGCAGACCTATGAGGAAATTCCGGAATACCCTCGTTTGGCCCAGGAAGGCGGTTTTACCGCAAAAGTAGTGATTGAGGCATTCGTCGACAAAAATGGTAATGTAAAAAAGGCTCAAGCAAAACAATGTACGAGACCCAATATGGGCTTTGAAGAAGCAGCTGTAAAAGCCGCGTATAAATGTTTATATCGGCCGGCCATTCAAAACGGAGCTCCAATTGGCTGCTGGATCTCATACGTGGTCGACTTTACGATGTAATTGATACTTTTGATTTTGAGAGAGTGAAATAATAAAACACTCTCTCCATAAAAAATCCCCGCCAAAGACGCTTGACATCGTCTTTACCTCACAATTTAAGCAGCGCATAATTTTCCGTCTCCCGGTCTGACCGGGATGATTCAGGTTCATTAATCCGAGAAAACAGGCGTAATGCGCGGTATGATTGCCGCCAAAAAGAAGGGATGGAAAATGAATTGTGAGAATGCGGAAGTTCACTCTTCAATCGAAAGGCTCTCAACCACCCGAGAAATAATAGCGTTCCATTGGAGGCAGGACTGGTTTCGGGAATTTGTTTTGGCAGCTATTCTGGCGCTGATGGTGTTTGCCATGATTGTTTCAGTTACAATTGTAATCCATAGGCCCGAAGCATCGAGTATCAAAAATGATATAAAGAGGAATTCGACTGTATCTCTGGCGAATACCGATATGAGATACACAATGACAATCGGCTAATACTGACAAATATCGAGAAAAAAGGCTCGGACAATATCGCAGTGCAAGTACTGTTAAATCCTTTGTGTCAGGAGGGAGATATGAGTCTTTTTTCAGTTAATTTGCATAATCCCCCAACCTCACAATACCGCAACAAAAGCGCTTATTCATTCCAGCCTCGTCAATGGATTATGGGATCATTACTTGGCGTCGTCTTTGGCTGTATATTTATTTTTGCCGGGGGGGCGGCGATATTTATACATTACATGAATCCGTATCGAACAGCAATGTCCACGCCGGATATTCAATATCAAAATGAAAAAGCTGAAATTAATCTCCAATTGCATCATGCAATTGGAAATGTGATTGAGCAAAATATGAGGGGAGGTGAATGATTATGCCGCATATTACTAGAATACCATACGGGGCGTTTGAGTTAAAGTCGACATATCAGCGTAATATGATGCTGGGTAATCTCTCAACTTTATTTCTGACCATTTTGATTGGCTTTGGGATATGGTTGTACAAGACTGTGACTTATGATGTTGTTGAACCGAAAGATATCATACAAATTAAAACTTTTATGGAATTGGGTCCTCCTCCATCGCTGGACACCAAACCTCCGCAAATTAATATCGATAAGCCGAAAGTCGTCGCTCCCAAAGTTGGTGTACCTGCCGCTGTCGATGATGAAGAAGTTATTGATGAAGACATTGTGATTGCAACTCGCCTGGAAAAGTACGAATTCAACGTTCCGACATTTCGTTACGAAGAAGGCCAGGGAAATGAACTTATCATTGATATTCCCGACAGCGCTTATGCGATAATGCCCGATAAGTTTAAGCCGGTTGAAGTACAGCCGGTGCAGATTTATGAGGAAGAGCCGGTCTATCCTCGTTTGGCATTGGAGGGAGGATTTACGGCAAAAGTAATTATACAGGCCTTCATTGACGTTAACGGAAACGTTAAAAAAGCTCAGGCAAAGCACTGTACTCGGCCTAATATGGGTTTTGAAGAAGCCGCTGTGAAGGCCGCCTATAAATGTCGATATCGCCCTGCGATTCAAAATCTCGAACCGACCGAGGTTTGGATTTCGTATGTCGTGAGATTTGTCATTGATAATAAGAATACTCAGGGACAGCAGTAATGTCTGTTTAGGGGAAATTTATTAAAAATCATCCAAGGAGCATTGGCTGGGAGCTCTTTCTGGATGATACCTGCGCTCATTGGTTACCTGGGGGTCGTCCCCAAAACGGCCCCCACACCGCTATTCTAATAAAATCTATTTTAGGGAACGGGAGTCCAGACCCATTTCCTTAATTTTTATCGAGAAGATATTTGGGTGGTCATTCCAGTGCACGCTGGCAGGTGGATTCACATTTGAAGTGCAACAGTTTATCTCCAAATAACTCAGCTGGGGTTCGAAAGTCCAGACATTTCCTTGGAGTGTTATTATAAGCGCAAATGAGTTTGAAGAAGCGATCATCAGTAAGTGTAGCCAAAT
>JBDREQ010000004.1:0-20054 GCA_043819555.1 Candidatus Zixiibacteriota bacterium | reverse complement strand
ACAACTCTATAAGCACAATTGGCATGGCGGAGGACCGCCTTTGAAGACATGATTGATTAGATATACGGCATCCCCGACGTTGCATTGGCCGTCACAATTGGCATCCCCGGCTTCGATGGGGTCGGGTGCTGGACCGCCTTTGAAGACATGACTAATAATGAAGACGGCATCACCTACGTTGGATTGGCCGTCATCATTCGCATCACCGCAAATATAATCGCAGGCATCACCAATGCCGTCATCATCACTGTCGTCTTGATCCGGATTGACGACATCAAGACAGTTATCGCAACTGTCACCGACATTATCTTCGTCGAAATCTTCCTGATCGGGATTAGCATAATCGATACAATTGTCGCAGCCATCGGGAATCAAATCCATATCGGCATCTTCATGATCATCATAATCATCACATCTGTCACAACCATCCGGCACACCATCATTATCTGTGTCGATAAGATTATTTATTCCCCATACGCGAACAGTCCTATCCCAGCCGGCTGTCGCAAATAGTGTCCCTCTGGGGTTGAAGCTTCCTCGCAAGACAGATACGATATGATCGTTAAAACGAACAATCTCTTCACCATTTGTTGTTTTACGCAAAACTACTGAACCATTATGCCCACAAGTTAATAAAAGGTCACCATTGGGATTGAAATTAACACCATTTACCCATCCCTGCCCTGCGGATATCTTCCATATTTCTGAACCATCGGAAACATTCCAAAGCCGCACTGTGTAATCGTCGGCTCCCGAGGCCAAATATAAACCATCCGGACTAAATTTAACAAAACCTACATTATTTGTATGACCAGTCAATTTATCAACCTGTTCTCCGGTTTGGCTATTCCATATGCGAATTGACTTATCTAAGCCTGATGATGCAACTAAATCCTGATTTGGGTGAAAATCAACTGATAATATCCAGCCGGAATGACCTGTCAGGGTATTGAGTAGATCACCAGTAGAAGGATCCCATAGCTTAACCGTGGCGTCTTTTCCGCAAGAAGCCAGAATGCCCGTACTTTCCTGATAGTCAAGACTCCAACTACCACCATTATGGCCAGGTAATTCCTGCACCTGAGTACCTGTCGCAATATCCCATATCTTGATTACACCGGGCTGAACTCCGCCAAAACCGTCTGTACCTGTCGATGCCAAAAACTGATCATCAGGGCTGAAAGCCAAACCCAATACCCATGTAGTATGACCTATTAAATGGATAATGGAATCAGGGTTACTGACACTATGAATCAATACCTGGCCATCCTGAGCACAAGTAGCCAGCATACTGCCGTCGTGGCTGAAAACCGCATTCCAGGCGCCATCGGTATGGTTGGTAATGGTGTAAAGCAATTCCACGTTTTGAGCATTCATTGGATTTATTACACAAGAATCCATAACTTCAGCGGCCATAACATTCACCCCAGCCGTCATTAGAACTAATGCCAAGACTGAAAAGATAAGTTTTTTTTTCATTTGCGTATTCCCTTTAATTAGAATATTTACAAAACCAATTTTCTCTAAAGTTCGGAACAATAGCCAGTATCATTCCTTCTTAAGCCATGACGGTAGATTTCCGCCTTTAGCCTTTATCGTAAGTCCGTATTTTTCAAATAGCCTACCCTCTATCACCCGCTTCTTAAGGGAATGCTCATTTATTAGCATTCGGCACACGGCGGCGGACCACCTTTGAAAACATGATTTATCAAATATACTGCATCCCCGACATTGCATTGATCGTCACAATTGGCGTCGCCAGCTTCAATTGGTACAGGGGCAGGCCCGCCTTTGAAGACATGGTTAATGATAAACACTGCGTCACCGACATTGGCCTGGAGATCTGAGTTGGCGTCGCCGCATATATAATCCGGATCACCGACTATAGAAATTTCGTCGATATACCAGCCTCTATTGTTTAAATCTCCATTACTTGAGAAGCGAAATAGAAGCTGTGCCACCCCCGAAAATTCAGACAAATCAAATTCAACTTCATTCCAATCAGTATACCCGGAGAAACAGGGTGTCCCGGTAGGAATTGAGCTCGAGTAACTTGCAATGGTGCTATAGGGATATGCGCCCGCTGGCTCAATTAAAGTTATGGAACCGTCACAGGTAATCAGATATACTATGGCGGCGTCATAAGTGCCGGGGGCCGACGCGGCGTGGATTTGATACCAGTGCCAGAACCTCAGCACTGAATTAGTCGCCAGTAGAAAGGGGGGCGAAATGAGCCCGGCATCTAAGTAATGGTCGTAATTAATTTCCCCTTCGCCGCCAACTTTCCAGGAGTAAGTTCCATCATGTGTCCGAAATGTTTCAATATGCCATTGATTCCCATATGGTACAGTCATTGTACAATATCGCCAGTGCTCCAAACCGCCTTCCATACTGTCATTAAATCCTTTTTCCTCTCCAATAAAAATCGATATCGTATCCGTTTTACGCAAATCTCCATCGACGTAAATTTCAACAGGTAATTCCACGATATGCGATTCCGGGCATTCTTCCGAAATAGAAATTAAAAAGGGCGAGGAAGCGGTCGATTCTCCACCCCATTCAATATCCGATGCGAATGCGCATGAAGCATTAATCACATCGATGTATGAATCATTCGAAATCAGATTTGCTGTGACATTAGTTGCAGTTGATCTTGAATTTTTAACCGAAATTAAAATTTCTATATCCTCTCCAGAATCAAGATGACCGTCCATGTCTCCGCCGACTTCGGTAAAAGATCTCCCAATTAATCCCATGTGGGGTTTCATATCGATTGTGTAGAATTGATTATCATAAAATGATCCAACGGCTATTTCATGATCGCGATGGTTATAGTCCATCCCCGTCGGCCAATCAATACCGTGTGCAATTAGTTCCGGAGGATTTGTAAATGTTGAATCGTACCTGTAAATCGCATGCGCGCCGGTTGCGCTAACATAACAATTGCCGCTGCGATCAACCTTTATACCATCATGATATCCAAAATCAGTCTTAACTATTTGGACCGGTATTGAATCAGAAAGGCTTATGCTGATAATTGGCGCTCGATAAGAGTAGCTACATACCAATAATCGATCGTGGGTTACATCATACGTAACATCCTGAGGTGAATCCGGCAGACCCGCGGTGACAAATTGTGTGCCAGCCATGGTGCTTATATTAATCTTTATAATCCTGGCATAACTTACATCGCAAATATATAGGTTTCCTGATGTATCGGCGGTAATTCCGTCAAGATCGCCTGGTGTCGGAACCGGTGCCCACCAGATCTGGTCTCCTGTCGCCAAATCAAGACCATAAACAGTATTACCAGCAGTATAATACAACACATCTCCGACCAGACAACTGCTCAAACATTCACCAACTCCCGTGGCAAAGTTGGACTGATTTCCATCCATATCAATTTGTACTACAGAATGACCGCCGTAATTTGTAACCAAATATCTATTATAGACGGAATCAAACACGACGCTCTCCGGCTGATTTAAAAGATTTTGGGGAAATGAATTGGCGGTATATAAAAACAATAGCATTAAACAAAGTTGTGTTTTTCTCATAAAAATTATCTCCAATTTAGTGCTTTTTATGGATTTGCTCTCCGAACCTCGGATTTCTTACATTAGAGTATTATAATTTTTAATTTCGCAAAGTAAAATCTCTTACTTGCCTGGCTTCAAAACTTTGCCTACATTGCAGATAAAGGAAATTATTGGTATTTTTTCATACGAACGGTCAGAATAACATGGACATTGATGGGCTTTACAAATGCGCTTTAGAAGCAAGGGAACAATATGAAGAACAATTATTTAAACAACTATCTGTAAGATACCATCTTTTTGCTGAGCATAAAATTAGAAGTATCCAAGACCGGGAGGAAGTAGTCCAGCGCGCAATTGTCGTTGTGGTAAATAAATATCGCGAGATAGATATTCATACCAGTTTTTCAGCCTGGGCTCATAAGGTGTTGCACAATGAAATCTTGCGGCATTATTCATCAAAGGCCAAAGGACAGAAAATGATGAATCACTCAATCTTAGAATTTGAAACCGTTGACAAAAACGAGCCAAATTTGGATTTGCGTAGAACTCTCCGCAATTGTATGAAACAATTATGCATAAAAAATCAGAGATACGCACGTATTCTTAATTTGAAATATCAGGGTTATTCCACTCATGAAATTTGCGAGAAATTGGATATTTCTGAATCGAATTTTTACGTAGTTCTTTTTCGAGCAAGATCCATATTAAAACACTGTTTGGAGAAGGGGAATATTGATTATGAGTAAATGCACTGACAAAGCGTTAGGGCAACTTATTCATCCTTATGAATTAGATTTGTTGCCGGAGGATCAACGGCAAAATTTTGAAATACATTTGTATCACTGTAATTATTGCTTTGAAAATGTAAAGCAATTTAAAGATACTTCGCGTCTATTAAATGAAGATGCCGAACTTCGAATAATAGTTGAAAAGGCGGTCAAAGAGACAAAAACTAAACCTATACATTCGGGATTTTTCCGCCGATTTATGCCTGCTTCGGCTGTCATTTTGGCACTTTTAATAATCCTGATTGTTAAGCCATGGAAAATTGAGATTAGCCCTACTAATGAATCAATCGCTGGAGAAAATCGAATTGCCATTGTATATTTTGAAGACCTGCGAAAAAATGCCCCTTTTGCGGAAAGTTGTGAAATAATTTCTTCTCTATTATCAACAGATTTATCAGAATCGCGGCTGGTTGAGGTTGTTTCTACCCAAAGAATATTTGATATATTAACATCACTAAATAATGACGATTTTTGTGCGATTAATCAAACCGTCGCCCGGGAAGTTGCCATTATCGCTCAAGCCAATTGGATGATAACCGGAGAAGTCTCTGAAAAACATGATAGTATTGTTATCAATTCCTACTTGTATAATATTCCCGGCGATACTGTTACCGCTTCTCAAAAAGTATCTGGCCCGATTCGGGAAGGCGTATTTCCTTTAGTCGATAGACTTAAAATAGCCATTACCAATGACTTATCTTTACCTGACGGCGTCATCGACAGACGGGATCGACCGATTGCCGAAGTTACCACCCACTCAGAAGAAGCTTATGGATATTATATGGCGGGAATCGAACAATACGCAAAGTATTATATTGACGACGCTGTTGAGAATTTTTCCAAAGCTATAGAGTATGATTCGACTTTCGCCATGGCATATTATTACCTTGCCTTATTATATGATCATAGTCAAATTGATAAAGCGCTCCTTTACTCTCCCGATGCCATTGAAAAAGAACAGTTGTATATCCAAAGTCTTTACGCTGCCTATCACAATGATATTCCGAATCAGAAACAAACCTTATTAAAGCTAGTAGATAAATTCCCCTTAGAGAAGGAGGTACATTACAGGCTGGCAATGCTATATAGTGATAATGGTGAATTGCAGAGCGCCATAAATCATGCAAAACAGGCGATAGAGATTGATTCAAATTACAGACAAGCATTTAATCTATTAACCTATATATATTTGATGATGGGTGATCTCAAAAACGCCTTGGAAAACAATGATCAATACCTTAGAATTGCTCCCCTTGAAGCCAATCCATATGATACCCGAGGTGATATTTTTAATATACTGGGGCAACTTGATAGCGCCATTGCAGCTTATCAAAACGCTCTGGATCGAAAACCTGATTTTTATACATCTCTTCTGAAACTTGGATATAGTTATACTCACAACGGCCAATATGAAAACGCCAATCGAACATTTCATAAGTTGAAAAATGTACAGGATGACAGATACTTTGCGGAGAGATCATTGGGTGAAGCATATATACTAATGCGTCAAGGCAACTTCAATAAAGCGATTCAAATTATGGAAACTGCGGTTGACCATTGTATAAATGAAAAAGGTGGGAATCCGGAAGGTGGAAATTTCCTGTCTTTTTATGTTGTTGAGGCGTTGTCATATTCAATCTTGAGAAATTACGAAAAGGCTGTCGCGGCAATGGATACTGCCGTTCTTATACAAACACGCACGAGTTCCGAGAGTAATAAGGGTTTGAATTTCTTATATGTATATATTCTTGCAGAAGCAGGGCAACTGGAACGGGCATCAGAAATTGCTCAGGATATTGCAGATCCGGCATCAACAGGGGTAAAAGCTGGGGATTATTATTATTCAATGGGCGCTATCGAATATTTTAAGGAACATTATAATACCGCGGTTGAATATCTTGAAAAGTGCACTGACACCATGAAGGAGTATTATTCACAATATTTATTTGGCAAGGCTAATTGGAAAGCAGGTAATTTCGAAAAATCTATAGAAATATTTGAATCACTTAACGATAAATACTGCGAAGAGCGTTTATATTATGGAACCTGGAATATAAGTACGCGCTATTTTCTGGGACGTGCCTATGAAGAATTGGGGAACATCGATGAAGCAGTCAACCAATACTCTTACTTTTTGAATAAATGGGGCAATTCAGCCTCAACACTCCCGGAAATTATTGACACCCAAAATCGCCTAAATGCACTGAAAGCAAGATTATGATATACAGGCTATATGTTGGTCAAAAATCAATTGTGAATTTTCTGACTGCAATTTTCGTAATTCTGCAATTGGCCAGCCTAATACCAGAATCCCAGGCTGAAGATTTACTTAATAATCCAATGGATGTCGCATTCGATAGTACCAATAACAGATATCTTGTATCAAACTATACAGATGGCAGGATAATTGGTATCGATAGTAATAATATCCAGAGTATAGTTTTGGAAACAAATGGCAATTGTAAATCTCTGGATATTATGGGAGATACACTTTATGTGGCTGTCGACAGCCGCGTCGCCGGATATATACTTTCTTCCCGTAAATTATTTTTGGATGTCGAAATCGAGACTATCTATGGAACCGCTGGAATCGCGGCTGATACAAACGGGTTTGTTTATGTCACTGCGCCAAAAGGTAAAGTTTTCAAGATATCTGTCAATGACGGTACTCACAAACTATTATCTGATGAAGGACTTAACCTGCACCTCCATAATTGCGCCTATGATATATCCAATGACAGGCTGATCGTCGTTGAACATCAACCGCATGCTCCCATAAAGGCTGTAAACATAAATGATGGAAAAGTCACTGACTTAATCAATACTGAAATCGGTGAATTTGAGGGCATCGCGATTGGCGACAAAGGTGATATTTACGTTGCCAGTTATCTAAACGGCGGATCTGTTTATCGATTTAATACTGAACAACCCAGTAAATCCATAGAAGTGATGCGCGACCAGGAAACGCCTTCGGGTTTAGTATATAATCGAAAAGACCACGTTATTGCTCTTTGCCGTTATGAAGCAAATAAGGTCGTTTTTATTCCTGTGCCAGTCAAATAAGACGATTAGACAATCGAAGATTGACCGGGCTGCGGTAACCAAATGTTGAGTAAAAGTATCGTTTTTTGTCATCTTTTGACCTGACTGGATGATAGTTATTTGGAGATTGGAAACGATGGCGGAAAAACAAGAATACTACCAATTGGCGGAAGGACAGAGTATCTCGTACTGGAATAGCAGGGTATTTGCGATGATCCTGATTTCTCTGTTGGCCTTCATATTAAACTGGCCGTACCTGCTGGCGGGGTTTAGCGGTGACGATGTTATCTTTCTGAATATCCTGAAACAAGATCCTTTGCCGTTCTCGCGCCGGCTTGGGATGTGGTCAATCTCGGCAAGCGACTGGAATTTTCTTGATAATGTCTGGTGGAAAGACTGGACCAGTTCGGGCGGCGGTTTCTTCTGGCGGCCAATACCAAGCCTTATTTTTGAAGGATTTGTAGGCGTCTTTGGCAAGAACTCATTCCCACTTCACATTCTGCTGATCCTGATCCACACAGGAGTTGGTGTCACGCTTTATCTCTTTGTCCGAAAGCTTACGAGACATCACTGGTTAGCACTTGCGGCCGGAGTGTTTTTCATCACCTGTGAAGATCACAGCATACTGCTGGGATGGATCACTGCTTTCACAGGCCCGCTTGCTGTATTGTTCACGGTGTTAGCATTACTGGCGCATGTATATTGGCTGCAACATCGAAGACCACTGGTTGTCGCAACTTCACTTCTCATGCTCTTGTTCGCCATGGCCTGCAAAGAATCTGCCTCGGTATCGCCGCTAATTATAATGTCCTTTACTTTTTTTATGCCAACCGGCACATTGGAAAATAACAGGACTGATTATTCACTGTTACAGAGATTTAAGCGATTTGTCCGGGATCCCTGGTCATGGGCGCCTGCTATGATAATGCTTGTCATTTATCTAATAGTCTACAAATCGCTGGGATTAGGTACCATCGGCAGCTTGATGTATGTCAGTCCATTTGCTGATCCGATCGGTTATATATCAAACCTGGTAACGAATCTCCCTATCATGTGGCTGGGTACGTTTTCTCCAATCTCTCCTTTCCTACTGATGTTTGCACCATCTGTACTTTGGATCGCAGCTGTACTCGGCACAGTATTTCTTGTCATATGGGCTTTTGCGCTCTGGCCCTTCAAGAAAATGCCGCTGGTTCAATGGGCTATTCTGGCTTACATGGTATCTCTCCTTCCCGAGTTGGCAACTACGGCGAGTGAGCGGGGACTTTATTTTGCAATGATTCCGGCCAGTATTTTGTTGGCGATGATTCTACTCACCATCCGGCCGCTTGCCCAACGCATTAATCCCTTTTTGCCAGCAATGAATAGGCATACTCGAATTGTGGGCTGGATGACAATGTGGATAATTCTGATACCCGGAACCCTTTTATCTCTTGCCATGCCCTGGGCATACTTACCCGGCTTGGACGGACCCGAGCAAGAGATACGAACAGCATTGCCTCATATTGAAGAACATAAACCTGAGCATATTATTGTTCTCAATACATCCGGATTTATGCTTACAATATACGCATATGATATTTTCAATTATGTTTCGGAAGGACCGCAGGACGTATGGGTTTTGTCATCAGGCAATGGTGTTTATAGCATGGAGAAAACGGGCGATTCATCCATTGTTATTCGAACTGACAGATCCGGTTGGCTCGACAATATGTTTGCTCGCGTTATTCGTACCAAGTCCCGGCTGAAATTGGAAGACCAATATCAAACGCCTCTTTTCGCCGCGACATTGCAAAAGTTGACCAAATCAAAGAGAGATGTTCTGGAGGTGCAGTTTGATTTCGACCAGTCGTTGGATTATAGCGGATACCTCTTTTTGAAATGGAACGGAGAAGTTTTCGAACCGGTGGAGTTTGAAAATCTTTTGACTGGAGATACACTTGGATTGGCAGACACCTCCGATCTCCTAAAATCTATGTTTTAACGAATTTTTATTAGCAATTGTTAATATTGATTAGCCACAATAGGAGGAAGAATGATGAAATTGATTTCGGTTATTTGTTTCCTTTTTCTTACGGGATGGATTATTCCCGGCTGTTGCAGTAAAATAGACGTGGAAACTCATCGGCAGGAATTACTTAGTCTAAACCAGGAAATGAGAACCGCCCATATCGAGGGAAACGCAGGCATAATTATTTCTGGACAGGGCTATCCGTATACCCAGGTCAATTCGGGTCAGGTAACTCATCCCACGCATGAGGATGATTCAGAGCGTTTTCAGAACTACATCGGTTCCATGAATATTACGGCCTGGGATGATCTTATCGATCCGATTGTGACAATTTCCGATGATGCCAGTCTGGCTACAGTAATCTACAAAAAGCACCTGGTCATGACGCGGATAGCACAGCCGGAAGCCGAACCATATGAGGGTATTTATGCCTGGCAGTCAACTTACCGTAGAACAAAGGAAGGATGGAAACAGATTTCCGATATTGTAACCACCCTGCCTGAAGAGGCAATGGCTGAAGAGCTTAAATCTCTAAAAAACTAATTTTGTACGACCGGTGTTCCAGGAGTCGAGTAAGTGCGGAACTGTGGACCAGCGGTCCGAAAATTTTGGCAACAAAAATGATTAATTGCTGGTTTTTTGTGGTACCTTAGGGCAGCAAATCGGAGTTTATCGTAGGGCAAAACTCGCATTGGCCCGGCCATTTAAATTTAATGGGCATTTTCAAAGATTTTTTATTGAATTTGATGAGGACGGAACGATCGCGAGAATCTTTGTGTAGATTTTGCAGTCTATCAATAAGGAGGTACTATGAAAATACTCAGTGTGATGTTATTGGTTTGTGTGGGCGCAGTCTTGTTGATGCCACCCCCGGCTTTCTGCGTATCAGGAAAGATGCCAATAACAACATCTTCAGATATAGCGAAAGCAAGTTATCTGCAAGGACGAGAGCTTCTTGAAAAACTGAGATACCGGGAGGCGCAGCAGTATTTTTTGAAAGCTGTCGACTTAGATCCCGAATTTGCCATTGCCTATCTTCAGTTGGCGAGGGTGCAATCTTCGACCAAGGAGTCTTTTGATAGTTTTAGCAAAGCCAGGGCCCTTTTGCATAAAGTATCAGAGGCGGAACAGCTTTGGATTCTCGGATTTGAGGCAGGATATTATGAGAGCAAGCCTTTAAAACAAAGAGAATTATATGAGAGACTGGTCAATATGTATCCCAATGACGAACGTTCACACAATCTACTGGTCGGGAATTACTATGCCCAACAGGAATGGGCATTAGTTGTAAGAGAATGCGAACTTGCCATACATATTAACTCGGAATTTTCAGCTGTATATAACCAAATGGGTTATGCCTTAATGTTTCTTGAGCGTTACGCTGATGCTGAGAAGGCTTTCAAGAAGTACGTCGAATACATTCCGGATGATCCCAATCCCCATAATTCATACGCCGAGCTCTTGATGAAGATGGGCCGCTTCAACGAATCGAATGAGCAGTACAAAGCCGCGCTGGCTCTCAATCCGGATTTTACTTTCTCACATATTGGTATTGCTTCCAATTTTAGTTATTTGGGGCAACACGAAAAAGCGCGTGAACAATTACAACTAATGTACAATGGAGCCAAGGACGATGGACAGCGTCGGACAGCCTTAAGCACAATGGCGTTTTCATATATTGATGAAGGCAAGTTTGATCAGGCCTTGGAACAGTATCAAAAACGATACGCTATTGCCGAGGCGAAAGGCGACACCTCCGCGATGGCTGGTGATTTAGCCCTAATGGGCTTTGCCTTGATTGAAGTCGAAGACCGCGAAGAGGAAGCGATAAGCAAGTTCGAGCAAGCAAGAACAATGGTTCAGGCATCTTCACTATCGGAAGCAACAAAAGGCCAAAGTGAACAGGCATACTTCTATAGAACCTGCCGTGCGTACGTGGCTATGGGAAATGTAGAACAGGCGAAAGTGAATGCGCTTAAATACCGTACGAGAGCTTTGACATCACAACATCCCACGCAAATCAGGGGGGCACACCAGTTGTTCGGTTTAATCGCTCTGAAGGAAGGCAAATTTGATCTTGCTATTGAGGAACTTTTACAATCGAACCTCCAGAACGCCTATAATTACTTTTTTCTGGGCAAAGCATACCAGAGTAAAGGTGATCTCATTCACGCCAAAGAATATTACAGGAAGGCGGCCAATTTCAATAGCATCAATAATAGCCAACAAGCCAGTATAAGGATTAAGGCCAACCAATTGGCATCGGAAATGTAGGAAAGAGAAATCATGTATGCAGTTGAAGCTAAGTTACCAATGACGGGAGATGTCCCATTGGGCATATCGGTAACTCTGCATACGAATGAAACCAGGATCACTCTAAAACGTATACTTTTGTTCCACTCCCAAAAAACACTCGCCCATCATAAACCGTCGGGTGACAGACCATACTTTCGGCCTTAAATTTCCACTTCTCTTCACAGGTTTTGACATCAAGGGCGTAGAGGTGGTAATCGCCGCTTCCAAAATAGATTATATCACCTGCAATAGCCGGTTTAGAGTAGGTCCGCCCACCTGAATTCAATTCCCAAACCAGCTCTCCGGTCTTGGCATCGAGAGCATATAAATGAGATTCATTGGTATTTACATAGACCATATCATCGTAAACAGCTGGATCATAGTTCATCTTGTTGTCGGTTTCGAATTTCCATAATTCTTCACCGGTCGCAATATCAATCGCGTAAACGTGATGATCCCAACTGGTAACATACCCTACACCTTCAGCAATTGCAGGTGAATGGTGGATATTATCTTCGGCCTTAAAATGCCATCGAGGTTTACATGCCGTGGCATCAATTGCGAACACGTTTCCACTGGCATCAGTGTAAATTATGGTGCTGTCAACCATTGAGGGACTGTTGCACATTGAATTCTTCCCTGCAAGCCGTTGTTTCAGACTACCTGCCAGGATATCGACAATATAGATACCGCTATCGTGGCTGGTAAAGTATGCCAGATTATCATGGATCAGGGGCGGAAAGCATATAGAGGCGTCTGTGCCGCGCTTATAACCTTCAGTATAGAATTTCCACAACTCTTTGCCTGTAAAAGCTCCTATAGCGTAGAGTTGCCCGTTGCCGGTACCCCAATATGCTACCGAATCGATTATCGTCGGTGGCCCGCCTATACCTCTGCCTTCGCCGGTCGCTATTTCCCATATGGCTTTTCCCGATTGCACATTTACCGCATATAAATTATTTGCCCAGTCGCCAAAATAAACGATTCCTTCGTAAACAAGCGGTGGTGATGAAATGCCTTTTTGACCCTCAAACGTCCATCTAACGCGATGGAATTCGGTTAAGGGAGGACTTGTATAGACCCCCGTATGTTGCGGCCCGCCATTATACATGAATACATGATCATCATTCGAAGAACAGACATTTGTCTGTCCAAGCAACACTATAATTAATATCAGAACCTTCAATTCAACCTCCCAATTAGTTGCCAATCTGCTGTATAATTTTTATAATAATATATAATTCAATTAATGTCAAGTGCCCTACCCGCGAATTGACGGACAAAACGTTAAGATATATTTTAGTTTTATGGAGGTGTCTGGATGGAACGCAGGCGACGATATGACCGTCAGTGCAGGATTGAAGCATTTCGTGGGCGGATGATGTCCCCGCATTAGTATTGATATATAACAATCCAGATGATCAGCCCGTTAAATCTTCTCTTTTTACCTGATGCTTTGGGAATTATTTTTAGAAATATGTTGCGAAAAGATACTTAGAAAAATAAATTATTACGTATATCATGCATATAGAAAGACTCGCACATCGACAGACTTCTGAAAAAATCGTGTTTTGTTGTAATTTATTTCTTGGTAAGATAAATCGCTGTGAAAAATCCTTAATTTCATTTAATAAAAGGACCATGACCCCATGCGACAATATCTATTATCATAAACAAATCAAATAATAACAGAGAGGTGAAATAATGCCAACACTTTTTGCAGTTTACAATCTGAAAGAGGACCAAATGGCCGGGGAATACGATAATTATCTTATCGAAACGAAAATTCCAGGTGTAAGGGGTGCCCCTTGGTGTACAGATTTTAATACCTGGAAAATAGAAAAAGTCCTTGGCCCGGCTGTCTCCAACCCCGAGGGAGAATTGCCGGCCGAACCGCCCTATCTTTATGTTGCCAAGATTGAAGTATCAGATTTGGATGCGATGCTAAGTTTCCTTGGAACAGATGCAGGCCAACAATTTGTTAAATCCTGGAGTGTATATATTGATCCAACGGCGATCTTCACCGTCGGACATGAAGTATAGCGAATTATTCGCACTGCACTAAACAGGGACAATTATATCGTAGCCTATAACCTTCGGGTCATGTGCCGGGTGCCTCACAAGCTTGGGGCGTGTTGATAAAGCGGGGTTTTTGTATTGATGGTTCCGTGGGCGGCAGACATCCTGAGGCTGTCTCAAAAGTACCATCGATACGATATGTTTCGCATTATACTGATATCGCGAAACGACGGTGTGATCGTACTATGACTCAAGACCGGTGGCCCACTGCAACTTGTTGCGGTGGGTTCCCGCCAAATTTGCTGCGGGCTTTATTTAACGATTCTATTACAACTTCTCTTTCAAATCTGTCCCGTAATAACCGTAAACGGCGATAGCAGGAAAAATTTATCGCACGAACCATGTTGAAACCGTCATAGTGTCTGAGGCGCACCATACTAAGAAGTATAAGAATATTTATGCGCCCTTGTCAATCGCTCTATGCGGGAACCCACCGTTCCGCTGCGCGGAACAATGGGCCACCGGTCGGTTGTCAAGTATTAGTAATTACCCTAATGCCTATATAGAGATGTATATAAATAAAATAACCGAAAGCCAAATTATGTCAATAAAAATCAGGGTATATTTTGTCCTATTTCCGGGAGGGTTGAGGAGTAGCATCTTTTTTGACTTTACAAAGTCACCTGCGTGAAGACGATAAAAGTAGAACCCCGTGGCGACTGTAGCGGTTCAGCCAAAGTCGTCGGACACGGAAGGTCTTTTGGTTAAGACATAGTTTTGGTATTTCAGTCTTAACGAAAGGAGTGTTCGACTTCTGCTGAAACGCTACAATTCTCTCCTATTGCCAACGTTATCGCAACATTTATTATTATAGAAAAACTCGCTACCTCATAATAAATTTTACTTGGCGACTTTAATACCTAGGCCTTCAATACCCTTTGTTATTGCAACAGCATCTCTTGGCAAAAGCCCGTGCGAATTTTTAAGCAGGTTTGTATAGAATGATTTTGCATTTATTCTCTCAAATGCCAATCTCTCGCCATTCCAATAATACGGTACCGGCAAATCACACAAGTCGGCCATGGTATAGCATGGTGTTATTTGATGTTCATCTTCATATTGGCGGATTTCTTCCTCCGTGAATGGGCAATTGTCAATGTTGTTATGCATTATCAGAAGATCTAGACCACCGTATCTTGTTGATGCAAGAATATTCGAAAACACATCAAATCCTTTATTAGCACTCATATTCATGTAACCACGCATGGTTCCCACGAAGAATTGGTAAACGGCGTTATTCCCTGATCGGACTATTATATGCTCTTCATATCCGCCCATACTACCATCAAGCCGAGTAAAGAGTTGGTAATCGGAAGGGGGAATTCCATCATAATTGCGTTTCGCCAAGTTCCAGCGCATGATGGATTTTCCATCCCCAGTAAAATTCTCAATTGAGAGCCTAGGAATAGCTGCAACGATTAAGGAGCACGAAATCGAAGATTCTTCGATTTCCATGCTATCCAATTTCGCCCACGTCTTATTATATGCCGCTATTATCAATGAATCGTCAAACTCGAAGCGCGGCCAGTATTTTATGAGCGGTAAAGATGATTCCTCGTAATTCATCCAAATCGCATCCGTATCGCCAAATGCTATAAATGTGGGCCTGTCATTGTCATTCGATATTGAAACTGAGTCTAAGACCACCGCCAAGAGAAAGATGACTACGACATACTGCACATAGCTAACTGGTGAGATTTTCATTTTTTACATCTCTTCAACAATGGAATTATCCGGATCGTCACGGACTTGAAGTGCATAATAGTTTACGGCAAAACTCGAAGCTTCCGCTTGATATCCGGCTCTGATTTCGACATTCTAACGACCTCCTGATTACAATCTATAACCAGGATCAAATGTGTCAACCAAAGTCGTCAGGTTTATATGATTAGATTTGTTTTTCCTCCAAGCCGCCAGATTTTCCAAAATCACGGCCACATCAGGATGATTCGGCGCCAATGAGTTTTCAGTTAAAATATAGATCTTTATTAACGTCATAGAATCTATCCACCTTTCCTGTGGTTTTGTCTAACCAATATTCTTTTCTCTGTCAATCAATTTGATTTAGGACTTACCCTTGATTCAATATATTCAAAATGCAGATGAAAGGGAAGCTTTTTATCATGTTATTAGAAAAGATGGAGACTACTCGGCATCAGGGTCAATGCGGATCATGTATTTCCCCATATTGGCGATCTTATCAGAGGCACCGGTCACAGTAATAAAATAGTCGCCGTTAATTGCCTGCAGAATGCATTGTACTTTTTCCGATCCGGGATCTTCAAATACCTTCGTCCAAATGAGCGTTCCGCTTTCGTCTATCTTAACTACTAAAATATCCTCATCTATCTCATTATTGGCTCTAGTGATTCCCGCCACTGCATAGCCGCCATTATAATCCGGTATGACAGAATATCCCCTTTGTCCTATATTTAAATTGTAAGCGCGCTCCCATACAACCAAACCCAATGAATCAGTTTTCACAATAATCAGATCATCGTTGGCCCTCAAATCCCTTGAATCAATGCCAGTTTCAACAGTTCCTCTGTGCCCTGTAATAATAAATCCGGCATCAGGCGTAGAGGATACAGACCAGCCGACCTCATAATCTTTAATGTTTAGACCGTGACCAGAAGTTGAATCTGTCATAGAGTAATACTTTTTCCATAGCAAATTGCCCGAAGAATCCGCTTTGGCCAGATAAATATCAGCACTGGTGTTCTCCAATGAAAATGCCCATCCCGTTAATACAAAATAACCTCCCGGAATTAAGATCATAGATTTGCAACTTTCCCATCCTCGCGGTGCGAGGAGCTTATCCCATACAGTCCTACCGAGTGAGTCGACCTTAATTAGAAATACCTGTTTTCGATCATCCAAAACATTGTTTCCCGCGATAACATATCCGCCGTCCGATGTGGTCACGACGGAAGCGATATGCTGAAAATAAAATGTCGTCTCCCACAATAGGTCAAGTGTGGAATCCAGTGCAACCATGTAGATGTTGTGGGTTCTCACACCTGGATTATCGTGCCACCCTGGCCTTTCTACTAAACCTGCGATCACATATCCGCTACCAAAAGTTGGCGTGATGTAAAGACCTGTTTCATTCAGAGAGGAGCCAATGGGCATCTGTCGAATTTCACTTCCCAGAGAGTCTAACTGGAGCAGGAGCATGTCCGAATCGCCGGTTTCAACCATCATTGCTGATGTGGCAATAACATATCCGCCATCCTGCATACCCATTGTGGACCGCCCCAAGGCGCCGTCATAATTCAGATTTACACTGCAATTAGATAGTGTGGAACTATTACCTGAACCACCAATGATAAGGTATAGAATAGTAGTCAAGAAAAGCATAACCATTATCATGACTATTAAGAGCATTTTCTTCATCTTATGCAGTTCTCAAAGGACATTTTCAAATTCCTTACAGCAGTCACATTCTGGCCATTAATGGGTTCTGTTTTATTATTGTCCTTTAGTTATTCATAAATCTCACCAGTCGTTCCTATAAATGTAATTCTGTGCACCTTGATGTCCAGCCTCTGCAGCTTTTTGTATCCAGTATTTAGCCTGAGCCAACATTTCTTCATCCACAATGTTTTCTTCTTCATTCATACTAATTCTATGATAGAGCAGTCCCAGATTACACTGAGCAGAAGGAAAGCCCTTTTCTGCAGCCTTTAGATACCATTTACCAGCCTCCGCGTAATTAACGTCTACACCCAGTCCTTTCTGATAGGCGATACCGATCGCGTTCATAGACTCAACACATCCACGGTCTGCAGACGGACGATACCACTCAAGTGCCTTTTTGTAGTCTACATCAACAAATTCCCCGTGTTGGTACATATAACCAATATTATATTGGGCGAGCGAGTCTCCCCGATCCGCTGCTTTCATAAACCAGTTATAGGCCTCCTCAAAATCCTGATCAACTCCGTCCCCGTAGCTGTACATACAACCCAGATTGTACTGTGCGCTTCTTGACCCGAGATCTGCCGCGGTCGAAAACTGATCAAATGCCTCACCAAGATCTGGATCAACACCATAACCGTTGAGATAAATCACTCCTATCTCGTAGTGGCCTTCGGCATCTCCTAAATCCGCTGCCTTTTGAAACCACTCCAGTGCCTGCTGATAATCCTGTGGTACACCCTCACTTTCCATATAACATTTGCCGATATTACAAAACGCTTTTGCGCTTCCCAAGTCTGCAGCCTTATGGTACCATTCCAGTTCCTTCACATGATCTTGTTCTCTTCCTCTGCCTTCATTGTACAGGTCAGCAATCCTTAACATCGCGCCGACATGTTGTTGCTCGGCGGCCAAGATGTACCAGCTGTATGCTTTCTCACAGTCTTGATCGAGCACTATTCCTTCATCGTAGATTTTACCCAACAGATACATTGCCTCAGGATCGCCTTCATCAGCGGCTTTGACTAACACCTTAAAAACCTTATCGAAATAATCCTGATCTTTAGAAGCTAATTCAGAATCGAAAGCTATATCCTCTTTGCTTTTGACAGTATCTGCTTTTAGTGAATCGCCATCTGCGGTAGGACATAAAACAATAATTGCTATAAGACCCATCAGATAAAATATTCGTAGAAGGAGCATACCTACCTCCGATCCCTTCAAAATGCGTTCATAAATACCACCCAAATAGCAAAAGTTGGCATTTTAAAATCAATATATAAATTGCACGAGCCTAGTCCGAAAAATCGAAATACTTTCTTACTGAACTATAATCAGCAATATCTAGTGTACCTAACCTTTTGCCCAATATTATTGACGATGCTGGTACCAGAAATATCCTAAATTTCGTGAAGGTGACCTCGGTCATATATTCGCTAGAACCGTCTGGTGTATGGAGCCGAACCCTATAGCTATATACACTTGGGTCGGTATTGGATTGATAGTAATAACTGCGAGTCATATAGTCAGCTAAGAATCCCAATCCAGGGACAGGATACCATTGCACGGGGGAACCGGTCGACCGAGTGGAGTACGCGAGTACTAAACTAGAGTCTACGAGCCCTGACGAAGCCTCGAACAAATAGTCGATCAAAGCAGTCGAGGTGGTCCTGCTGCCGAATTCGAACATGATTACATTAGCGTTACCATCCTGGCCATCCTGACCACTCTGTCCGTCCTGACCATCCTGGCCGTCTAAACCAGGAGAGCCTTCTGGACCGGTAGGACCTACTTCACCTTCACACCCGAATATTGTTGCCATGCAGAGGCATACCATGAATACAAAGAGTGAATAAAAAGGTTTTACATGCATACTTAACTCCTATCGTTATAAACTGATATTCAAATTAATCACTAATCCCGTAATTGGCAAATGTCTTAGCTGTTTCATTGTTTATTTCACCGGTAGGCTTTAAATCATTCTCTATCTGAAATTTCTTTAACGCCTCTGTAGTATTTCTGCCATAGACTCCGTCTATTTCCCCCAGATAATATCCTTGGTCATATAAAAACTGCTGTAATCCTTCTTTTGTCTTTCGCCCGAATACACCATCAATGTGTCCATTGTAATAACCATTCGTCTTCAAAGAAGACTGGGTCGTCTTGGTTGCCTGAAAAAACTCTAGATCTCTCTTGTAT
Organism: Candidatus Zixiibacteriota bacterium; assembly: GCA_043819555.1. Classification (GTDB taxonomy): domain Bacteria; phylum Zixibacteria; class MSB-5A5; order GN15; family JAAZOE01; genus JAZGGI01. Next base: position 681 of record JBDREQ010000004.1, on the reverse strand, counting down.
TTTGATTCCACTATTTTCTTCAAAACGCTAAATTCATTGCCATTTGTATTCTTGAAAAATCCAACCATGATATTAAAAAACCCACGAATATCCTGACGAGTGGGAGTTTTATAGACTATATAAACAACATTATTTATGCGATATGCCAACCATGTACCATATTCCTGAAATAAATCACTCCTAACCCACTTGAAGGTAGATTGATATCTGATTAATGGAAAGGAATTATCATGTGGACGCCGTGGTCGTCCGATACCATAAATCTGGTTTAAAGAATCATTGAAACCTGGAATATTCTCTGATTGTTTATAATTTATTTCAACAACATCCAATTTAGGGAAATAACCATCATCTTCTGGAAACCGGTAATTGAACTTAACTGACCTGACAGTTTTAAAATGGGTTTCATTAAAAGGGATGTCCGTTATCTGATAATCCCAGCCAAATTGTGATAGAAAATTTGCAAATTGTTCCAAATCGGATTTGAAAACACCATTATCAGCGCTCAATAATCTACATGTAAGAACAAGGTATATTATAATGTACTGAACGATACTTAACTTGACAGTCACTTACCTCTGAGAGGTTTTTGGTTTAGGCCGTCAGTTTCTCTTCATTCTCCAGATTTGCATTATTTGCCAATTCCATTCCGTCAGTAAAAGTCTGAATCGGCGTTTTGCC
>JBDREQ010000003.1:0-186972 GCA_043819555.1 Candidatus Zixiibacteriota bacterium | reverse complement strand
TGTTATATAATAATTATTTGGCGTATAACTGGTTTGAACGCCCAAACCATAATTAGGATAGGTTCCATCTATCCATCCCTGAACTATATTATATAAACCATCTGCAGTCGTACTCTTTGAAAACACACTATCATTATATTGAGCGGGATCATTTTAGCCTTTATCAGTTAGAGAATCGCACCAGACATAAAAGGCGTTATCGCAACTATCATAATCACCACCCGTTTCTGTCACCCAATCAGTATTATTGCCGTTGTCCGCTTCGTTCCAGGTAGCATCATCATCTATATGCCACTCTGTAGTCATGCGTGCAAAATATAATTGCTCCTCTACGTTGGGGGATTCCCGGAAAAAACATATCTCTACACTATCAAGTTGGTCGCTTGCATCTATGCTTGATATATCCCAATAAAACATGCCCAACTTTTTCACAGCTGCATGACCCCAACAATGAACTTCAGTCATTGTACTGTAATTATCATCAACCCCATATTGATAAATATAACAGTCATTAGTTGTCGGCTTGACAGTTGTTTCCTTATTGTGCCAGATTACTTCCGTCGGATAATCTTCGTGAAACCTCTTCACATCTGACATCATCACATACTCAATACAGTATATTTTCCCCTGAAGCTTTACCCACCTCTGCAATACCGGAATATCCGCTTCGACTGTATCGTGGAATAATTTCTGAGCTGAGATTTCAAACGCAAAATCCTTGAGCTTTTTCAGTATCCGCTTCGGTACATTCCCGATTGCAATATCGGCATCATCAACTCCAGTCAACGAGTATTCCATGACATTGCCTAATGCGATTGTCTGAGAATCAGACCGTTGATTATAAAGTGTCACCGCCGAATCGAGAAAGGCGGGTTTAAACATAACCGCATGAGGAACCGCCCCGTTGCGTTTAGTAATTCGATAATTTACTCTGGGAAAGATATTATTCCATTGCAAAACGCTATCATTCATTGTTGGCGTCGGCCATGATGTTGACGGAAATATATCAACCCAGCTCCAGTTGTCAGTCTTGAGCCAAACTAACCGTTTCGGAGTCTGTGTAACCGTATAAGTATTGCCTTTGTAATCGAGCGTGACAATTGATTGCCCTTTAGCCGTGACCGCCGTTTTCAATATTGACCGATAGTTGGTAAATAGAGTGTCACCTTCGTTTATCCAGTTATTTTCAATTGGGGCAAAGGTCGAATCCGGTTTTTGATAATTGTAAAATATCCCGCCAAATTGAGATTGGTATTCACCATTATCCAACTGCCATTGATTATATCCAACAGGTGTTCGGCCCAGACACACTGACGACAGCACAAACATAAAGATGATAAACCGCATCAGGATTCTCCCCCATTTATCCGCATGAAATATCGTGAAAGTCTATTCACTTCCCAGTTCCTCCTGCCGTATTTTCTCGATAATTTCCCAGAATTTAGCCTCGGAATCATTATCCGAAGAGAGCTTTTTCTGAATTTCTAATATTCTCAAAAGATCACCCACTTTCAGACTTATTTTTCCTTCATCAATTTGATCGACAATTGTGTTCTTCAAAAAATCCAATAATTCCTTATCTGAGGAGAATCTCCTCTTTTTTTTCCGGCCCATTTTTCAATTTATGCCCCTGTTTCAAAGATCAATAAATCCACCAGGGCTGAGGCCGAATCTTCATCGTTTCGCACGATTGCGAATCCGGAATTTCCCGATACATTTTTTATAAATGCTCCCTGTGGTGATCGTGGAATTACAACAATGGCTGGTTTTTGAATAACAGCCGGAAGTGCATTGCCTCGATTATCGATTATACTCGAGAATGCGATTTCCTGTTGCTGCCCGCCCAATGATATATTCCAAAATCCGATCCGTTTATCGGAACCGACAATTTCCTGGGCCGCTACAAAAAATTCGGCATCATTATCAACTCCCCATACGGATAAATTTTCTACCAACCACGCCCGGCGGCTTCTTAAATATGCAAGCATCATGCTCATTGTCATTCTCCTTAAGTCAGTTTTGGTGAGTTCATAAGAGGGCTCTCGGGACGAAACCAATTCAGCAATCGCATAGCCGTTTCCCGGTATGACGCCGAAAGTTCCAGCCACAATTTGGCATCTTTTGTACTGCTTGAGGCTCCCGCCTGGGCAATGCCGACTGAATTGCGGCACAGTAATGATAATGATAAATAAGTCGCGGTCGTCTGGAGCACCGGATCTATCGATTCTGAATATGAGACATCAATCAATAGTTGAATTTCGGCTTCGGCCTCCACAATACATTGATTTACTTCCTCATCTGAAAACTCACTTACCCCCAGCTGATAATCAATGAGTAGTTCCTGGCCGTCCTCAATATTGCCCGAAACCAGCCTGTTAATACGGCCACGTTCATAATCGATTGTATAGTCAATATTTTTTTGATAGGCATGATAGAACAAGTACCATACCGATACCGTATTGCCCGACGAAATTGAACCGTTTTCAATTCGCTTTATCGTACCGGTGACATAATCGATCGAAAAATCAACATTCTCCCGATACACAGCTGTGAGCGAACTATCCCGGGCACACACAACTGTTCCGGCTGCCACCATTTGATTTGACAAAAATACCGGATCATCATTCAGGATAATATTCTCCTGATAGGGAACATTGCTCTCAATCGCTTTGATAGTTTCCGATAATGTGACAATATGGGAATGAGGCAAACTAACATAACTATCCGAAATCAGCCTGAATGCAAAATTCCTGATCTCGCTTTGGCCCAGGTTTAATCGATATAAGTGCTTGCGCACTGTGCTGACACTGGTAAGACTCATATTAATCCTTTACCGAAACCGCACCCAAATCAGATGCCGCTGTTATTTGACTGCCAATTGGCGCGGTTGTATATGTTGATGTTACTGTCGCCGCCACCCAATACATAGCCGCGCCGTTAATTGTTTTTTTCTGCCAATCATCCGGGATAGACATATAATCTGTCCATAATAATACATCGTGATTTGTTGTCGTGAAATGCCATGAACCGGATGAAGGTGTAAATGATTGCCAGGTTTGACCGGTAAAATACCGCCAGTTTACTTCTCCTCCTTCTCCGGCAGTCGACAATATTAAATTCAAGGCATGAAATGGTCTGTCCATCCCAAAAAATACCGAATCACCCGTATCAACAATCAATGCCCCGGTACCTGAATGAAGAATATCGGCGCTATCGGTTGACGATCCCGCCGAGGTCAAATCCTCGATAGAGCCGGCCGATTCATCGTATAACAGCAAACTTTGGAAATAAGATTTTCGTGAATCAAGAATGGTGGGACTGGAAAAAGAATTTTCCTCTTTTTTGGTATAATAAACAATATCCATATTGCTTCCAACCGCACGGGAATATGTGACAAAAGGTATTCCCCCTTGATATGTCACTGACGGATTCAATACCGTATTGGATTCAAGCGATATCTCTCCCGACCAGACCGATCCGGAATACTCACGAAACATTAATCCGCTGGATGTGGCGTATGCAGCCCCGATACGTCCGTCAGGATTTACAGCGGTATCGAAATTCTCGCCAAATCCTGAACCGGTTGCCAGCGATACAGCACTCTCCCAGGTTGATCCGCTTACTAACCTCCGGCGATAACTAAAGCCTGTTCCCCCATAGGTAAAAAAAGTGTAAATGTACCCCTGAGATTCAAGTGGCTGCCCAAAAGCCGAAGCTGTCCCGGAAGTTAAGGTATCGCCCGGATCAGAGACAGTTCCCCAGCTTTCGCCATCATCCATTGATTTTTTGTAATTTATATATTTCGTGCCACTTGAATCCCTTGTAAAAGCAATGCCAATCTCATCAGAAGTCATTTTCAATATTGATGGGTAATAATTATCATCCCCATTATATACCGTAACAGGCGATCCCACTGACCAAATTCCGCTACTAAACGTAAGCTTAACAAATCCAAGATTATTACTTGTTCCAATTGTGTATGCGAAATAGATGTTTCCATCTAAATCCATTACGGCGTCAAAAGGCAAATCTGCCGAATCGGTTACAATCGTTGTCGGAGACGAAAAGCTTGTATAGGGGGGATCCGCGGAAACTAATACTATATTTGATGATGAAGCGGCATATAATATGGTAAGACGATTGGCGTACTGACCGCCGGTAACGCGGAAGCACTTCCTCCCGGTTGGAATTCCGAGCGGATTTGTGGCGCTGCTATTGGCAATAAACTTGTCCATTGGCTCCTCAATTATAGCCCGGCCTGAACAGACCGGGCCAATTGGTTAGGTTTAGAAATTATAGTCAAGTACCGATGATGCTTCGTTGACAACTTTGGCATACGATACCGATTCAGAAATAACCGCCTCTTCAAACTTCTGGTCGATGATTTTGTCAAATTCAACCATCAATGGCTGACTGATTACTTCCTCAACCGCGAAGCGGGAATCAAGACCGAGAACCTTGTCGGTCGCGACATCATCACTGCGCACCAATGTTGCTCCTAATGGAGTAAACAACTCTCCCGTACGACGGAAACGATACCCGGCCAGCGGATCCTTAAATTCATCAAGGGCCAGAATAGTCTTAAGAGTATCAATGTGACAGATGATATGATTCATTTCAAACGGCGCAAATTCCGCCCACAGTTTAACCAGGTCTGCGTAGGCCAGGATTCCGGATGAGGCAGAATTGATGGAACTGGCCGCATTGTCATTCCCATCGCCGTTGATAATTGTATCGACGATCAACGCAATCTTATCGGTCTGCAGCCTGAATCCAATGTACCATAGCAACACTTTGAACTGGGATGTACTGCGATGTCGAAGGGTTTTGTAAGAAGTCTTAAGAGCCAGACCATAATCCATGACATTTATAGAATGCTTCTGCTCATTAACGGCCAGTGTAGGAATCTCGGCTCCCTCTCCCACCGGACGCAACGAAAACTTCGTCGTATCCGATGTATCGATATAAAACGGCGTATAGCGGTTACTATTGATGACCGTACTTCCGGAAATTAATCGATCCAGTTCAGGACGCATCATCTGCCCTTTGCGAACTTCACGAAGAATAAACTCCGGAAGCAGCGCCGGTGCGTTCTTATAAAATAACTCCACGGTACTGCTGTTTTTGCCATTGATTTTGATACCACTTAACGCCAACTGCCGTTCAAATGCATCCAGAGGATAGCCGTACGGTGAAGGATCATAATCTTCTGTTTCCAGTAAATCACTCAAAGTCATGCCGCGTGATTGCGCTTCAAGATACGCATCACGGGATACTTCAATTTCAGATGCGCGCGAAAGATCAATTGGACCGGTAATTTCCGGCTCGGCTTCAGCCATCTCCAAAAAACCGGTACCAGACTGACCCGCGAAAAATCTATCCAAATTCATTTTCATTTCCTCCTAATTGAGAATTAAGGTACAGGTTGAAGTACCGCTGACTGCGATAACCGTACCGCGGTCGATATTGCCGCCTGCCGGATCATCGGCCGCCAGAACCGGCGCCTGCTTGACCGTTCCGGCCGTCCCGCCAACCACTCGATCGCCTATACTCGGTACCGTAGCGGATACAGCTAAAGTGCAGATACCGCCAATTTGCACGGTCGCCAACCGATCACCGTCATCATTGTCGGTAAGTGTCAGAGCTACCAACTTTCCCAATAAAATCGAACCGGCCGATGTCCGGCCCACTTCATAATTCCCGGTAAGACTTACCGGCTCTCCGATATTGGTATCCTTCAAATCATCAACACTGCTGGTTTGATGGATATTAAAAGTCGCGTATACCGGATTAATCGCTTCCAAATTTTGAGCGCGTATAGTCACAATTTCTCCTTTCGTTACTTAGATTGGCCTGTTTCATAAAACGCCGGCCAGGGAAACCTCCCTCATCCAACTTTAAGATTTATATTGAGTAAACTCTGCGCCGTGTCGGGCGCATGAAATAGACAGGTTTGAATTGCCTCCAATATTCCTCCGCAATTGCGATGTTTGATCTTCATATTCTCTAATCAAAGTCGCCATCGTGTAATTATTCAACTCATCAAAATCATGCGGAGGTAACTCGTTATGTAAAAAGCTGCGAGCCCGACGAAATGCGCAAATACGATCAATTAACCACTTCCGAGATAAATCATTGTCATTCTTACTCTGCGAATAATTCTTAAAATGTAATGCGACAAATCCCAACTCATCGCGTAATCTGTCAAAATCGATTTTTTCAATTGTAGGGATTGAATTACAACTGTTTATATTCGGGCCGTCAGAATTACTTGTTAACAGTTCCAGTGTGCTCAATAGCGAGTGACAGATATTCTCAATATTATTTTCCGGCATTTCCGGCCCTTTCACTTGATCGTTGCATCTCGACAGCAAGTTCATTTAATTTTTCTTCAAGGCACTGCCGCAGACTGAATATTTCCTGTTTCGATAAAAGCGCCTCTTCCAGTTTTACCTCAATTCTTGTAAGTTTTTTGTCCAGCATATCCACTTCGCTTCGTTCGGCCTTACTAATCAAAGCCATCTTCAGGCTATTAATCGTTGATAGATGCGTCCCTAGAAGATATCCCAGCGTTATTAAAATCATTAAAATCGACTGAAACGATTTAACGCGAGACCAAATTATCTGATTCATCCTCGCAAACTCTCCTTTTTTTTATTGACTTAGTGCCATTAATTCCGCTTTACTTATATCAAAAGGGATTATGTAATGAAAAGTGCCGTACTCATCTTCCTTGCGATTTCTTGGTCGATAATCGGTTTCGGATGTGATAAATCCTCTGAAAATCCAATTGTGGTAACGTATCCGCAAGGAGCTGATTTGCTTGGTCTAAATCGGGATCACCAACTTCGTTATGTCATTTATGATACACTGGTAACATTTTATCCCGACTATTCTGTTGATGTTGACACTACATTTATTAATGTTGATATCATTTCCGGCCACGGCGACCAGGTTCAGCTTTCAGCCAATGGTACCGCACGGGACTTATTGACTCTTGATGACGTCGGTGTCCTTCACTCCGGTCAGATTCGACTCAATGCGGCGCCACCGGATACTTTGTACTATGTGCCTACTCCCGTTATCCTCCCGCGATTCTATACAATTGGTACAACTTTTTATATAACGACCCCGTTGTTCGTAACGGATACTGGCGAAATCCGAACCTCATTTCTTAATCTAAATTATGGTTTTTTTACAGAACGTTCATTCATAGAACAAAGCGAAGTCATTCTCCCCACCAGTTCCTACGACGCCTATCATTTTCGTTCGCACATTTTCCTGAACGAACTCTCCACCGATACTCTTATAACCGCTGACGAATATTATGCTGATGGAGTTGGCCTGGTGATGCTTGCTTCAAAGGCGGCCGCAACCCGGCGTCTTATAATTCTTCTGGCCGATAATTAGCGTTGCCCCCGTAAAACAAATATCTTTCTTCTCCATCAATAAGAACCGGTCGCAGCCATAATATCTGGCAATCCCCAAATAATTTTGTCTTATCCATCAACTTCAATCGGATTAGTTTCCCCGCCAGGGTCGCTGAACTCAAACGGATTTCATCGCCTCGTATATTATCCTTTTTAGCTGCCCGAGTTATTTTTACATCTGCGATAAATTTCCGCTTTTGATTAATCAACCTCTGTGAATAATAATAAACTAAAGCTCGATAGACGTTATTGTCGCACACAAATTCCACTATCAATTGCTTATCATTCTGACAGGCATACAAAACGCCTTCCCGGTTTTTATCAGAATTCGAAACATCAATGCGATCCGCGTCCATGCCAACTAAAATATCCACTACCTTGTACCGGTTGGATTTATCTTTTGAATTTTCATTTATCTCAGATAATAAAAGAACTGCTCCGGAATTAAGGCAATCATGGGCGGGTATATTTACTTGAAACGCCGCATCGTGATCATGGATCAAACTCACTCCGCACAGAACTTGAGATTTATTAATTCTATCAATTGATTTAACTTCCCCTGCGGTCAGATTGCTCCCATTGGTCAAAAATCGCGAGAGACACTTGGCATTATCTTCAGCGAGTATTTCAATACCAAAATTGAATTGAGTTGATTTATCCCCCTTCAGAAATATTGACAATTCATCCTGAGTGATCAATCTGGGATTAAATATTTCAATTCCAACATCCATCTTAAAAACCGCAGACATTCTTTTTATGCGGTACGCAAAATCACTCTCCGTGTAAGAATCATCTTCATATTCCAACAGATCACAAAACCGAATTTTCAAACGATGCAATTGATCTCCAGAATCGAGGAGATTGGCCAGGCCAAAACCATTGAGCCTGTCTTTCCCCCGGGTAGAATAGAGAAGAGCGTCAACAATAAATGATTCCTGTGGCACCAGTTCTAATCTTGAATTCAAGCGATTTCTGACTTTTTCTGATAGCAAAACCGGTGATTCATAATTGATTTCTTTGTTTTGCTTTTTAATTCTGATTAATAATCCCGGTTGATAAGGATATACCCATAGTTTCTGACCATTGGGAATTGTTGTTCTGTTCGGATTCAAGCAACCCAAACGTGAACGCGAAAGGCCGGTTTTATGATTTGATAAATCCTTAGTTCTCGCTTTGGTAAACAACTGCACTTTTTCCTTTTCATTTTCATGCAATTTGTCGGTTATCCGCGTATCCGGAATGGCCCCTCTGAAAACCAGAGATGTTTCGAGTACTTTTTCTATTTTCCTATACCAGAAATGAGCTATTGCATGGTCTCCACCAGGAGAATCATATTCTTCAAACGGAACATGATGGCATTGCCGAATATCCTTACCGCAAATACTGCATTCGGGGAAAGAAAACAAAAAACTGATTGAACATTCCTTATAAATTCCGCCATCCATATTATTCTTGAAATCAACGGCGCCTTCACTGTCCTTCATCCAGTAGAAATAGGCCTTGACCCATTGACGCCCGTCAATATTAACTCTTTCTGCCTTGAAATTCCGCGCTACCGGCAAACTATCGCGACGATGCCCAATCATCACCGGTGCGTCAATAATTAAATCAGTCAAAGCATCAAGTTCATTTTCGCCAAATCGTCCCCCTTGGCTATTAATATTGTCCGAAACAATATACATTGCCCTGATATATACATCTTTTTCCAGAATTGATCGGGGTGGTCTAATTCGCTGATTGATTTCATCAACTAACGATTGATCATATGTTTCACTCTTTTCGGCCAGCTTTGCTGTCAACCGTCCTGATAATTTTGCCATTTATCCTCCAGCTTTTTAATTAAGCCGGAGGTTCCATAATCTGCGGTTATTTGCCGTTAATTTCGCCCAAGTTTAACATTAGTTTGCATATTTAATCGGAGATTGCCGCCGGTTTCCATATATAATTTTGGATATTTTTGTATGCCAAGTGATTAGCGCTGTTAAATTATTGAACACCATTCGGGCACAAATCTTGCATTAATGAAATCAAACAATAACCGGAGATAAGGATCATGGTTACATACAAAAAAGACAAAAAATCTTACGCCTGGGTAGCCGGACTAATTGTCTTTATTCTGGGAATGCTAATCACATTTGCAGATGTGTACAGCTTTTAATAAAAGCCATCTAAAAAAATATAAATCCCTGTTTCCACCGCTTTTGACAAAGGCGGTTTTTAAATAGTTGAAACCCTGACTGGAACCGGACCGCTAGCTGGAAATAATATCCTGCTTCTCTTGGGCCATACAGCTAATGCCATTGCCATCTCGGCGTCAAATTTATTATTATTATCCCAGGTTATCTCTCGCATCTCATCTTCCAAACTCCACCTGATTGCCTTATCTTCATACTGGACCATATCACAATACCTTATTTCTTTGCGATTGTGAAGAAGCAATAGATTCCCCAATAGCTCAGATTTAGTCTTGACTGTAAAAATAACCCCTTCTGGCTTCAAATCCGATAACTCGGAAATAATCACATCACCCAGCCCGGTCGCGTCAATGACTATCTTACTTTTATATTCAGCCTGTCGACGTCTGATAACTCCCACCACATCCGACCAATCGCGATTATTAAAGCGATCAAAGGCGACGAGTTTGTATGGCTTCTCGGTAACATCAAACGTCATTCCGACCGTATGTGTCTGCTTGCGAGCCAGATCCCACCCCGAAATATATTTTCGCTCAGAGTTAAATGAATCGAGTTTATCTGTTGTTAAGGCATGATCAATATCTTCGGATGAAAATATCGTGCGATTGTTATCAATAAATTGTCCCGCGATATTCTGGGCCACACGATCAGCGGGTAATTGCCTTAATCTGGTTTTTAATGCCATTTCAGAAAGGTAAGGGTTATCGCGGCTGTCCCCTAATTGCACATACCCGCGTCCCGCATCCTTCTGTAATTCACACATCCGGCGATAAAACCAATTCCTGCCATTTGGAGTTGAAATCAGATCCAATCGACCGTTTCTGTCAGCCAACCGCATCATGACGACATCATTTATAACATACTCCGGTTCGACCTCAAACGCTGCTTCATCAAACGAAAAAAAATCATAATCATTGCCCAGCAAATAATTCCCTCGGTTTTGGGTCGTTCTTGCCGTTATTACTGCGTTATTGCCTAATGTCATTATTGGATATGGCGTTCTTTTAATTGACTTAACCAGACCCGAAAATATTTGATTTGATCTTACAATTCGCACAGCCGTATTAAAAATTATATTGGCCTGATCCTGTGTTATCGAGGCAACTACTATATTGTAATGGCCATCGCCGTCATTTTCCAGAGAGCGAATTTTAAATAATGCGCGGTGAAGAATCTTTATCGCCTGGACATACGATTTCCCCCAGCGATTGCCCGTCGCCAAAAGATTCTCAGGCCGATAGGAACCCCGCAACCAGGCGGCCTGGCCCGGATGAGGATTTATATTTAATACTTTTTGAGAAAAATAAACCGGGTCAAGCAAAGCTTTTCTCCAGATTACCCGACCCGGCTCAAAGAGTTTTTTGCCTGTTTCGATTAGAGCAACCCCGCTGCTTTTTTCGCTGCCTCGTCACGATCAATCAACCCGGCATTAAACAAATCAATAATATAGGCCGCCTGTTTGCTTTTGGTATCGGTTTGTTCTTTTGCCAGAGCCGAAAAATTATTATCGAATTCCCAATCCGCCCTTAACTTGAATCCTTTAAGAGCCAATTCAATATTGGCCAGCCATGTCATAAAATTCCTGGCTGCATATTGCGCCGAATGAACCTGTCGCATCACAAGATCATACTTAAACTGTGCCCAGTTGGTCGTAGCGTTATAGGAATAGCCCAAAAGAAATGGCGCCAGATTCGTGCCGCTGCATATTTCCTCAATCATTGCTCGATGTGTCAGATACCAATTACTCGTGCGTGCGCCGCCCTGCATCCGGGGTCCGATGTACTCAATTGCTACATCATCCCAGGTTACCGGATTATCCTCCGTCTCGATATCGCGAATCATCGAAACTGTATCGTCAAAATAACTATTAGCCCGGCGGACATACGCCTCATCGCTTTCCTCCTCTTTCTTTTCCGGAGGCTTTATTTTAATATGCAATCTATGATAACCGGCGTTATGCGTCGCCCGCCTCATATCATCTACCAGTTGTTGCTCTACATAGGAAACGAACGAAACCGCTTTTAAAATCGATTTTCCATACGGATTGGATAAATCGCTATTATGGCCATAAAAGAACAGATCATTGCCCGAATATGCCCTCTCACCTTTTTCATCTGCGGACACTATTTTTATATCTCCCCGAGATGATATTTCAACTTCGCTCTTTGACATATCAAAAAATCGAAAACTCTCAACTCCGGACATATCACTGTGCAATTTTATCTGCCCCGCGACATTGCCATCGAGAAACAGCGATTGGAAAAACGCCGGCAATATTTCATTAATCGATCCACTGTGACCGAAATTCTCCTTTATAATCCGCCTGAATAAATCCTCTATGGTCTGTCTGGCCCGGTTATTTTCAATTTGCTTATCATCTTTAGATAAAATAAATTTCCCGGGTGCCGCCGCCAGACGGCTCCACGTCCATATGACTGAGCTGACCAGGGGAATTGATTCAGCCATAAATCGATATAGTTTAATCCGAAATCTACTTTCTCGGTATTCTCCGGATTTAAAACTTAAACTATTTCCCAAAAACCTGTTTTCGGATAACCGGCCTCTTTTCAACTTGTCCCCCCGAATCGAACTTACCATAACCGGTTCTGAGACATCATTATACTTGTTGTATTTTTCGCGCATTGATAAACCTCCACTGCTTTTTATTAATGGGGAGAATTCAGAAATATTGCCAAATCACCTTTGAAATTGATATACCAGAAAATCAAATGCAATCACCCTTCTTGACATATTAACCCCAATCAACTAAATTCTTTTTGGACATTGTAATAGCGAAAATTGGGAGGCGCGAAAAATAGTCAATAATTTAACAGTTATTCCGTAAAATCTCATTAGAGTGGTTACAGATTCACTTTTTTGGGGCTTTATTAACAATTCTTTGGTATAAGGGGCAAACAATTGACGAGTTGCGCAAATATGATTCGCATAATACTGATATTCACCATAATCGCCGGTCTTTCTATCATGGCGGCATGTACTCAGGATAGCCCCGACCGAATACGCTATGAAATGGAAAAAATGGCCTTCCAAACTGATAAGATAGCTGAACAACTTAGCATTCAACCCGAATTGATAACATCTGATGATAGCCTGAGATTAAAATCCGCCCACGAAAATATCATTGCCTTTTATCACCACCACAAAACAAACGTGAGTATTGCCGCCGATACTTTAACCTTGCAACAGATGGCCCGAATTGCCGTGGCCTCACAATTGCATTTGGCCCGATATTATCAGGCTCGAAGAGAAGCTGATTCTTTAATCGCCGCGTTTAGACACATAGGAAATGACATTCCAGCCATGCCTGATGATATTGTCGCGGCCCAAATACAAATTGCGAGAACATACAAAGATCTCAAACAGTATGACTCGACCCTTGCTATATATGATAGGGTCCTTGAAAACCAATTCCCCCCGTTGGATTACAGACAACGTGTGAATACGAATATTATGAATATCCCGCTGGATAAGATTAAAATATTGAAATCTTTAAAAGACGACCAGCGATATGCAAGCTTCACCAATAGTGCTCTGGAATATTACGGCAGATTAAAAACAGAGTTTTCGAGTAATCAGGATTTAAATCGTTCGGCCAAGGTTCATACCGCTCGATTATATGCGCTTACGGAAAAATGGCAGGATGCTATTAATCAATTATACGATATCAAAGATACTTCCGGTCAAATCGATATCCCCTCGGCTATCCTGATTGGAAATATTTATAACGGCCCCATAAATAATCTTGATAGCGCCCTTGAAATGTATCAGTATATTATAGACCGCCAGCCTGATAGTTCCATAATCGGTCAGATGCTTCTAAATATCGGGAAGGTCTATTGTTCTAAAAACGATTACTTTGAAGGGCGTAAATATTTTGTCGATTTAAAAAGAAAGTTCCCTTATAGCTCCCGTCTAATGTCTCAAACTCAACTGGTTTATGCTCAGTCATTTCAAGCCGATAACGACTGGGATCGGGCGCTTCTGGAATTTCAATGGCTGTTCGATAATTACCCCTTCACCGAACCGGCATTTCAAGCCGCTCGCTTTATTCCCGAGTATTTCATGGCCGAAGGTGATATTGAACTGGCCGATATCTGGTATAATAAGGGCATCGAGTTTTATCAACAAGCGGCGGATAATAATCAGGGACAATCCGTCGCTCTGGCGGCATATACTTATATGGCCGATATTTATCGCAGTACCGATCGCACTCAGGAAGCTTTGGAATTCCTGGAGAAAATCCATGCCCTGGCTCCGGGATCATTAATCGGAGCCAAAGCCCTTTATAATGCCGCCGGAATTGCCTATAAAGATTTGGGTGATTCAGTACGAGCCCAAAATTATCTCGACCGGCTAAACAAAGAATTCGGAATTACCGATAGCACTACTATTAACGAAAACGAAAATACAAATATTAATATAGACGCTTTGCAATAAGCGGAGGGATAAATGAAAAACAAAAAACCGTTTCTATTAATTGTCGTCCTTTTAATAATGATATCCGGAACATCGATGGCTCAAACTGACCCAATCGGCGCTATCGATACGCTGTCTCTGATCGTCAATAAAATTGGCGATGGTAAATGGATGGTCTCCGTCCAGTTGTGGAATGATGAAGAATTGGCCGCCATGGATATTCCCCTGGGATATACGGCCGGCATCGCCAAACTCGTTCTCGACAGTGTTTCTTACGCCGGAACCCGAATTGAATATTTCGCCCAGAAATATATGCAGGCTGATACCATCGGTCAGGTTATGCACTTCGGCGGTATCGCCTACATGGGGCCGGATAAACCGCCTCTTGAACCGGGCAAGGGCGAAATTGGCAGAATATATATTTCGGTAAATGATTCAAAAACCCCGGGGCCATTCGCGGTCGATACGGCTTATTACGCTCCCAACAATCATCTGATGCTGGTTAATACCGAAGCCAAAACAATCGTTCCCGCGTTGAAAATTGAAACCAAAAAATAGTTCCCTGCTTTAAGGCAAATGCTACGAAAGACGCCGCATCATAACGGCGTCTTTTTTTTAAATTTATAACTGTTTGTTGAATTGCTATTTAATTTTTATCGATCCCCTAACGGTCGCTTCTATAAACTCTGCCAGCCTTTTTTGAACACTGTCCGGAAAATCAAAATTATCAAATGCCCTCTGCACCTTCCTTATATCGAGTGAAGAATAGTTCTCTAATATCCCCGCATCATTTATCACTTCACTTATGGCCTTAAATTTCCCGGAATCAGACGATTTGGTCGGCAATTTTTCCGACTTACGAACAGAAATCAACACACCATTTCCCCCGCTTCCCCTGATATAAATATCGCGGCCTTCTTTTCCAAGCTCCAGCAACTTTTCTTTTATCCGGTTTTGTTTCTCCAACAGATCCTTAATACCCACCTCATAAGCGATATAATCATCAACAAGGATTTTTTGCGCTTCCGCACCCAAAAAAGCTAATTCAGTTTGCTTTTTTTCAGATAAAATATTTATATCCACTTTCGCCGGACAAATTGAATTATACTCGCACCAATCGCACAAACGGCTTTCATTGACTGGAAAATCATCCAAAACAACAGCCTTCTCAATCTTCTTTATCTTCTTGATATATTCCCGGCATACATTGTCTAACGCATCCGAACTTCGATACGACACTAAACTCGTATCAAAACGCAGGTAGTGCCAGACCAACTCGATTCCATTATTATCCGGCCACATCTTATCGACCGCCACTTGATATAAAGCTAACTGCCTATCCGAATCAACCTCCTCCTGAGTAGGCAACCGCCCGCTGGTCTTATAATCCTGAATCCGCAAACGACCTGAGCCATCCCGGGATAATCGATCAATAAAACCTTGCATTTTGTACTGGTTTTCATCATCAAGTGAAAAAACAATCATTTTCTCAAGTCCAATTGTCAGTTCATCATCAAATGGAAAATGTTTTTGGTGATACAAGCGCAGCGCTTTTTCCCCAACTCGAATAAACTCATCCTCCGTAATATCCGAATTGACAATTCTAAGATTATCCGGTTTCGAATCAGACCAACCCTTTTTATATGTCGTGATTAATTCCTCTTCATCAAGGATTCTTTCAGACATCGCCATGAGGTAACATTTTTCGAGGGCATCATGAACCATTGTACCCATAAACGCTTCGATTCCGGTTACCTTCTCAATTGGAGGCTTCTCTATATATTTAAACTTGTACTGGCGGGGGCAATTTTCAAAACACCCTATTCTCGAATATGAATATACCGGCACTCGACCTCCCCAATTGTGGCTATTTCATTTAAACTCCAATTGTATTGTACGAATGTAACCATTCGCGGGCAATAA
Source organism: Candidatus Zixiibacteriota bacterium (assembly GCA_043819555.1). Classification (GTDB taxonomy): domain Bacteria; phylum Zixibacteria; class MSB-5A5; order GN15; family JAAZOE01; genus JAZGGI01. Next base: position 170,987 of record JBDREQ010000003.1, on the reverse strand, counting down.
AAAATCCCGGATCGTTCAGTGATTCCGGGGAAATATTCTTTGTGCACAAGATTTTAAGGAAGACTCAAAAATAATCCTATTGCGAAGCTCTTATATTCTATATCCTCAGCCGGTAGATTAACACGATTAAACTTGCTTTCAGCGTAAACGCCAACCGGTAAACCCGGAAGATCATATTTCATCCCGGCGATAGCATGATATCCAAAATATGTAGATACTTCCGGAATAACCATCCCATTAGATGTCAATGATAAATCCCGAGGCCGGACATAATCAAATGCCAATGAATGCGTACCGCATCCCGCGCCGACGAATAAATCCAAAGTTGAGAATTTAATGGGGATAACTAACGAAGCCGTTACGGCCATATCCCGCATTCTCAAATTGATTTTCTGGCCTTCCAATGAGTAAACTCTCTCCTGCCGAAATAAGTCGACTCCGATTATTAGATCAAATATCATGGGTTGTGAAAAATAAAATTGCCCGCCGGCGAGATTTTGTCGTTCGAAATTATTAATTGGGAGGCGCAAACCGGGATGATGAAAATCATCCACAAACCCGCATTTAATTATAAAATCGGCTCCGCTGTCACCCAGGCAATAAGCGGGCAATAATATTATTGCGGCCATGAATATCAATCCCGTTTTCATATCTTCCTCCTCTATATCTATCGGAAAGACATAAAAGAAATTAACAGGATCGAAAATCACAGTGTTTGAATTACGATTTGTCGAAGAAACTATGGCTGAGAAAAAGTGCGATAATATTCTTTGTCATCAACCAGCTTAATTATTTCACCGGCTAATGAGCTATAACTATCTCGAGATATTAAAATGCGCTTGGCATTGCCATTGGTCTGCGCATAATTCTTATCATTTAGTATTACTGGGATACCGGCCGCATTAGCTCGCTTAATAAAATAACAATTACTACCTCCGGAAGATAAAACCGCCAAAATATCTGCCTCCGAATATAAATCTCTTAAATCATTTTCATCTTTTGGCCGAACAATTTCTATTGTCGGTTTCCGTCTAAAAACCGACATCTGCTCCTCGTCATAAAATGCCGGACATATCAATATAAATTCTGTCCTGGGATATTTTTGCTTTACGATATCAAAGGCTCGGTTAATGAGGGCGATAATTTTCTTATGCTCAAAATCACCATATATCATAACCCTGGGTGCAATCGAAACATTCGGGATTCTCATATATTTTGACAAATCTTCAGATTCATAGGAATTGACAAAAATGGTGGATGATAAATATTTTCCGATCCTTCTACTTCTATCTCCCAGCCTTACCAAATCGCTGAGGCAATAAAGAAACCATGCTTTTCCATTTTCATTATTCCGATTGAAACAATAATCGTTCAGTATAATCCTGACTCCAAATAAGCTGCCTATCATAGTTAGAATAAATAGAATAGGAAAGTCCAATTTATTCGAAAAACTGTACATCTCAATTGTGGCAGATTGACGAACCAACCGAATTATCTTATGAACATTTGAAAACAGCGATATCGCCCCGTTTAAAGACCACCCCGGTTGCCAGTCAAATCGGTAATGCTCAGTCTTATTTTTGCCATTTTCCTCGCTTGAAGATATAAAAGGGGCAAAAGATAGATACTTCGGATAAACAATGCACATTCTCTTATGACTAATAGCGATCGGGCATTCGGCTCGGCCCGTTTCTTTTGCCGCCAATCTTTCAATCATTTCACCAATCATTATAGCACCTTTATACATTATTATACATAATTCATGAGGTTTTAAAACTATAATCTGAGGAAGGCTTTATTTTTTGCGCCGGCTTATCGAATCTTTCACGAAATCGCCGGAAATGGAGCATCGAGGAATATACAAAAAAAATCAGCCTGCAGTGCAGTTGCAGGCTGATCCCCCTTAGATTCGATTTGAATACCGCGGAGTCCCCTCAAACCTTCCGCGATATCCCCCTTTTATAATCGGGAGGGCAATCACCTTGCCATCCTCTTCCCCTCACATTCCTCATGGAGGAATCGAATTAGTATAACTTAAGCAGAATGTGTGCCAGGATGACCCAAAAGAGTAGAAATGCGAAAAACAACTTCTTTATTTATTGTAGTGCAATAACTTATAATGAGCGAAAAAAATGAGGCGCCGATGTAAATAGCTCCAATTAATGACCGCATGTTTAATAATGAGACATATACTTGTTCCAACCATTTTATATTGAAACAGAAATATCAAAAATCAAATTCCGAATATGTTGGGGTCGAGAGATACCTTTCTCCGGTATCGCAAATTAAGGTAACAATTGTTTTGCCTTTATTTTCCGGTCTCGACGCCACCTTAATTGCTGCCGCAACATTAGCCCCCGAAGATATTCCCGCCAGTATTCCTTCCTTCCTGACAATATTACGGGTGGTCTCGATCGCTTCATCATTGGTGACAGTCACAATTTCATCAATCAGGTCAAGATCCACAATTCCGGGCTTAAAACCTGCGCCAATTCCCTGCAAAGGATGAGGTCCCTTTTCACCCTTGGATAAAAACGGCGATGCCTCTGGTTCGACCGCAATTGCTTTGAAATTCGGATTATGCTTTCTAATAAATCTGGTGATTCCCATGATGGTTCCCCCCGTACCTATACCTGTAACAATCGCATCAATTCTTCCACCGGTATCTTCCCAAATCTCCGGCCCGGTAGTCCTCTCATGAATCAAGGGATTAGAAGGATTATTGAACTGTTGTAGCATGACCGAGCCAGGGTACTTCCCAACCAACTCCTCTGCGGCCGATACCGCGCCGCTCATACCTTCCGCGCCGGGAGTCAGGACTATTTCCGCCCCGTATGCTTTGAGCAAGTTCCGTCTCTCGACCGACATCGTTTCAGGCATCGTAAGAATTAGCTTATAACCTTTGACCGCGCATACAAACGCAAGGGCAATACCGGTATTCCCGGAAGTCGGTTCTATGATAACGGAATCTTCTTTAAGCAGCCCATCTTCTTCCGCGGCGGCGATCATGGCATATCCAATTCTATCTTTTACTGATGAAGCCGGGTTCTGCGATTCCATTTTGCCCAGAATGCGCGCTGGTAAACCACCAGCTATCCGATCCAGAGCCAAAAGGGGCGTTTTACCTATTAAATCTATTACATTACCCATTATTCCCGACATAATTCATCTCCCATTAAATGTAATACATTTGCTCGTCTTTTTCGGTTTTCTGAAGCAATTCTTCGATAGTCGTCTGCTGCAAATTCCTAATCAATAAATCTTCGGCCGAACTCCAGTAACTGGAAACTACGATTTCTATTAAATCGTTTTCCTTAATCTCATGTGACGATATGAACGAGATTTGTCCTTCCAATGCTATAATAATATCATAAACTTTTATACTGGAAGCCGATCCCCCCAAAAAATATCCCCCCAATTTTCCCCGGTTTGAATTAATAATTCGTGCCTTTTTAAGCTGGGATAATAGCAGCTCTAAATATCTTACAGGAACATTCTGTGAACTGGCTATCTGCTTTGCCTGGATCGGACCTTTCCCTTCCATTTTCGCCAAATAAATGATTGCCTTAAGACCATAATGAGCTTTTGCTGAAAACATTAATCTTTTACCCTTATTTAAAAGTGCTCGGTTTTCATGCCGCAATATTCGGCTTAGAACAGATTCTAAGGTTCTTTAATAAGCCAACTTATCTGACCCTTGAAATCCAGGCATAAACAATATCTTTATCCAGCATATATACGCAAAGATATGGGAAATAATCTACTATTTTGTTAATTTCGGCTGATATTTATGGATATTTATCTGGAGAAATCCAAAATCTGCCATTTACATGGCAAAACTACTCTTTCATGCCGTACCATATCTGGCGAGGTTTATCGGCCGTAAGCGCCCTGCCCTCATAGTCTCCCAATACGCCTACCGCTTTTAATCTGGACGATTTAATTAATGATCCAAACTGTTCCGGGTGATAGAGACGGACGCTTTCATAAAACTCCCTCGTTCCCATGCGATCCCTTATTCTCGTATTCTTAATAATTCTGCCGTTTAGAATTTTCCTGATTTCGCGAATTTCCGCCTTCCCAAACGGCCCCCTTTTTGTCCTCTGAGTTTCATCGATTAGATTCTTATTCAGCCAGGATGGATTTGGCAAATCAATCCACCACCACCCCCCAGGTTTTAACGCTCTATGAATCCCTCTTAAAACAGCTTTATCATCGGCGATACTGGGAAAATATCCAAATGAGGTAAACCACATTGTCGCGCCGTCAAACTCATCTTTGAAATCAAGCCTGCGCATATCCTGGTTTATCAATTTTGCATGTACGCCTTTGTCTTTGATCTTATTTCGAGCGGTTTCAATAAGCACCGGCGACAGATCTACTCCGGTCATACGCGCGCCAAGCCGGGCAAAAGCAACTATATGGCGGCCGGCTCCACAGGCCACATCAAGTACTTTCTGTCCTTTCCTAAATGGCAACAATTTCAACGCCACTTTAGCTTGCCTGTTAGCTTCTGAATCATTGCGATGAGCGTAAAGCCACAAATAATCATCCGAGAATGACTCGCGGAACCAGTTTTGCCTTTTCTTTATCACATTATTCTTATCTTTCTTCATTTTCCACTCTATTTCGCTTTGGTTGTCATTTTGACTATTCATCATCTCATATTGAGCGTGCATAAATATAAATCAATTATTCACTTGCCGCCATATCAATAAAACCACATACTGGGGACAGGACATATCAAATAATAATGCCTGACAGCCGTAGATAGGTTTGTGGGCATCAAAACTATCTATTCTTCATAGATTAATTTCGATATGAAACAAACCGATATAAAAAATGAGACATTTATCACATAAACCTCAAGAGGTATATATGGTCAAGGAAATCAAGCGCAGCAATTGGACCCGATTTTGCCGACACTTCAACTTGGAAAATCAATACCGCCAGGCCAAAATAACCATCCGGGATATGGATCAAAATCGACAAGAAATCCCATTGGATCCGTTTTTGGGTATCAAACCATGCAGAAAAGGTCGATTCATCAATGGAATTCAGTTATTTAGAGCAAGCTGGGACCCAAATAATCTGGCCCTTCCCGAAGTAACGTTGCCTGATCCGGATACTATTCAAATCGATACGAGGGAAGACAACTCAAAGTTAACGCTTCAAATAAAATCCAAAAATGGCGCAGAATTGATGCTTGAGATATCCGGCGAGCAGGATAAAAGCAAAATTGGATGGGTCGTCGAGAAAGTTGCCTATTCCCTATATGAAAATCGTGGTGCCGAAAATGGCCGAGATACTGATGACTGGATTGAGGCGGAAAAAAGATTGCAGTATACTGAAGAATCTATGATTAAATAGCGTCATCATCGAAAAATAATATAGCCGTACCCAATAAACTGGATACGGCTATCATCGAAGGTTAGGGAGTAACTACACTTTTTTTGACAGATTCACAATAATACTTATTCACTTTTTCCCAGTTTATAACATTAAAAAATTCGTTCAGGTAATCCGGGCGCCTGTTCTGATAATTCAGATAATAAGCGTGTTCCCAGACATCAACCGCCAGAATCGGCGTTTTGCCATGGTTCAAAGGACTGTCCTGATTAGCCGTCGCCATTATTTCCAAATCTCCATTTGAAACTACCAACCATGCCCAACCGCTTCCAAACTGTCCCAGCGCGGCCTTCATAAACTGTTCCTTGAAATTATCAAAACTGCCATACTTGGCATTTATAGCTTCGGAAACCTCTCCACTAAATTCCACGCCCTTCTTCAAAATACTCCAAAAGAACGTATGATTGGCGACTCCTCCGCCATTATTGCGTATCCCGGTCCGAATTTTCTCAGGAATATTATTCAGATTAACCAGTAATTCTTCCGGTGATTGTTTGGCTATATCAGCATAATTTTCGACGATCGCGTTTAGATTATTTACATAAGCCTGATGATGTTTGCTATGATGGATTTCCATTGTCCGCGCATCAATATAAGGCTCTAACGCGTCGTAAGAGTATTGTAATTTCGGTAATTTATAAGCCATTGTAAACCTCCATTTTTTTATTAAGCCTGCCAGGTAACCCCTGTATTAGGCGTTAGATCATTTACTGTCTCTACAGTCTATTCATGGACTATAACAGTCGAGGTACTAAAATGTTCCCTCAAATTGGATGCCTTACCTGGTTAAAAGGATTTGCTATTTCACTTGACATATTCCGGCTTTCATGAAATCTTTTAAGAAATGAATGATAAATTTAAAATAGACGAAAAAAAGTACCTGGAAATTAAGACTTATCTTGAGAGAACTCTGGGTCATCCCATTCGAGACAAAAATATTTTGGCTGTGGGTGTCAATCCACTGTATCACGGCCAGACAAAACGGCTCATTGAAGTCGGGAAATATTACGCCGATTTGGAACCCGGCGCGCTTAGTGAAATGGTCATAGCTATTTTTGAAACAAAACTATTTTGTGTCTGTACTGAAAATCGTGGCGCTCTTCAGGGGTTGCCCTATTTTTTCACACGAGAAACAGTTTATAAAGTAATTGAGGGCAAGTAGTTTTTATAATTAATCTCGATGAACCTCTATTCAAAACTTCAACCTTCGCCCGGCAATCAATCGCTGCATCCCGGTTCCGGACCGCCTTTAAACACATGATTGATGATAAAAACAGCATCACCTACATTAACATCGCCATCACAATTCGCGTCACCTGAAATCAGAGGATAAGGCGCAGGGCCTCCCTTAAAAACATGGTTGATCAAAAATACCGCGTCGCCAATATTGACATTTTCATCACCGTTAGCGTCACCGGGAAGATAAATATAGGTAAATGCAATCGAGAACTCATGTTCATCGAAACTTCCGGCAATATCTTCAACATGAACTGCAAATGATATTTCCTGAGGGACAACTACTGTCCCGGATAATACCCCGCTTTCGGATAGAGTCAATCCTGCTGACTCAAGATTGGAATCTAATTCCGACCATATTTTTATTCCTGTACCGCCGCTGCATTCAAGCAGTTCATAATATGCAACGTCAACTTCTCCTTCAGGGACTGTTTCCGTAATCAGATCAACCGGCTGATTTATAACAAATGAAAAGGCCTTTTCGTTATCATTATACATTTCATCCGCAATCCATGCCACGAATTCAACCTCTCCCGAAGCTATTGGAATGCCGGATATTGTACCATCTTCAATAGAAATCAACAATCCAAACGGCGCCAATCCTTGATTGTAATCGACCCAAAGATATTCACCGACCCCTCCTTCAGCATTGAGTTGAAAAGAATATGGCTGTCCCATCGTCCAGTCGGCAGGAGTGGCATCCAATATCGTCAATGGATCCGGGAAATATTTGGTCACTGAAAATGCGTCAATGGCGGCTTCGACTTGTGAATCAAAACCTTCATCGGACGCATCAATTCTGAGCTCAAACACTCCTCCCGCAGGATAAATATCATTTACCCAGAAAGAAAATTGGTCCCATCCTCCGGAAGCATTCCCGACGGGCCCAAAAGACTTAACGAAAGCCCACTGGCTAATCCCCTGTTTTCGCAAATATATATTTAAAATATCTGATTTGGGTGAGCCATTACTAAACCAGAATGCGAGATTAACCAAACCGTATCCGTCGCTGACATCAAATGCTGGAGAATAGAGCGAGACTGTGCCATAATCAACATCTGACCCTTCGGAATTTCCAGTCACAAAACAATAGCCGCTTCCATCATAATCCGATGGCGGCTCTCCCCCATAACCGCCAGTTACTGGGACATCCCTCTCCCAAAATCCGGAAGTTGCGTCAGAACTTGTGGTCCAACTCAAATCCGTTTCAAAATTATCAGAAATCAGAATATCTTCAAAATGAAGAGATGTTGCACGATAAGGATTTTCATACGAACCGGCATAAGATAATCCGCCATCAATATCCTGAACAGTAACAAAGAAATCAAAATAACTGCCACTGCCAAGCGCCGGGAAATATACCTCATAGCGCCCATAATCAACTTCTGTCATATCTTCGATTACCGGGGATCCATCTTGATTCCAATAATGCAATTGGCAACTATTTGATAGATGTTGCCCGCCGTATAGTTCATTAATGTCTACTCTAAATAAATATTGCTCGTCAGCCACAATTGCCAAAGGTACTCCATCCGGAAACTTAATCGCCAGCGTCGGCTCGGGAATAAAGGCATAATCGATTGAATAAGTAGTCGCCGCTGCAAGCTGCACCATCCTTGTCATATATTCAAAATTCATATAAGTGGTACTGTCATGACTGCTGTGATATACATCTGAAAAAATACGTTCCGCGAGAAAACCAACTTCCCAACCATAAGTTGAAAATGGATAATGATCCGAACCGCCTGAGGTTCCTCCAAATTCAATTGTCAAATCCAGCAAGGAATCGCCCAAGTGAGAACATAAATAGGCATATTCCAAAAAATCACTGTGAAAAAGATTGGCGCTGTCAGAGTTTGGATAGTGAGCTATCATATCCAGATTGAGAACGTATTCAATGTTATCGCTTGATGCAAATGCCTCTTCGGAATAATGAAACGAGCCGTACAATCCTATTTCTTCAGCGTCAAATAAAATGAAAACAAATGATAAATCAACCTCAATATCTTTCAATACTCTTGCCAACTCCAAAACTCCGGCCGTTCCTGAACCATTGTCATCCGCACCCGGAGATCCCGGAACGGCGTCAAAATGGGCGCATAATATCATCTGATTATCAGGCGAAACAAGGCCAGTTTTAGTCGCGACTACATTGCGGGCGTTGACAGGGCCGCCATATCTTGATACAATAAAATTATCGAACTCCGGATTATATCCAAACTCCTGAAGTTTATCAAAAATCCACTGACTCGAAGCATAATTGGAATCGGATCCCACCGCACGACCGTTAAAAGCCTGCAACTTTTCGGTATATGATATTAACGAATCGGTTTCCACAAGAGACATTATATATTCCAAATCCGGGGCATTATAGAGCGCGCCGATATCATATTTTTTCGGCTCCGTAAACCGGAAAGAAAATTCCATTAAGCTGATCGGCCAAAATTCACTTGGTAAATTTACCGCCGTCTTATCTCTTTCGGCAACTTCTACAAGCCTTAACCGAGAGTCTTCATAAATTGAAGGATAATCCTTTGCGTATTTGCTATCCCGGCGGGAATCTATAAATAAATTATCAAAATCTACGTCCGGGGCAAGTAGACCTATTTCCATCCCCGATTTTTTAATATCCGAGGCCAGCTCGGCAGTAGCAGCCACTAAATATGCTTGATATATTTTCAAGGCCGGCCGAACATCCAGTGAATTCATATATTCCGCATCGGCTTGATTTCTCAATTTAACTTTATATAAATCATCAGCCCCAGTAATCGATACAAATATAAACAGCGCAAATAATAATGAGGCAATTTTTAATAGCATGACAACCGTTTCTTTCTATTGAATACAAATCTCAACATCCCGGCGCCGGCCAGCCCTTGAAGATATGATTCACCAAATAAACAGCATCACCGACATTTACAGTACCGTCGCAATTTGTATCCGCCGCAAGGTAAGGATAGGGAGCCGGCCCCTGCTTGAATACATGATTGATAATAAACACCGCATCACCGACATTAACGGTATTGTCTCCATTGGCATCACCGTCAAGATATTCAAAATTCATCTCATATGTCCATTCCTGATCGCTGCCTGTTATATCAGAAATATAAACCGTAAAACTTACCAACCCGGGATCTTCAACCACACCTGAAACCAGCCCCGTCGATGATAACGTCAATCCTGTCCCCTCCAAATCTCCATATTTATCCACCCATGTCAACTCACCCGTTCCTCCGTCGGCATCCAATAGCTCCGAATAACTCTCCCGTATCATACCTCCCGGAAGACTGAACGTATGCAGCGCCACTGCGTCATTAACCATAAAGGACACCGTCTGCTGGGACGTATTGCCGATTCCATCAATAGCCTCGGTCAACAAACTCAATGAACCCGTCTTCGTCGGAAAACCATCTGCGGTTCCATCCGGATTTAATGTCAATCCGGCTAAACCAAAACTTCCATTGGCATCAAACCATGTCCGAGTTCCCAGTCCGCCGGTCGCCTTCAAGATTGCCGAAAAGGGCTGATACTTCGTCCACTCCCCAAATGACTGCTCCGGAATCTCAAACGGCTCAGAGCTATGAAGCAATACTTTAAATCCATCTACTCCAGCTTCAACTACCGATTCTTTACCATAATCAGAGGCTTCAAACTTCACCCGCACAGTCGAACTTAAATCAATATATTTATTGACAATAAACGAATGACTCTGCCAGCCACCGGCCGCGTCATCAGAAAATGGACCCAGTGTCTCAACTTTAACCCATGTGCTGCCATCATCTCCGCTTAAATATATATGAAACAAATCCTCACGATCGATACCATTGCTAAACCACACCGAATAACGAACCTCCCCATATCCCCCCGACAAATCAAATACCGGCGAAATAAGTGAAGTTTGACCGCCATCTATATCAGAATCTCCCAAAGAATTACCCGTCAAATAACACCAGCCATCGCCATCGAAATCTCCCAAAGGATCGCCATTACTGCCATCTCCATCAGGTATCCCACGCTCCCATTGACCGTCAACCGCATCACCATCGACAATCCAACCATGGTCCAATGAAAAATCACCCTCAAATACCAATGACTCAAAATATAAATACGATCCTGCGTTGGCCTTTGACACCGCCTCGCCGCCTGGCAATCCCGTCGCTGCTTCCCGGGCGCTTACATAATATTTTATTGGCGTTCCCGCTGGATAACCCTCTGATATAACTTCATACAAACCTGGACTTTCCTCAGTCAAAGGAATCGTAACATAATCCCCGCCATCAATTGAGCAATGAAATTCAACCGTCCCCGACATAACCGAGCCGCCATGAATCCCTTCAACTTGAATATCAAACGAAGACAACTCATCCGCTACAAACGATAATGGCAACCCCTTAGGATACGTAACCGACACTGACCGATTCGGCGATGCCAAACGATCTACCGTATAGGCCGTCGCCAAAGCGATCTTCACTAATTGCGCCATATACCCAAAATCCATTTGATTGGTATTATCACTTGAAGTATGATAAACTTCCGAAAACTCCCATTCCTGGAAAAATGATACGTCATAATCCAGGGATTGAAAACTATAATGATCAGAGCGGGATGAAGTACCCGCCATTGAAGCTTCAAAATTTAATAATGAATCCGCCAGTTGCTGAATAACATTGATATATTTCAAATCATCCCCATGATAAATCCTGACCATGTCTTCATCATTATTCTTAGCGCCAATCATATCAAGATTAATCATAAATACAATTGCCTCGCCATTAGCGTATGCATTACTCGCGTAATGATGAGACCCATACAAACCCCATTCCTCAGCATCAAAAAGGGCAAAAATAAACGTTATATTCGTCTCAATATTCTTAAATATTTTTGCCAGTTCTATAACCGCCGATGTCCCCGATCCATTATCATCGGCTCCCGGAGAACCGGGAACGGCATCGTAGTGAGCGCCGATGATTATTTTGGCTTCAGGCATTACAATGCCCGGCTTGACAGCAATGACATTGCGGCAGGATTTATTGCCTCCCTGTATATAAGCCGTAAATTCATCCAGATATAACGAATCATACCCAAAGGAATCCAATCTTTCCAAAAGCAACGCCTGAGCATCAACACTACCCGCCGAACCGGCGACTCGTTCTCCCAAATTTTGGAGATTCCGCGTAACTGCAAATAATCTTGAGCTGCTTACCGAATCTATTAAATCATCGAGTCCGGGAGGAAATAATAACTTATCTTTATTGATCTCAACGCTTTCAATATATGTAAAAACCAAATCCGCTTGCGAAATCGGCATAAAATCAAATTCATTGCCTGTAATCGATTTCTCGTTCACATCTCGACGCAAGATGCAAATTCCCTCTTCCTCAAACACAACATCATCTACGCCATAACCCTTTTTATCGTACCGCATGTCAAAAACCAGTCTGTCGATTTCAACATCACTTTCAATCAACGATATTTCTATGCCTTGGGATTCCAAAGCGGCGGATTGCAATTTATCAGCAATAATCAAATAGCCCCGGGAAAGTACGGCTATTGATACGACTTCTGATGAATTCATATATTCCGCATCGGCCTGATTTCTCAATTTAACTTTATATAAATCGTCTCCAAGAGATAAGGAAAACGTAAAAATTACTATAAAAAAAACGCAATATAAATTCTTCACGATTACTCCTGGCCCTTCATAGATTTTTCCAGACTGATAGATTCAAAAAAAACCCGCCGGAATTTTGACGGGCCCCTTTTTTATTTATTATTTATCAAATCTCAATCTAATTTATATCAATCCTCTTTGGGTCGATATCATATTGTTTCAGCTTTAAACGCAGCGTTGATTCCGGTATTTTCAGAGAATCAGCCGCCCGCTTTTTAATCCCACGTTGCTCTTTTAAGGCCTTGACAATAAATCGCTTCTCAAATTCAGCAATATAGTCATATAGCGAAAAGATGCCCTCGGTAAAATATGCCTCTTCGTTCGGAATACTCATTACATTAATCTGATCCTCACCAAGAATTCTCCGCGATAACAGAGCGGCAGTTATTGGCCCCTCATTGTTAGCCAAAAGTACCGTTTTTTTGATTTCGTTCTCAAGTTCTCGAACATTCCCCGGCCAATCATAATCAATTAGGTATTTCATCGCATCCGGCATAATCTGGCAATTACCGCCATCAAGAAAATGCTCTGCCAAAACAGGAATATCTTCCTTGCGATCACGCAAGGCTGGAATGGAAAAATGCAAAGCACATAATCGATAATATAAATCACTCCGGAAATGCCTAAGATCCATCTCCTTTTTTAAATCCTTATTCGTCGCCGAAATCACCCGGACATCAACCTTTCGCGGATGCGTATCTCCCAGGCGGGTAATTTCCATATTCTCCAAAAGGCGCAACACTTTGGCTTGAAGTGATAAAGGCATATCGGCAATTTCATCTAAGAAAAATGTGCCGCCGTCAGCCTCTTCGAACAGGCCGGGTTTATCGCGATCTGCACCGGTAAACGCTCCCTTTTTATACCCGAACAACTCCGACTCTAAAAGAGATTCCGGCAATGCCGCGCAATTGACTGATATAAATCGTTTATCGCGTCGGGACGAATTATAATGTATAGCTTTGGCCAATAAATCCTTCCCCGTTCCGGTTTCTCCCGTGATGGAAATGGCCATATTGGAATTCGCCACCTGCTGAACGCGTACTAATATCTCCATAAACAATCGCGATTGAGTAATAATATTTGGGAACGTACAGGATTCCAATAACTGAGCCTTCAGACGTAAATTATCTGCCAACAGCTTCTCTTTCTGCAAATCCGTCGTTTTAAACGCAACCAAATCAGCAAACCCGACTGCAAAGTTAATATCATTTTGACTAAACGGATTGATACCTTTTCCCGGCGATTGACTCAATCGATCAAGATATATATAACCAATTACTTTTGAGGCAAATGTCAGCGGCAAAACAATCAAACAGGAAATATCATTTTCCCGTAACGGAACCAATTCCATAAACTCGGCTCCATTGGATCCGTCCAAAATCAAAATTGGTTCGTCAGTGATGAGGTCCTCTTCCATAAGTTCCGAAAATCCTGATATTACCGATTCAAAATCTGATTCTTCCAATCCGTATGCGGCGCTTATCTGAGGATTACAGTTTTCGAATAAATCAATAATCAAACCGCGGTCAACAGAGATTTTTCGACATAATATTTCAAGCAAATTTTCCAATTGATCGTTTTTTATATTCTCAAATTCTGAACCGGAAATAAGATTACTAAATATTTTGAATTCATTCTTATTTGAAAGCGCTTTTTTAACGGCGTTCCTAGATAATGAATCCAGAAAATCGCTTACGGTTTTCGCCCTTGATTTATCACCGACATTGCGAAATCCTTCATAAGATAGGTTTAAATACTCAAGCGCCTCACCGTTTTTTCCCAAATGGTGGCATAAACTTCCCAGCTCAAAGCGGCACCGCGAAACATAATAATCATCGCCGAGAACCGTAAAAATCTTCTCCGCTTCACGCAATAACGGAATCGACTTGCGGTCGCTGATACTCACTCCCGCCAGCGGAATGGCGCCATATTGAATAATCGAACGGCCTAATTCAAAGTTATCACCAACCTCGCGCAAAATATCGATACTCATTGAACTGTGCCGCCTGGCATCTGCGGTTTCATTGCGCGATAAGAATACAGCGGAAATTACCCGATGAGACATTCCAATTTCAGCCTTTTCACCAATCTCTTTTGCTAAATTTAAGGCCTTTTGTGCGTGACGCATCGCCAAATCACCATTCCCCAGTTCCAATTCCGTTTCAGCCAAACGACGTAAACACTGACTCATCAACGAAGACTGCGGAGCCAATTCATTGGCCATCGAAATCGCTTCTTCTAAGTAATTCTTGGCGGCCACGAAATCCTGTTTCTCGAAGCATAATTCGCCTTGATATTCAAGCGAAATAACCCTCTCTCTCTGAAAACCAAATTCGCGAATTAAGTTATCCGCCTCGGTTAATTCAATTCCGGCCTGATAAAAATGCCTTCTCCTTATATGTAGATAGCCCAATGATAGTTGTTTCGAAACAATGGACGAAACCAGTTCCAACTTTTTGGCCATATTTAGTGATTTTTCAAGATTTTCCTGGGCCTTATCCAAATCTCCAGTTAATAGATAAATTCTCCCAAGATTTCCTAATAGCTGTACCGCTTTCTTTGAATCCGGAGGCGAGTAATTGATTGCCTCATTGACATATTCTGCCGCTGTACCATAGTCGGATCGGATAAAATAAATCTTGCCCAAGGCATTATAGGCATCAATAATACCGGCATTATCGTTTACCCGCCGATACGAAGCCAGAGAATCGCGCGATGCCTGTTCGGCGGCTTTTAGATCACCAAGCGATGAATGAGCCAAATAAACCAAATACTGAATTCTGCCAATTCTATTGTTGAGATTAGTTCTACCTAGTTCATCTAACGCCACCCGACATTTTTTAAGCATTGCTTGATAATCGCTGTCGCAAAAATCGCGCTCTGCCAGCAATAAAGAATATAGCCCCAAATCCAAGCCCTCAGGTGAATATTCAACCTGAGCCAGCTTTTCCAACGCCGACAATGCCTGCCTTGTTTTTTGCTGTTTGAATAGACTCTCAATTTCTAACAGCCTTGGGCTTAGACTTGCCGTATGTTGTGAGGTACTGTCCATTTTTGCATCCTCTTGAAGTTAGTTCAAATAGACTCTACACATTAAATTAAAATGTGCGCATGTCTATCAACTTGCTGACGGATTATTGCCAGCCGAACTGCCTGTCATCCAATCCCAAAGACTATCCCACCAATTACCTGTAGTTGATGTTCCTTCTACCACCGGCGGATCATCACCCGGATCCGGTTCATCTGGGTCGATTTCTTCCGTTAATAACGAATCTACAATAACGAGCGGTGGCTTAACCATTGGGCCTCCAGAATTAAAATTATTTTCTTCCCAAGGGTGTTCACCTTTGGTGACTCCGGGATAAAAAACCAAGAATGCAAACAACAAGAATACAAAAGACAGTATCCGAGTCATCTTTGATACCTTCATGGTACCTTCCTCCTAAATTGGTATAACTATATTATCAAAATAAAGAACAATGACTAAACTCAATGTAGATTCTCGCAGATTATGCTCACCTGTAACTTACTATTTGACAAATGGCTTGTCAAGTATTTTTTATCAATTCGCAGATTATGCGACGCAATTTCTGCCTTATTTTCTTGACGTTTTTTCCGCCTAATCTGCCCATTGATTTAGGACAATGGGTATTGCAGCTCCCCAAATTCATATAATCGCTTGACTTTCAGTAGTATAATGGGTTATTTAAATGTGTAAAGCTTGGGAGTTTTATGTCAATATTATCGCTCGCATTCGAAAAAATCGCCAATATCGGACGTATTCTATATGAAAAGGGGCTAATTGTTGCATGCGAAGGAAATATTTCTGTGCGGTTAGAATCGAAAAATATAATGATTACTTCCTCCGGAAAAAGAAAAGAATTACTTGATTTCGAAGATATGGTCACTCTTAATTTAGTTGGAGATCAAATTTCAGGAAAACAAAAACCCTCCTCGGAATATAGAATGCATCTTTTTGCATATAATAATCGAGGTGATATTAATGCCTGCATTCATGCCCATCCGCCATTTACTGCCGCGCTCTCAGTCGCCGGATTATCGGATCACAATTACATTTTGCCTGAAACCGTTATTTCGGCGGGCAAGATCCCGGTGGCCCCATATGCGACTCCCGGAACAGATGACCTTGCTCTATCTCTTTCTCCGTTTATTGAAGAATGCGACGCAATTATATTGAAAAACCATGGGTTGGTTTGTTTCGGCGAAAATTTAGAATCGGCGCTTAATCTGCTCGAAGTAGTTGAACATAATTCAAAAATATTATATCTTTCCCGGCAGTTGGGAGATATTGACTATTTAACGGATTCAGAAGTGAACAGACTCTTGGCTATCAGGCAATCATGTAAAACTGACCAGCGAAACAAGATACTCCAAAAAAACAAAAGGCAGGAAAAACTTTAATGATTAGAAAGCTCGTTCTTGAGAAAGCTGACCGGATTTATCATCTGCCTTCGGTCGTGGATGATTTTCTGCCGCACAAATCAAAGAGAAAATTCATCAGGCACGAAATATTGGATCTGGCCCGATTTGAATGGATAAGTTCTCCAGATTCTCAAAGCGAGCCAGAGGGTTTGAATACCAGTACTGAAACTGACCTTGACAGCTTATACCGGAAAACAGCCGACTGGTACCAGAATAGATTTGGGACAAAAATCAATCCCGCCAAAGAAATATATATCGGAGGCAGCATTCGTCAAATCCTTGTTTTATTTTCATTGGCATATCTAAACCCTGGCGATTTGCTTCTCATTCCCGACCCCGGTATTTGGCATTACCGTGCCGCTGCCGCGATATCTTCCGCTGAAGCGGTTCCTTATCATATCCTTGAAAGAAATGGTTTTAAGCCCGCTCTCTCCGGGTTTTCAGAAAGCTTGATTCGAGTCGCCCGAGGCATGGTATTAAATTCGCCGCATAATCCCTCCGGACAATCAATAACGAAGGAAGATTTGACAAAACTTGTTCGCATGGCCGGTAAAAATAATCTAATTCTTATATTGGATCATGCCTTCGAGGGTCTTGCTGAGAACGAACAATCATCGTCTGTTTTTTCAGTTCCCGGCGGACGCAAAGTCGGCCTGGAATTGTATTCATATTCGTACAATTTCGCAAATTCCTTTCCATCGTTAGGCTTTGCCATCGGTCAGCCTGCTTTGATTTCCGCGCTTAAACATATTGCGTCGCGATTCGGAATATATCCATCATCAGGGCAAATTAATCGTGCCACTGGAGCCTTTAGCGATTATTCAGAGAGATTAAACAAGTTGAAGGAAATGTATGCGCATAATAGGTATTTGGCGGATCAACTATGTGACAAACTTCGCATAATGCCGGGTCAGATTCGGCAGGGACCTTTTTATTGGGCCAAATTGCCCGGCCGCAAGCAGTCAAGACGCTTCTGCCGCCTCCTTTACTTAAAATGTGGTATTTTGGCTTTGCCTGGCATATCCTTTGGAGAAAACGGTGAAGGATATATCCGCTTTTCATTAACTCCTCAAAGCGAAGTTTATGAAAAAGCAATCTCCGTCGCAGGCGGCTTCTTCCAAAAAGCGAGGAAATCAGATGATGGATAGAATACGGCTTGTCAATATGTCGTTTTATGGGTATCATGGAGTTTCCGCCTCGGAAAAGGAAACCGGGCGGCGCTTTGAAGTAGATTGTGAATTATTGGCTGATCTTATTCAACCGGGAAAAACCGATGCATTGGGAGATACTATTGACTATTCCGCGGTTTATCAGCTTATTGCGGAAATCGTCCAGAACAAATCATTTTCCCTCTTGGAAGGATTGGCCGGATATCTGGCCGACGAAATTTTAAACGCCTTTGATGTTATTGAAGTAACCATAAAAACTCGGAAAATTATGCCTCCCATAAATGGAAATATTGACTACATTGAAGTAGAAGTGACGCGGCGCCAGCCTGCCCCGGAAAAACTCCTTCCTCCGGAGGAAAACCATGAGTGAAATTGTTTATTTATCTCTCGGCTCAAACCTCGGAAATCGCGCCGATTATCTAAAGAGGGCAACCGCAAAACTTGGCGAAACCATGGGACTGAAACTTCTGGCGGAATCATCGATTTATTGCTCCATTCCCCTCGATTGCCCTGAAAATTGCCCTGAATTTCTAAATAAAGTTGTCAAACTGGAATGTACGCTTAAGCCAGGACAACTTCTTGATTTCACCGAACGGCTCGAAATATCTCTGGGAAGGAGAAGGAAAGGTTATTATGTCAATCGCGTCATCGATATTGATATAATTCTTTTTGGTGAAAGAGTTTTCAAAAACGACCGACTCGAAATTCCGCACCCGCGCATGAAACAAAGAGCATTTGTTCTAATTCCCTTAAAAGAAATCGATCCCGATATCATTGATCCGATTGAACATCGGCCACTGATAAATTTGATTGATGATCTCGGTGATCAGGGTGTTGTTTTATTCAGGGAGGCTTCTGGTGCCTGACGGAATTCCTCGTTACATCGCCGTCGAAGGAGTAATCGGCGTCGGAAAAACCAGCCTCTCTAAATTACTGGCGGAAAAGATCAACGCCGATCTTATGCTTGAGGAGGTTTTTAATAATCCTTTTCTTGCTGATTTTTATAGCGACCGCAAACGATATGCCTTCCCCACCCAAATATTTTTTCTCCTGTCCCGCTTTAAGCAGCTTCAATCTCTGATCGAACGCGATTTATTCGTCGAGCACATAATCGCCGATTATATTTTTGAAAAAGACGCCCTCTTCGCCTCAGTTACATTATCAGAACGGGAATTCGCCCTTTATGAAAAAATGGCCTCGATTCTTAAGCGAGATATTGCCCGGCCGGATCTGGTAATCTATCTGCAGGCTTCAACTTCTGTTATACTTAAACGGATTCGCAAAAGAAACCTATCCGTTGAAAAACCAATTAATGCCGAATATATTGATGAACTTAATGAAGCATATAATTCCTTCTTCTTTCACTATGCCGATATCCCGCTTCTCGTTGTCAAAACCGATAACATCGATTTTGTCAAGAATCCCCATCATCTGGATGATTTAATTGAACAAATAAAAAAACCGCAACCGCAAACGATGTACTACGCCCCCGCTGGGGATATCGATAACCGGGTATTATAGGATCGGTGAACACTGCCATGTCTGTAATGAAAAATAATAATAAAGTAACGACTCGAACCTTTTTCCAAAAGAAACGCAAAGGCGAAAAACTCGCCGTTTTAACCGCCTATGATTATTACACCGCGCGAATCCTGGAGGACAATGGAGTTGATTCCATTTTAGTCGGCGATTCTCTGAATATGGTTATTTACGGCAAAAATAATACTCTCTCAGCCGAAATGGAACAAATGCTTTACCACACCCGCGCTGTAGCCGACGCCTCACGGAGAACGCTCGTTATTGCCGATATGCCCTTTATGTCGTATCAATCCTCCCAGGAAACCGCGATTGTCAATGCTGGCCGTTTCCTTAAAGAGGCTGGAGCTGAAGCGGTCAAATTGGAGGGTGGTCTTGAAATCGTGCCGACCGCTAAAAAACTTATCGAATTGGGAATCCCCGTAATGGGTCATATCGGTCTAACACCGCAATCGATAAACCGCATCGGCGGCGCCCGCGTCCAGGGACGTAGTGAAAAAGGAAGGAATTATTTTATCGAATCGGCCCTTGCCCTCGATGAAGTCGGCTGTTTCTCCTGTGTACTGGAACTCATGACCGCCCCACTGGCTGAAGGAATCACTAAACAGGTCAAAATGGCAACTATCGGAATTGGCGCCGGACCTCATTGTGACGGCCAGGTCCTCGTCATTAATGATATTATTGGACTTTATGAAGAATTCAAACCCCGCTTTGTGCGACGCTATGCGAATGTCGCCGAAGAAATCGCCAAATCCGCCCGGCAATTTGTGGAGGACGTCAAATCAGGAAACTATCCAAGCGAAGAAGAATCTTTCATGGAATGATTAATTTTAAAATAATCCGCAGCATCAAATCCCTGTGCGCTTTTTCAAAAAAAACAATCCGCGCCGGAAAAACAATCGCAGTCGTCCCGACGATGGGTTACCTGCATGAAGGCCATATTTCCCTGATAAAAAAAGGGTTGAAAAAAGCCAATATTGTTGTCACAACAATTTTCGTCAATCCCGAGCAATTCTCGCCTTATGAAGATCTGAAAACTTACCCCCGCGATGAAAAAGGGGACATACAAAAGGTCAAAAATGCCGGGGGACAAATCGTCTTCATTCCCCGCTTAAAAGATATATACCCCGATGATTTCGAAACCTATGTGAATGTCGAATATTTAACCGCTTCGCTGGAAGGGAAACAACGCCCGGGTCATTTTCGCGGTGTAACTACAATCGTGGCCAAGCTATTTAATATCACTCAGCCCGATTTCGCCATGTTCGGCATGAAAGATTATCAGCAGGCTATGATTATAAAGAAAATGACTGCCGATCTTAATTGGCCGACAAAAATTATCATTTGCCCAACTGTCAGAGAGAAAGATGGCCTGGCCATGTCTTCAAGGAATAGCTACCTAAATCCCACTCTACGGCAAGAAGCCCGTTCTCTCTACCTCTCATTAATTCAGGCAAAAAAAATGTACCTCTCTGGTGAGAAAAATGTCGCTGTAATTAAAAATCGGATGAAGAGAGTTATTTCAAAAATGGCTCCTTTGGCAAATATAGAATACATCGAGTTCACTGAAATGAATTCTCTCCGAGTGGTAAGAATAATCGAAAAGAATGCCATTATATCACTGGCCGTCAAAATCGGTCCGGTGCGCCTTATCGATAACATGAAAATTTGTTGATTCACATCCCTCAATAAACTAAATTTCCGCATAAGGATAAATTTTCTCGTTTGGCTAAATAAAACGGAGTACCCAAAATGAAAAAAATAATGGCGGTCTTTTTTTTGATATTTTTAATATCCTCTGGAACCGCAATATCAAAAGATGGGGATTTTGGTTTGGGCATTATTATGGGTGAACCAACCGGTCCATCTTTCAAGCTTTGGACCGGTGAAAAAACAGCCTTTACAGCCGCCGCCTGGTCCCTTGATAAACAAAATTCATTCCACCTCCACCTTGATTACCTGGTTCATAATTTCACCGCTATAAAAGTACAAAAGGGTGAACTCCCTGTCTACTTTGGAATTGGCGGTAGGATAAAATTCACCGAAGGCCCGGCCGATGATATTGTCGGCATACGAATACCGGTTGGCTTGGAATATCTGCCGGCCAACACTCCTCTTGGGATCTTCTTTGAATTAGTTCCGGTTCTTGACTTGAATCCTGAAACAGAGGTTGATATCGAAGGAGCTATCGGAATCAGGTATTTTTTTTAGATTAATTGGTTGTTGTTTAGCCTGAGATTGATTCTAAAGTTTTATAATTTAACATACCCCGCCGGACTGGTAATTCTTCCCGTCAAAGCCGAAGCCGAAGCAGTGGCAGGAGATACAAAATATATTTGTTTCTCCAAATCAGAAATATCAATAAAGTCAGTCGAAAGACCTTTTTCGTTATCGGCCAGATAGTTGGATTGGCTCATCGAGTTATTCCATCCTGGAGGAACAATTACCGCCCCCGCTTCAATAAATGCCCGTATTATTCCCTTCTTGACTGATTCCAGATAAACTGCGCGCGAGCCCGGCTGGATTAAGAGCCTGACATCCGGAGCTATTTTTTTGCCTTTCAATATTTCTGCGGAAATTTTTAAATCATCAAATTTACCGTTAACTGAACCGCCAATAAAAATCGATTGGATCGGAATCCCGTTTAATTCCTCAATCGGTCTGATTTTATTAAACGATTTGCTGCCCGCCACACAGGGTTTAATTGAATTCACATCAAACGTATATTCAGCTGAATATGCGGCGTTTCGATCGGCCAGTATGGGTATGAACGCCTTCTGAACCCTTGAATTTATATACCGCCGGATCGTTGCATCATAAGGACATATTGCCCCTATCGCTCCAGTTGCGGAACTCAAGGCGCACAGAGTAAATCGTTCGGAAACAGACAAACGATCAACCGCACTGCCATAAAACTCAATAATCTTATTCTCAGAGCTCCCGTTCTCAAGACTTGAGATAATATGATGGATCACGTCGCGGGCAAACACTGACCTGGGCAGGCGGCCGGATAAATTCACCCTAATTGATTCGGGTACATTAAATTTATATTTGCCCGTTGATAATACTCCCGATATTTCGCTTCCATTCATTTTTAAAGAAAGCGCTCCGATAGCTCCTGTTGCCGCCAATGGAAAGCAATTACCCAGCGCCAATTGACCCGGCAAAAGCAATCCCTTTTCCAAAACCGCCAGACACAAATCACCCTCACCAATATCACAAAACCCGGTAATATTTTGAAAGCGAACAAATTCACGGACAATTTTTGCTGTTGAAGCCGTCTCGGCCTGGTTCCGATTTTCAGTCATATTGTCCAGCGCAATAACTATGCGCCCGGAATTCCAAACATAAGTAATCCCAAGTTCATGAAATTTCCGAACGATATCCCATCCCTCCCGATCGAAAATAACCAAATCCGGTTCAATTTCATATTCCTGCCCGCATTGGATTTCCTTTTCCCCAGTCTTTTGTGAAACCATTTTTTGAATAATCGACTGCCGCCCCTTACCCAATCGAGAACGGCTCCGATTATCCCGAGTATATAATTCAAGCGAAAGCTGCTCCAGTCTCAAAGCCTCGGGTTTTTTGATTATCTTATATCTTCGTCGCCAGTTATAAAACGCGGCCTTAGATATACCCAGTTCCAGCCCGGCATGAAAATCATCTCCAAACCGATCCCAAATCTCCCGGATTTCTTTGTCGGAAAATTTGGGAAAACTATAATTGGATATGCCTTTTTTGCGCCGCCAGTAGGCAATCAGATGTTCTGTTACACCGTTACCTAAAACCTCAGCAATGCGCTTATCGGTACGATATAATCTCTGCAATCGCAAAAGCTCGTTCTTATTGGGCATCCGCCTCGGGCTCATAATTTGGAAAATCCCCTGAATAACGTTTTATAAATTAGTTCCATTGGTACTGAATGAACTCGAGTTTCTCCTACAATCGGCATAAAATTGGAATCGCCAATCCATCGCGGAACGATATGCATGTGCAAATGACGAGGTATTCCCGCCCCAGCCGCCTGCCCAAGATTCATACCGAGATTAAACGCATTCGGGCGCAAATTTCCCTTAATTACTTTCAGCGATAATTGGCAGAGCTGCATCATTTCAGTTGATTCAAAATCAGTCAATCGTTCAAGCACCCCGACATGGCGCCGAGGGACAATAAGCAGGTGCCCGCCCGTATAGGGGAACTTATTCATCACGATATAACTTTTTTTGGTCTGATACAATAATAGGTTCTTAAAGCTCGGCCTTTTTATTCTTGCCAAAGTGCAAAAAGGACAACCCTTCTCTTTTTCGCCCAAAATAAATTCTGAACGCCAGGGAGACTGAATACTCTTTTTTACCATAGAAATTAAATATAATCACATGACAAGAGGAAATAAAGCGAATTTTTAGGCAATCGCGGATTGGACATTTGACAAGTTTAAATTAATCGAATGCGAGTTTTCCAATACGTCTATCGTTTCTGTTCCCAGATAAATAACCTGCCGCGAGGAAGACAATTGATTTAAGGCTTTATAAAACTTACTTCTTCTTTCAATATCAAATCGTGAATCAGCCTGATTAAAAAATATCGGCAATGGTCTGACTCTATGATTGGATGAAACCATCGACAGGAATATGCTCAAATTGGCCACTTCCTTAAATGATAAAGACTCAAATTGCGACACATCCTGCCAAGATTGAGATCGATTTAATTTTGCCTCGAATGTATGTATTTCTCTTCTAAAACGAATGCCATCATATCGGCCCGAAGTCAAAAGCCTTATATATTCAGAGGCACGATTCGTATATTCCTCATACGTACCTTCAATAATGCGATCGGAAGCGCGATGCAATGCCAAACGGGCAATTTT
Source organism: Candidatus Zixiibacteriota bacterium (assembly GCA_043819555.1). Lineage (GTDB taxonomy): Bacteria > Zixibacteria > MSB-5A5 > GN15 > JAAZOE01 > JAZGGI01. Next base: position 146,656 of record JBDREQ010000003.1, on the reverse strand, counting down.
CAATACCTCAATCTTTTCATTGAGATTTTTAAACTTTTCTTTAAGCCTTTCAATTTTCTCATCCAGCTCTTTAAGTTCTGATTTGAGCCGGGCCATATTCCGGCATTCTTCAGTTAATGCGGAATTTCTCTCATTTAGGGCCTTCAATCTCACTTTCCGGGCTGTCAAGTTTTCATCCAGTTCCGAAATTCTATTGGAGACAGGGCCATATTTCTTGACCAATGATAGTTTTTGATTCAGCTCGGCCAACTCTGATTCCATTTTCCCCTTAATCTCGGCGAGATATCCCATGCCTTTTTCCAGCGATAGATGGCCAATCGTCCCGGATAAGTTTTCAAAACTCATTTCCAATATTTGTTTTCGCCGTAACTCTCCCTGCAAAACCTCTACCGGATCGGCCGCACCCAATCCAAATTTGCGGTTAATAGCGCGATAAAATTCATCAAGACGCGCAACTTCCGCACGGAATCTTATAGTCGCCCTGGTTTTCCTCGACTGGTGGAATAAATACTTTCCCAATCTTAAAAACCAGAATCCCAATATCAGCAAAATTGCCGTCGGAATATATCCCGATATAAAACCGGTTTTTGCATAGCCCATTATTTGAAATACATATCCAAGACATAATAATGCTAAAAGAAACGAAGTCAGGACAAATTCCCGCCCGGAGTTATTCCTCAAAATAATTAAATTGTCCATTTTGTCTTTGGCCACGTCAATAACTCCTTCAAGGGTTTCCTTATGGCAGCAAAAGCCTTCCATTTCATCCGCATCGGGAATATTTAACCTATTAATCTCCTTATCAACGCGATCCAGATCATCGGCAACCTGCGATGCGCGCGAATATATTGATAAATGACTTTCCAATCTTGCCTGTAAATCAACCAGCTGACCATTGATTCGACCGTACTCAACCGCCCCTTCAATCTCGGATTTTAATTGTGAAATTTCGGTGCCGAGCTCTCGAGTCTTGGAGCGGATCAGCTCCAATTCTTCATTTTTACTGTAAAGTTGATTGAGACTTGTCTCAATTGACGTTATCTTTTTTAAATGCTCACTTATTTTATCAGATATACATGGCAGACTATCTAATTCGTCGCCTGTACCATTTTCAAGATTTTCAATTTCATCTTGTATTTTTTTATCTATCCCTGCCGGGTCATAATTAACAAATACTGGTTCTTCCATAATATACCGCAATAATGGCCCCGCATTTTCAACCACAGAAGGCGAGTAAGAAGAAAAACAAATTAAATCAGACAGTCTGGATAAATACCCCTTCCCAAATATGCGTGCCAGTTGTCCCTCAACAAATTCGCCAATATATTCTTCCCCGTTTTCCAAAAGCAGCTTATCTGTCTTATTCGCGTAATCTCTGATAAGCATATATTCTAACTGATGATTTGATATGACAATCCCAAGGCAGCTTCTGGAAGATAACAGTCTATTCGGACTCTTTATACTATCAAACTTCCCGGCGGGTATCAAAAGAGCCGTCACGATCCCATTTATCAGCGCTGTTTTACCGCTCTCATTGGATCCAATAACCTGATTGATTCCAGGTTCAAAAGACAGGTTCAAATCATTAAACGGCCCAAAGTTCTCAAACCTGATTGTTTTTATGTATAGACCTGAGGACATCTATCTTTCGCCTTTTATAATCTGAATGCCAATAAATTCCGCCTGATCGTATAAACGAGATCGATCGCCGTCGTCCTCTTTACGCAGACTATTTAATTCATCGCGGAAGATATCAAGGAGGCTATTTGGGAAATCAATCTTGCCAAAACCGGGAATTTTTTCAATATCATCATTCATTAAACGGCTGACCTCTTACAGGATATTATTCTATATTATTGATTATCGGGTTTTATAGACCGGTTCTTGATTTATTAGGTGGACTTGATATAATTTTTTGGACGATAAACGATTAAGTAGCCGCAAATAGGGAGACTAGCTCGATATGCATCGTATGAGGAAACATATCAAAAGGAGAAATTTTTACCAGATTATAACCGTTATTGATAATTTCTGCGGCATCTCTCGAAAAAGTCGCCGGGTTGCAGGAAATATAGACAATCCGCGCGGCCCCAATCTCAATCAATCGTTTTAGAGCTTTTGGATGCATACCGGCTCGAGGCGGATCCACAAAAATCGTCGAAAATGATTTATTTTTAAGGTTATTATTAAGCATGACTTTACGGACCGAACCGCAATGAAACGAGCAATTTTCCAGTTTATTTATTTTCGCGTTTTCCACAGCCGCCGCAACAGATTCTTCCTCAATTTCAATCCCCACAATTTCAAGCGCGTTTTGCGACGCGCATATTCCAATCGTTCCCGCCCCGCAATACAAATCAAGAACCGTATCACCGGTTTTAATATCGGCCAACTCAATCGCGCAACGATATAAAGCTTCGGCCTGACGGCTATTGGTTTGAAAAAACGCCCCCGGATTTATTCGGAATTTTTTTCCCAATATCTCTTCATAAATATATCCGGGGCCATGTAATATCTCTCGGATCTCGCCGATGGCAATATTCGATTTGCCCGGATTTACCGTCCATGCCATTGTCGTTATTTCCGGAAAGGCTTCAATAAGCCGAGATGTAAACTCATCCTTACTTTGAAAATTCCCCTCACTGGTAACGATATTTACCATCACCTGCCCGGTGTTTTTCCCCTCCCTGATAATTACAAACCTCATAAATCCCTGATGAACAATCAAATCATAAACCGGTATCGATAATTCCCCGATTATTTCCCGCAATTTCCTCACAATGCGATTGGACAACTGCGATTGCAGGTGGCATTCTTCAATATCAAAAATGTGATCAAAGCGCCCCCGCTCGTGCAGGCCCAAAACAAATTGTTCCTGCCCACCTTGAGTAGCAAGAACATGAAATGAATATTCCATTTTATTGCGATAAAAGAAAACATCCGGGGAAGGAATTATCTCCTCAACGTTAATGTCCTTGAAACCGCCGATATGCTTGAGGCATGCTATTACCTGCCGCCGTTTATAATATAGCTGCCGAGAATATTCCAAATCCTGCCAGATGCATCCGCCGCATATATCATAATGTTTGCAGACCGCCTCAATCCGTTCGGGGGCCTTGGTAATAACTCGCAATAATTTGGCCTGATTATAATTTCTCTTGTTTTTGATAATCCGAGCTTCGACCCTTTCCCCGGGAAGTCCCCCTTTGACAAAGGTTACTTTGCCGTTATCGTATCCGATCGATTTGCCATTGTAAGCCAAATCCTCAATATCTATTTCAATTATGCGGCCCATTTTTTCTTAGTCTGCCTCATCCGGATTAATAAATTTCGATGATTCGGGACAAAATTCTCCCTCGGGCTGAATCGTTGCATGGTTAATTCCAAACTTATCTTTCAGCAGTTTATGTATTTTCCCAATAATCACAGTACAATCCTGGTAATCCGCATGGTTCAGGACGATATGACACGATAGCGCAATTTGCGAGCTGGATATCGACCAGATATGAGTATGATGCACGCCTTTTATTCCGGGCAAATCCGATATGGCCTGTTCCACTTCATAGGTATCGATGCCTCGCGGTGCCGCTTCCATGAAAATCCCGGAGGCTTCCTTAAGAATATCGAAGCTCGACCACAAAATCATAATTGCGATAAGAACCGACAGGATTAAATCAAGGAGATACCAGCCGGAAAACATAATTATTATGCCGCCGATTATTACCGCCACCGATGAGATGGCGTCATAGAGCATGTGGAGAAAAGCGGCCCGGGTATTTAATGTCTCGTTTCTGCCCCGATGCAGAATCCAGACGGAAAACAGGTTTCCCAAAAGACCGATTCCCGCCACCGATAGCATTATGGCGCTGTCAATCGGCTGGGGATCGTTATATCGTTGGAAGGCTTCAAAAATGATATAGACAGCGATTGCCGCCAGCGATACGGCGTTGATAAAAGCAGTGACTACTTCGAGCCGTTTGAAACCATACGTTGAGCGCTTGGTCGGTTTCATCGCCGCGCCTTTGGCGCCCAGCCAGGCCAGCACCAAAGCTATTACATCCGACAGATTATGCCCGGCGTCGGATAAGAGAGCCAGCGAACCAGAAAATATCCCGCCGATGAATTCCGCCGCCGTGATAACCAGATTCAATAAGATCGTCCATCCGATCTTTTTTGAGCTGGTATGATGGCTATGAGAATGATTCTCGCTCATAAATATATTATCGTCCGTTCATCAATCTGCCAAATCTATACGATTACGCCGCTTGGCACAATAGCTATATCGATAATTAAACAGGCAGATTATTCATAAGAAATAATACAACTGTCGGGCCGGAACCTGCTGGGCTCCATCCCTACAAAACCAAAAATAATCACTGTCATTGCGAGCGAGTGTAATGAGCGGGGCAATCTCTTGTTTTTGGGTCTCAAGAACAGATCGCCACGTCGGCTAAAGGCCTCCTCGCTATTTTGTTACCCAGGTATGGGTCCGTTCAATCAATGGTTCTCCCCTTTCGGATGGGCCACCAGACAATTACGTTGACCGTTATGGTGTGTTGTGGCTGCAGGTTGATGCGGAGAAGGATGGGGAGTTGAGGTTTTATAGGATGAAATTTATGGGATTGAAGTAAAGAATTGGCGATAATAATCGAACAAAGACAACGAATTAAAGAATAGGGCAAAAAAGTATACAAAAAGGTAATTGTCATTAGACAGATTATGTTTTAGATTAAGTCAAACTTTGTCTGGATCGTTTGACGACGTACAGATTTTAGTAAATGGCCTGAAGCTATGTTTGAAGTTGGACAAATGATTCTTGAGTTTTGGCAATGATGCTGGACTGAAATTATACAAGACTTAAGCAAAATGAGAGAGGTAATCGAAATGAAGAGTAAGCATATTGTCATTTCGTTGACCATTGTTTTGATACTTTTCGGCTGTTCGAACGACCCAGTCACAGGTACTTATGCAAAAGAAGATGCTCCCTATGAGTGGTTTGACCTAAGGGTTCGTGGCAAATACACAACATTGATTGGTGATTTGGTTCTTCAGGGCGGATATACGGCAAGTAGCGATACAATTATTTTAGATGTCGGAGTCATCGTCGGTAAAATATCCCAAGAAGATTATGAAGCATTAAAAGGACATCACAATTTAAATCTCAGAAATAATAAAGAAAAATACATCATGAAGGGTGATACCCTGATTGACAGCCACGGCGTGATATGGATAAGACAAAAAGAGCGAGTATCTTTGACCTTTATTACATTTAATGGAAAGATAAAGAAGTACTGAATATTGTATTAAGTAAAAAGTTGGTTTGTTAGAGTAAAGAATTTCGTTATGCAGATTAGAATTATTTCCTATATCTGCTAATGAAAGGAATGAACACAATGAAAATGAGATACATAAAATTGGCATTTTTTCTAATCATCGCAATAATATTATTATATGATCACATGAACGCTTTTTTTTCACGTCCAATACCGAGTTTTTTTAATATTTCTCTTTACAATTACGGGATAAGTAATCTTCTGCTAAATTTCAATGAAATAGGAATTCTTCAAATGGTTTCACAAAATGGGAAAATCGGCTATGCCGCATTTGCATTTTTAAATATTATAACATGCACTATTTGGGCTTGGAGTTCATTTAGAAACAATAGTCGCAGTTGGTGGAAAACGCATTTAGGTTTTGTTCTTTTTATAATGGGCATTGCCCTAATGGAAAGCATCTCAAGATTATTTATAATTGGGCGAGTTATTGATTCAGTAGATACTAATTTGGCGGGTATGTATCCTTTTAGTTATGTAATAATAACTCTGATTATTAGTGCTGGTTTATTTATCGCAAGTTATTTTCTTTCTTTTAGAAAGAATGGAAAATCAAAGGACTGAGTGGGAATTCTCTTCTGTCAGCAGTTCCAAATTGTCTGCTGATTTTACTTTACAAAACAGATGGATCCCCGCATAGTCGCATCCACATTTTCCCAATCAATCCGGTGTATTATCCGAAATTATCCGCATATGTATGATGGTGCAGGCGAATAGACAAAACACACCCCGCCGGACACCCCTCTCCAGAGGGGAAGGATTAATGGAAGACAGGCCTTTGCCTGTCGTAATCACCATCGAGTTGATATGACCAAAAACGTTAATCTGAGGAAACAAACCCATTTTTCCAGCAGACGAGGACGTCTGCCAGGCACAATACCCATTTTTCCGCAGGCTTTAGCATTAGATTGCCACGTCGCTTCGCTCCTCGCAATGACACGGGATAATGATTTTAGGACGACAACTCGAGAGTTGTCGCTACACAAAAAGATAAACAGATTTGGCAGGTGCCCGTTGGGTTCCATCCCTAAAAAAAGTTGGATTATTTACTGTATAAAAAAAGAGTACAAAAAAAGGGCCGGGGGATTCCCGACCCTTGCGGATTTGTTTTATCTGACTTGTTTATTCGGTATCATCTTTAGATTTGGGCAAAAACGCTTCAAGGAGGTCAATCGGCAGAGGGAATACTATCGTTGAATTTTTCTCAGCGGCGACCTCGGTCAAAGTCTGGAGATAGCGGAGCTGAATCGTTGTTTTATTTTTTGAAATTTCCCGGGCGGCCAAAAGCAGTTTTTCCGCCGCCTGCAATTCGCCTTCGGCATGAATAACTTTGGCCCGCCGTTCACGTTCGGCTTCAGCCTGCCGCGCGATCGCACGCTGCATCTCCTGAGGCAAATCGACATTTTTGACTTCGACCTTGGTAACCTTGATGCCCCACGGTTCGGTGTCTTCGTCGATGATTTTCTGGAGCTGATCATTTAATTTGTCCCGCTCAGACAGCAGCGAATCCAAATCAACCTGACCCAGAACGGCTCGCAGTGTAGTTTGTGAAATCATCGATGTCGCGTACAGAAAATCTTCGACAGCAATGACCGCTTTGATCGGATCCATAACCCGGAAATAAACGACGGCATTGACGCGGACGGTGACATTATCGCGCGTGATAACATCCTGCTCGGGAACGTCCATCGTTACCACCCGCAGGGATACTTTGACCATTTTATCGATAACCGGAATAAGTAAAATCAGACCCGGTCCTTTGGCTCCAATTAGACGTCCAAGGCGAAACACGACGCCTCGCTCATATTCTCGCAATACTCGTACGGCATAGGCAATTATTATGACCGCGAAAAAGATAATCGTCAATATTCCTGAACTGAAGATATTCACCTTTCACCTCCCAGTTTTTTTACTTTTAAGCGCATATTTTCAAATTTCTCAACTTCCACTTTATCACCCGGATTTAATTCCTGTTCGCAATCAGCCCGCCACAGCTCGCCTTCGACAAAAATCATGCCTCCATCGCGGACGACTCCGATTTCGCCGACGATTCCCTCCTGCCCCGTTGCGATTTTTCGCCGATGAGCTTTGATGGCAAACCCGACGATAAAAAGGAAAAACGCGGATATCGCCAATACCGTCGTGATGATGACAACCATTGAAATTTGTAGGTACGGTTCGGGTGAATCAATCAGCATAAATGATCCCAAAAGCATTGATATTACACCCCCAATCGCCAAGACTCCATGGCTAACTATTTTTATCTCGAGTATAAACAAAACCACAGCGAAGATAATCAACCCCAATCCGGCATAATTAATCGGCAATTGCTGAAACGAAAAGAAAGCCAAAATCAGACTTATGCCGCCGACGATTCCGGGTAAAATCGCACCCGGATTATAAAGCTCAACCATCAAACCAAGCCAGCCAATATTAAACAGGATAAAGGCCACGGTCGGATTAGTTATTATACTCAAGAATCTATTTTTGAAGGAAATGTGATAATCTTTGACAACCGCGCCCGCGACCGCGAGAGTATCTTCACCGTTGGGCATTGAAACAATTCGCCCGTCTAATTGATTCAGTAGATCTTCAAAATCTTTGGCAAGGATGTCTATGACGTTTGAATCCAGGGCCGCTTCGGCATCAATCGAAACGCTTTGACGCACCGCGGCCTCGGCCCAGGAGGTATTCCGGTTTCTTTTCTTGGCGATTGAGGTAATATAGGCGACGGCATCATTCTGTACTTTTTCTGACATAACCGAATCTATTTCACCGCCCATATTGACAACATGCGCGGCTCCGATATTAGTCCCCGGTGTCATGGCCGCAATATGCGCTGAATACGTAATAAATAGTCCCGCCGAGGCGGCTCGAGCCCCCGAAGGCGAGACATAAACCACAGTTGGAATATCGGCGTTAAGAAGCTTGCGACAGATTGGTCTCATCGACGCGTCAAGTCCGCCGGGTGTGTTCAGTTCAAAGATAATAATATCATCGTCGTTCTCAATTGCCTGTTCAAGGGCGCCTTCGATTATCCGCAGGGCGATTGGCCCGATCGGCATATCGACCTTAGCGCGAAGAGCGCTGCCGGTGTTATTGGCGGTCACGGTACCAATAAAAATGATACTAGTTAAGAGGAGCGTGAAAACAACTGCCAATAAAGGTGATTGTATTCTCGTTTTACTTTTTCCACATTTTGATTTATTCATAATTTCCCCGCCTGGGTTTAGAACTCTTTCCTCTTGATTTTCATATAAGATACGTCCTAGCGAGCGATATTTATAAAATATAGATATTCCCAGCTCCAAAAACAATCATTGTTTTCATGGCGGAATATATATATATACATGGGTTTCATATTTAAAGTCTGAATTAGTGAGAAATTGACGTGATAAACAAATATAAATCAGAAGATGATTTTGAGAAGATATTGGAAGCCAGCCAGGCTGGACCGGTATTTTTACTTAAGCATTCTACGGTTTGCCCGATATCAGGCTCAGCATTGTCAGAATTTAAAAAATTCATGGCGGCTGAACCTGAAGCTCAATTCTGGATTGTTTTGGTTCGGGAAGACCGTCAACTATCTCTGGACATCGCCGAACGAACCCAAATTTCCCACCAATCCCCTCAATTGATATTGTTTTCCATGGGATTGCCAGTTTGGAATTGCTCTCATTTTGATATTACTGCCGGGACTATGAAAAATCACCTGTCATAATCAGGATTTAAATAATCATCATTTTGACAATCGCAAATCACATTTATAAAATTGAATACCGTTGACAATTGTCTGGGAAGTTTTATATTGTTAAGTTATAAAATTTTGGGATGGAAATTAGGATATGGATTTAGATTTACAAGGAAATATAGAACGATTTACCCTGCCTGAGATTTTTCAACTGGTTTCAACCAGCCGAAAGACCGGCACGCTGGGTATTCAGCGCGATGATGACATCGTCATGGTATACTTTAAAAAGGGCTCAGTAGTATACGGTTACGGGCCTCGCAAAACCTATCATGTTGGAAGGATGCTGGTTGAAAACGGCCGATTAACGTCGGAACAGTTGGATGACGCTATTTCGCTTCAAGCCGCTGACAAAACGTCGGGGCGGCGGTTGGGCCAGATATTGATCGAAAGAAATTATATTGACCGTGCCGATTTGGAACAGGTGGTGCGAAATCAGGTCGAGGAATTAATCTATTCGCTGATGGAATGGGATCGAGGATCATTTAAGTTTTATGAAAATCAATTCCCCACCGAGGAAGAGATTACGGTCAGTCTTTCTACCGAGAATATCGTTTTGGAAGGAATGCGCCGGCTTGATGAATTGACGCGGGTTAAAGAATTTTTGCCTGATTTTTCAGTCGTTTTTGCTCTGGCGCCTTCTGAACAAAACCAGAAACGAGAGGTTACGCTGGAGCCAAACGAATGGAATATCCTGGCCTTAATTGATGGTCATAGAAGTATAGAAGATATTATTAAGGCTTCTTCCCAGGATTCCTATCATATCCTTAAAACCCTGGCAACATTGAAGCTTGCCGGATTAATATGTCCAGTTCAGAACCCTTCACATAGATCAGATCGGCTTGAAGGCATGGTTGATCACCTAAGTCAATTGATTGAAGATTATCTATCCGATAAAATGGAACGAACTTTTGATTCCCGTCTGGGAACCGGAGAAAAGTCTTGAGCGATATTCAGACCATAGATAAACTGGAGCGCCAGATCTCACAGTTACTGGATGATATGCTTGCCGAAAAATCGGCGCAGATTGATTTTTTAATCGGACTGAACCAGTTGGATGATATCTATAAAGAATGCCGCCAAGGGATCTTGACAGAAGAAAAATTGGCGAGTTTTTTATGCGAGAAAAAGAGCTGGCTGGAAACGATTCAATCCCTGCCCACTCAAAAATCTCGAGCCGCAAAACTTCTTAGTAAACTGTACAGCGAACTGGCCCATAAAGAAGAAACAAGCTATCAAAAGCTCGCAGAAGAGTTAAAAATCTGGATAAAATCACTTGGTCAGGGATCATTCAAATTGACGCTTAAAAAAGGCGAGGAGAGAGTTTCTTTGAATGACCGGTACCAATTAATGCTCCGCCGGGAAACTTTGGAAATGGATAATTTGATTGAGAAGCATGGCCATATACTAACCTGCCTAAACGATATCATAAAATCAGCAGAGTCGAAAACCGATACCATTTATCAGCATATGGCCGCCTCGGTTATATATTTCCTTCAAATGGAAGGGTATAAAGTCGATCCTTACGTGAAAAAACTGAAAGAACTTAAAACCCAAAGGCTGGGATAAGCGTATAGAATTATGCTGAGTTTTGAGGAAAAAGCTTATTGCCGGGCTCTTGAAGCCCTGCACAAAAAAGATTATATTTCTGCCGATAAGGAATTTGAGGCTAGCGGAAATGAATTTTCCGGCAGTAAGGGGTTGAAAATTATAAAAGAATCGACTAAATTAATGGCCGTTTTGAGAATTGAGAAATTAAAACTTGAGAAAACTGAAATAGTAATAGAGGAGAATCTGAGTCATGGCAAAGAAGCAGTCATTTGCGGACAAAGCCAACAAGAAAAAACAGGTTGATATATGTCCTATCTGTCAGAACGAAATCAGCCACATAAAGCTGGTGCGCGCGCAGAAAAAAGAAGGTAATTGGAGATTTTCCAATAAACCTGTCGGGGTTTGCAAATGTAACGAAGCCGAAATTTACGGCTAACTCGAACCCCGGCCATGCCGGGGTTTTTTCTTATGTTGAGAGAACAACTCGAGAAAAAATTTTTCCCCTTCGTGGAAAAACCCGCCCGATATATCGGCTGTGAAATCGGTCAGATAAAAAAAAATCCATCCGGAAAATTCCAAATAGCCCTTGCCTATCCGGATATGTATGAAGTCGGAATGTCTTATCTTGGCGGTCAAATCCTGTATCATCTCTTCAATGATCGTAATGATGTTCTTTGCGAACGAGTTTACACTCCCGCTCCTGACGCCGGCGATTTAATGCGCCGGGAAGACATTGCTCTTTTTACTTTGGAATCTCACCGGCCGCTAAATCAATTCGATCTAATTGGCTTCAGCCTGTCGTATGAAATGGTCTATACTAATGTCCTGGCCATGCTGGATCTGGCACGAATTCCCTTATTGGCGAGCGACAGAGATGACAATCATCCATTAATCGCCGCCGGAGGGCCAATCTGCTTTAATCCCGAGCCAATGGCCGATTTTTTCGATTTTATTTATATCGGTGAAGTCGAAGAACAAATGCCAAAACTTTTGGAGGTGTTAATTTCTGGAAAGGGCCAGCCTCGAAGGGAGCGCCTGCGGCAACTAGCCGATTTGAAATCAATATACGTTCCTTCATTCTACGATGCTGTAAGCTTGAAGCCTACTATCGACGGTATTCCGGAAAAAATCGTCTCCAGTCATGCTCCCGAATTAAAAGCCGAATATTATCCCGAATTGCCCATTATGCCGCTGACGGAGACGACTCATGATCGAATCGCCGTAGAAATCATGCGGGGTTGTCCTCAGGGTTGCCGTTTTTGCCAGGCCGGGAAAATTTATAAGCCGGTTCGGGTCCGCAGGATTCCGGAAATAAAGAAACAGGTGATAAAAAATATTGCTATCACCGGCTATGATGAAGTCGGGTTGTTATCGTTATCCAGCACCGATTATCCGGGTATTGAGGATTTGATTGTCTCGCTGTCGGCCGACCTTGAAAAACACAAGGTATCGGTCTCATTTCCTTCTCTTAGACCCGCGAGCTTTACCAGGAAAATGGCTGAAGCCGCGAGTGAATCGCATAAAACCGGTTTGACGTTCGCTCCCGAAGTCGGCAGCGAACGAATGCGCCAGGTCATTAATAAAAACATTAAAGAAGAAGATTTGCTTAATGCCTGCCAGATCGCGTTTGAAAAAGGCTGGCAACTGGTAAAACTCTATTTTATGATAGGGTTGCCGACTGAAACTGATGACGATATTTATGGCATCACGGATTTGATAATGAAAGTCGCCGATTTGGGTCGAAAATTCAGAGGCCAAAAACGGATAAATGTGACGCTTTCGCCATTTTCTCCAAAAGCACATACGCCTTATCAATGGGATGAAATATGTCCCCCAGATGAAATTCAGAGAAAACAGGAAATAATCAGGCGGAGCATTCGGGCACGAGAAGTAAATCTTAAATTTAGAAATCCCCAGTTGTCATTTCTTGAAGGCGTCATTGGCCGGGGCGATCGAAGACTGGGAAAAGTTATTTTAGATGCCTATAAGAATGGAGCTCGCTTTGACGGATGGTCAGAGTATTTTCAACCTGAAATTTGGCATGCTGCTTTCGAAAATCAGAATCTAAACATAAATGCCTATGCCCAGGCTATGAGTTTTTCGGCTAAGCTTCCGTGGGATCATATAGACCGAGGCCAATCAAAAGAAAAACTTCAGAAGGAAAGAGCAAAATCATCTGCCGACGCTATTCAAGTTCTTGAACGTGGAGATAACCAGGAGTCTCAAACGGTTACGGAAAATGATTCCGATATGTATGGCCGCCGCAAACGCAAAATTACGGCGGCCGCGTCTTCGGTCAGTCCCGCCAGGGGCAAACTAAGAATCAAATGGGGTAAGAAAGGATTGGTCAGGTTTTTATCGCATCTCGAAAATAACAGAGTCTTTGAGCGCGCGATTCGTAGAGCGCAGTTGCCTGTTGTTTATAGCCAGGGCTTTCATCCTCATCAAAAACTGTCTTTTGGTCCGCCATTGCCTCACGGATATAGTTCCGACGCGGAGTATCTGGATATTCAAACCGAAGGAAGCTGTCTTAAGTCCCATTTGGATGCGTTATCACAAACTTTGCCGGAAGATTTTTTTATCAGGGAATATAAACAGATTTTTTCGAAAGCTCCCGCCATTTCGACGCTACTGAATCGCGCCAATTATCATATAAGCGGCGATTTTGAAGACTTGGACTCTTTGCGTGGTGCAATTGGAAAATTGTTGGAAAATGATTCGATTATCGCCATAAGGACAACCAAAGATGGTGGAAAAGCGGTTGAGATAAGACGGGCAATCTATCATTTGGAATTGATCGACTCAATACCGAAAGCAATAATTGAAATGGAATTGGGGCTTGGCCAGGGTGGATACGCAAAACCCAGCGAAGTGCTTGAGGCGCTGGAATTATTTGATGCGGGCCAAATATCATCATTTCATTTTCATCGTGCGAAGATGGGTTATGTAAACGATGATGGAATATACCTTGATCCGTTGAGCGCATTAATGTAATTTGGCGTTAACAAACGAGGAAATAAGCCGATAACTTTAATGAGCGCCTTAGTTTAAGCAGCAACTCCGGACATTTAAGCCGGGACAAAATGGAGACATTTTGACTAATCCTCAAGAAAAAAGAGGTAAAAAATATGATCCCGTCAGGGCAGCCTGTATTCATGCACTGGGGCTGGTCTTCGAAAGAGGATGGCATAGCGATAACGCTATTAACCATGTTGTCGAAGGTTCGGATTTTACTGATCTTGATTGCCGTTTTCTGAGACAACTTTGTCACGGCGTAATAAAAATGAAACGGCGGCTTGATTTTACGTATTCGTTTTACCTTCAACGGCCTAACGCTCGACTTGATAGAGTTTCCCGAAACATTCTTCGACTTGGATTGTATCAATTGATTTACACCGATCGCATCCCCCCCGGAGCGGCGGTCTCAGAATCGGTAAACCTCGCCCGGGGATTGGTTCATCAATCGCGGGGCTCATTTGTTAATGCTATTTTAAGAAATTACCTGCGTTCACCGGAAAAGGTGATATTCCCCGAACGGCGGGAATTTCCAGCTGAGTATCTGGCCAATTATTATAGTTACCCCGACTGGTTTGTCGAGTATTGCATCAATGAATTTGGAATGACGCACGCAGAAAATGTTTTGCGCCGAGGTAATCAACCGCCACAACTGACTTATCGAATCAATGGTCTCAATTATAGCTCTGAAAATCTCATCGAGCTTTTCGAGAAAAATAATATTCACTATAGCCGGGGAACTTATCTCGAGGATTATTTCTATATTCAACAGCAGGGGATTCCTCTGGAAAAGGAATTAATCGGACAAGGCCGAGTTTATGTTCAGGATGAATCAGCCGGGTTTCCCGTAAGGCTTTTAAATCCTCAACCGGATGATGAGATTATAGATTTTTGCGCCGCGCCGGGAGGGAAAGCGACGTACGCCGCGCTTCTTATGAATAATCGCGGTAGAATAACCGCGGTCGATATAAATTTCAATCGATTAGAAACGTTATTGGCTAATGCAAAAAAATTGGGTGTGACCAATATAATTCCCGTTGTCTGTGATGTCTTTGATTTCAAAGGACCGGCCTGCAGCCGGGTTCTAATCGATGTACCTTGCAGCGGCTGGGGAGTCGTGGGCAAACATAGCGATCTGAGGTGGATGAAGGATCGCGGCGATTCGTTGAAACTGGCCGAATTGCAGGCTCGCCTTCTCAGGCATGCCGCCGATATGGTTGCTCCGGGAGGGATTCTGGTTTACTCAACCTGCACAATAATTCGTGATGAGAATGATTCTATCATCGAGGAATTTTTACTGGAGCGGCGCGATTTTACCGTTGATGTTCCCAGCCGATTCATTCCCCCCGAATTGATCAATGAACGAGGTTTTACAAAAACTTATCCCGCCATTGAAAACTTGGATGGCGCCTTTTGTGTCAGACTTAAGAAAAGGCTTGGCGCGAATTAAAAAAATCCCTAACATGCTTTATTGGTATAATAAGTATGGCAAATCAATGGTGAGGCATCGTTTTCCATTATGTCGATAAAATCATATCTGGATAATAAAATTCCGTGGACAAATAGCAAGTGGGGGAAAATAACAACGAGGGTAATTGCGACACTGATAATTTTCTATATTTTGTTCTTGATACTAAACTCTTTTGTGATGCCAATCGTTACCCGTCACGGCAATGAGTTTTCACTTCCCAATATCGAGGGTATGACAGTCGTCGAAGCCGAACCGATATTAATGGAAGCCGATTTATCTTTGCAAATTACATCCGAAGAATATCATCCGGATAAACCGACCGGGACGATACTATCGCAATTTCCATCGGGAGGCACTCTGGTAAAAGCGGGACGGATTGTGAAAGTAGTCATTTCGCTGGGGCAGAAAGCCGTCGAGGTTCCTGAATTGAGAGGTTTTTCGGTGCGGCAGGCCAAATTAAATCTTGAGGCGGAAGGATTCGTTCTGGGTGACATTGAATGGACCAGCGCCGATTCTCTGCCCGAAAAGGTCGTCGTATTTTCATTCCCGGCATTCGGAAAAAAAATTCCCTATGGCAGCGAAGTCAATTTAATGGTCAACCAGGGACCGTATCAGCGGACTGTGTTCGTGCCTCGTTTAATAGGTTTGTCGCTTGATGAAGCCACCCAGCGGCTTGAAGAAAAGGGGTTGGCGATTGGATTAGTTACAAGGATTGTCAATGAAAACTATTTGCCGGAAACGGTTTTGGAACAATCTGAGGATCCGGGCACTGAACTTTTGCCCGGCGAAGAGGTTGACTTAGTGGTCTCCAGTACCGATTAATAAGAAAAGGTTTGGATTAAAAATCTATTAGGCTGAAAACTCTTAATAATTATGGAAAAAACTCGACTATGACAGGTAAAAAGAAAAACGGGAAAGATAAATGGTGGGAAACAGAACCTTCCTATCGTCTGGCATTTGAGGATTCCGATTTTTTAATGCTCGATGAACTTCGTCCGGTACGATTGCAATTGGAAATGGCCAAAACTGAATTGTCTCTTCTCGAACATAATATTCGCTCAACGATTGTCGTCTTTGGCGGCACACGCATCGCCGAACCCAAAGAATGCAGTAAAAAAATTAAAGAAATTGAAGCACAACTCAAAGATAAACCGCGAAATCCTAAACTTCTAAAAAGACTGTCCATTGCCCGGCGCATCGAAGCCAAATCAGGTTTTTATGACGAAGCCCGCCGGTTTGCCGAGCTGGTCTCGCGCGAATCTCAGAATTCTCATGGGGCCGATTTCGTAATTGTCACCGGAGGTGGACCCGGCATTATGGAAGCCGCCAATCGGGGCGCCCACGATTGCGGCGCCAAGTCAATTGGTTTGAATATTACCCTGCCAATGGAACAAAGGCCCAATCAATATATAACTCCCGATTTATGCTTTCAATTTCGATATTTCGCCGTAAGAAAGATGCATTTTTTAATGCGGGCCAAAGCCCTCGTCGCCTTTCCCGGCGGATTTGGTACTCTTGATGAATTATTTGAGGCTCTGACATTGGTCCAGACTGATAAGACCAGGCGTATACCCATTATTTTATTTGGCAAAGATTTCTGGGCGCAATTGATTAATATTGATTTTCTTGTCAATGAAGGCACTATCGATGCCAATGATCTTGATTTATTCCGCTATGCCTCGACGGCGGAAGAAGCATGGCAAATGATTCAGGATTATCATCGAAAGCCAATGGGTTGGAAAGAATAGTCTTAAATATCCTCCAAATTTCCATAAATTAAAAAACCCTCAGGGTAAAAACTTTGAGGGTCTGTTGGAGCGAACATGGTGTTGCGTGTTATATATTCCACCAATATGAGGCCTTTATGAGAAAGAGATTATCATCGTCGCCGGAGAATAGCCGTTTCAAATCGCGGGAAACTACAAGATTGTTAACATCTCGATCAATTTCCGGCCGCGAACGGGTCCAGACCAGATACAATGTACTGCCGGGCATATATTCCCAGCGCAGCAACAAAGTTGAGTTGATTGCTGAGTAATTGTAATTCGAAGATGCTTTCAATGAATTATACAAGGCCACTTCATCATTATCTTCATCTGTAGTTGGATCATCGACTTTCTTAAGATATTGATATTCTTTTCCGCCTCTGTAATATCTGAAATCATCATGTGAAACCGATGATATCAGTGTCTGGGCCGAAAATTGAACCGACAGTTTCGGACTGGGGACAAAATTGAAAGTTAATCTGGGTGTAAAGCTGTCCTGATGGCGATTGCCGAATACGGATGTCATCACTACTTCGCCGGACTCCAAAACTTCAGGCACATTGCTCACAAAATGTGTCGTTCCGACGTCGCGGTTGACATTGGCACCAAGGGATATATCGAAGTTGCTAACCGGCTTATAATTGAAACCGATATAATTGGCCCACCAGTGGCCCTCGCGATCGGTGCCGCTTCCGGGATTTACATTAAACGAAAGTTTTTTGCGGGAATCGGTGTTAAAACTGGCCCACCAGTTATAGGTCGGATTGTTGGGCCATTCCCAGATACCGTTTCCGCGCAGTTCCCAGGGAGCATATTCATCGGCCTGGACGCCAACCCCGCCGTTTAGCGACATATAATTGATAAACTGAATGCTGAAATTGACATTGCCGCCTTTTTCATAATTATAACCATCATAGGTAGAGCCGGCATACATATTGAAATTATTCCATGTACGCTGGATAATCCACCAGGGATTATCAGTACGGTATTGAACCCACATGCCACCTTCTCTTATGCCATTGGTATTGTTCCTCCCAAGATGATTGAGATTAAGATAGGGATCCATAATCATAACATAAGCGCTGCCGCGCCAATGCTTACCCGATAATTTCTCAAGTTCACCCCAAAATCCAAAACCAGTCTTCTGTCCATCGATTTTGCTGTACACCATCTGGCCGTTGGTGCCCCAATTGTTGTTATTTGTACTCAGACGCCAATCGACGCCGCCGGTGTTGGCCGGATCTCTTTTACTCTGGCTGGCATTAGTCGCCAACAAACCGATATATGAATTATTCAAGATATCCTGTTTCAATCTGAGGACGGAATAATTGGCGGTTGGTTCGATAGTTTGTTTTTCGCGGCGAGTCTCTATGTATTCTCTTATTGGTTTTCCGTCATCATCATATCCGATTATCCTGCTATAACCGATACCGATCTCTTCCTGTTCTTCGGCTGTCTGGGCAGTCAGGAATGCCAGCGATGTACCTCCTGATAGTTTTCCGGTCAATTTAGCCGCTCCAATTATAGATGTGGCATCTGGCCGCTCGGTTGAATAGAGTAAGGAATCATCGCTTGCGTATCCTCGCGGTGTACGACCGATGCGGCGGGAATAGAACAGATCAAACGGAGTGCTGAACATACTTGAGCCTTCGATGAAAAACGGCCTTCGTTCGGGATAATAGGTCTCAAAGGCAGATAAATTAAGAACCGGAGCATCGAGTTCGACCTGGCCGAAATCGGGATTAATTGTCGCATCCAAAGTCAGATTCGAGGTCAATCCGTATTTGATATCCACTCCTGTATTGGCGTAGGTGCTTTTGCCGTCATTACCCGGTGTTGATGGCGATAATTCCGCGCTTGACACGGTGAACGGCATAATTTCAAAATGGCTGGCCGGTTTAATATTCACCAGGTTGATCAAATGCCCGTTTTTTGAAATAATGCCGTTATCGCCCTGTGGCCAGTGCGACCAATAAACATCCTCCATCTTGCGATAGATCCAGCGATTGAAATTAACACCCCATGTGTGAACATCTTTTTCTGCAAAGCGCAGACAGTGGTATGGGATTTTTATCTCAGCCGACCATCCCCAGGGCTGTATCTGCACCTCACTTTCCCAGACACCATTCCACGACTGATCGCTCCAGGAATCATTGAAATAAGTTCGATCAAACTGCGTATTTGAAGAACTGACCACAAATTCATAACCGGTTTGATGATCGTGGTGGGGATCGATAACGATGCCCAGATTATCGGCCTGTCCGATCCTGTCCCGGCGGACCATTTGCCTGACGATATTTTCCGGCTCCGAATCATAATTCCAGAAAGCGAAATAGATGGCATCATCATCATAGACAACGGCGACAGTAGTCGATTCGGTTGCCGCGGCGCCATCTTCAGGAACGCGCTGTTTGAATTCCCGCGCAAACTCGACGCCTTTTGATTTCCAAACTTCATCATCAAGAAAGCCGTCAATTTTTGGGGGATGGGGATTAATTCGATACGCTTTTAATTCCGGGATGGTTCTTTCTTTTTTCTCGGTTTCATCGGCTGATACAGCGCCGATTAGAAGAAGGGTTGACAGAGCGAGAATCGTTATAACTTGCCTGCGTACCCGCATACTTCGCCTCCTTTGGTAACAAGCTCGCTCTATCTTTTATGTTTGTATTTTTTAGACGAAATTTGTACACTCAGGGTTGTCTTTATTTTTCGTTTTTTCAAATTATTTTGAAGAGCTTGCCCTCGCCGCAACTAATTGTTACTTTCAAATCTATGGCCGACAGTCACGGACAAAATATCAGAACAATGTTCAATCGGATTAGCCCCCGTTATAATTTATTGAATCGATTGCTTTCAGGATTTAATGATATGCGCTGGAGGCGAAAGGCGGTCAGGCTTTTGGGGGATTTGTCGGGTAAGACGGCTCTGGATTTATGCTGTGGCACGGGCGATTTTTTGAAAATTCTGGGAGATAGTTATCAAGAAAATATAAATCTCATCGGGATTGATTTTGCCGGAGAGATGCTTCGTATTGCCGGGCAAAGATTGAATCTGTCGGGTTCGGGAAATCTTGTTTTGTGTCAAGCCGACGCCCTCATATTACCCTGCGCCGACAAATCGGTACATGCCGTAACGATCGGGTTTGGTATCAGGAATATTATTGAGAAGAAAGATGCTTTGCAGGAGATTATCCGAGCGCTGGTTCCGAGAGGACGGCTGGTTATAATTGAACCGGCGATTCCCGGGAACAAGATTATGGCGGAACTTTTCAAATTTTATTTTCGTAAAATCATGCCAGTTATCGGGGGGATTTTGTCGGGCGATTATAAGGCGTATAAATATCTTGATAAATCGGTTGAGTCTTTTCCCGTGCCTGATGAATTTTGCGCATTGATGAAAGAATGCGGGTTTATCAATGTCCAGGCTCATCGGCAGACTTTTGGAACGGCAATTATATATTATGGTGAGAAGGGGGATGATTAAAATATGGATAAGATAGAATTCGAACCAATTGGAATTATTCATACACCTTTTATAGAACAAAAAGGAACTCCGATTCAACCGGGTAAGGGCAAAGACGTCAAGGGGACGATTGAAATATTTAAAAACTATATCGAAGGATTGGCCGATCTTGATAAATTTTCGCACATAATTCTGCTGTATCATTTGCATCGGTCAACCGGATACAAATTAAAAGTCATTCCGTATTTGGATGATGTAGAGCGGGGGCTGTTTGCCACTCGCGCACCCCGGAGACCCAATGCGATTGGTTTGTCGGTTGTGAAACTTGTTAAAATCGAGGGGAATATGTTGCATATAGAAAATATCGACATGCTTGACGGCACACCCCTATTAGATATTAAGCCATATACTCCATCTTTCGATGAAGAAACTGACGTGCGCACCGGCTGGTTGTCTGATAAAGCTGACAGGCAAGATGATAATAAGGCCGATAACAGGTTTGAATAAGCCGGATACAAAATGAATGAGGGAAAAATACACGCAGTTACAGGGGCTTTTGGATATACGGGAAAATATATTGCTCGGCATCTCCTAAACATAGGATGCGAAGTCATTACATTGACTAATTCTCCTGAAAGGGATAATTCTTTTGGAGGAAAAATCCGGGCTTATCCCTTAGGTTTTAACCATCCAGAGGATTTGACAAACTCTCTTGAGGCTGTGTCGGTCCTGTATAATACTTACTGGGTGAGATTCAATCACAAGTTGTTTAAACATGCAGATGCGGTTGAGAATACCATAAAATTGTTCGAGGCGGCTAAAGCGGCCGGGGTTGAGCGGATCGTTCATGTCAGTGTCACCAATCCTTCTGAGGATTCGCGTCTTGAATATTTCAGAGGCAAGGCGGTTCTGGAAAAAGCTCTGATAGATACGGGAATATCGTACGCCATTTTGAGACCAACTTTGATTTTTGGCAGAGAGGATATATTAACAAACAACATTGCCTGGCTCCTTAGGAAATTCCCGGTCTTTGGCATTTTTGGCGATGGCGAATATAAATTGCAGCCCATTTTCGTCGACGATCTGGCCAAAATCGCGGTCGAATCGGGCGGAAGTCGAGAGAATGTGATTATTGATTGTCTCGGACCCGAGACTTTCACATATCGAGAGTTGGTTAAAGTCATTGCCAGTGCTATAGGTGTTGATAAACCAATTTTATCTATCCCTCCTGCTGTGGCATGTTTTACGGGCCAACTTATTAGCAAATTTAAAAACGACGTCATTATCACTCGCGCGGAAGTCGACGGTTTGATGAGCAATCTGTTATTTGTTGAATCAGAACCGACCGGACCAACCAAGTTTTCTGAATGGGTCAAATACAATGCATCATGGCTGGGCCAGGAATATGCCAACGAACTAATCCGCCGCAAAGACAGGCGAATGAGATATGTTTAGCGATTTCTGCGGTAAGCATGAATGGCACCTGTCATTCTTCGTTAACGAATTTGGTCCATAAGTGAACGAGCGGTCATAGATACTGCCCCTAATATCCGGCTTTCAATTAGCATTTTGTGATATATGCCAATCAACTGTTTATATTCTGGATTGAAAAATTGACCCGGATGAAAATTAATACTTAAGGCTCCTCCAACACAGCTCAGATGATATAATAGCTGATTGAATTTGTTGATTGATTGACTGCAATATTGCCCGACAAACATAGAATCCATAATTGTCATGGGTAATTCCCAGATATCCAAGGGCCTTTTTTGAATCGTATCGTAAACTTGAAAGCACCCGGCAATACCGTTACGATATCCGGTTCGATCGGCATAGCCGGAAGATTCGTCCAAATAAATTCCATATTTGGCTATAAAAGTAAATGATTTTTCAGGATCGAATTTAAGATAGTGTGCTCTGCCGTTTACTATTTTTAAATCTTCAATACTGGTGAGTTGTTCGAGTTGAGCCCGGAATTTCTTATCGTTTAGAAAAGTATCATAATTGTAATGCATCCCGGTATCACATCCCGGAGGGATGTGATTTAATAATTCCGGGATAATCCTAAACCCGCTTCGAGCGCCAAATCTTCCACCCTTACCATTAATAAGATAAAAAGTCGAACTGAATCCAAAGCATCTTTCCAGATCGACCATGCCGGCTGCATTATCGAAATAGTATCTGCGAGGCGTAAAGGCGTTTCTAATAATCCACCATATATTGTTAATCGCAGGCAGCCTAAACCTGATTAATGGCAGAAATATTCGAACCCCTCGCACAGTCTGAGTCCAGATATCATTACCTCTCAGTATATCGCAATCGTGTGATAAAACGATAACCGGGGGTTTTAAAATGTTATTCAAATTGAGAAAAGGATAACCATTCTCGCATAGTCCGGCGTACGCAGCTACAATGGCGGCAACTGCTTCATTAAATGCCGGTACTTCCAGCAGGTTATAATTTAATCTCGGGCTGAACGCGGCCGCAAATCTTCCGTGTGAATCTGTTGAAGTTGAGCCTTTTTCTTCGGCAAACGTCAGAAGATGAAATAAATTGCCGTACAAATTCCACGCCGGAATCAGAGTACCATGCTGATTTCGATACCACAATGGAGCTGAGTCACCGGGAATCGCTTCCCAAGTATTCTCAGAAGGATTACTGATTCCATTCCAAAGAGTAAGTTTTGTGTTGTTGAATTTTACAGTATATGGTTTTTCCTGATGCTGGGGGACCTCAATGTCATATGGAATTGCGATTACTTTGTCCTGGGTAGTTATTGCTTTTTCATAAGGGAGAAAGCGGATATAGCCACTTTCAAACAAGTTTTTTCCTTTTAGATTGAAAAATAGTGAAATATGGTTGGATATTTGATTTTGAATATAGGCGACTTCCGGCAAGATCACTACCCGATTACTCCTTCGGTGTAAATCCTGCTGATAAACCAGTCGTCGAATTTATCGAATGAAACTCGCTTTTTTCCGGCCTCGCAATTATATATTACTACGGCATGTCCGCGTTTGAAATGATAAAACCCGACACTTTTCGCGATTTTGCAAGTGAGGTTATCAAACGGATGATTATTGACGTGCCATCCGCGTATTCCGGTAGCTCCCATATTTCGGGTGCCAATAATGGCTTCGAGCAATAAAGCCCTGATTTGGTCTATGAGTGAAAACTCAGCATCATCGTCGGCGACCATTAGGTCCACCAGATAACCCATACCATCGTCGGCCATAGTATATGCTACCCAGCCAAGCAATTTATCTTTATTATAAATGGCTTTTACTACGCTTTTCACATAAGGATTATCAAATAACCTCCAATGAAGATACTTGGAGTCGCGATAAATAGTAGTGCCACCCCATTTTTCTATGAACCGCTCGCAGACTTCTCCAGATTGAACATCCGGGCTATCCCACGTTTTAATATCTAAACTATTAATGTTTTGATTTTTATTCAAGGCAATCTTAATGGAACTGAATAGCTGCGCCGGAATACCGGCCGTCCGGGATACTGCAATTTTAATTTTATTCTTCATACTTTGGGGTAAATTGTGATATTCTTTATCCATCATCGCTGAGATAGATTTATTCATAAAAGGGATAAAAATTTGTTCCACGTTGCCGGGAATAGAAAAATCCATCCGTTTGAACGCTTTGATTGCAGGAGTAAAACCCCATATGAACGCGAACTCATGTTCTTTGGCGTAATCAAATAATAAGGAATACATTTTTTCAAATAGCTTTTGGCCGCGGTAATCGGGATCAACCAGAGTCTCTTCGGATTTGGCAGTCCAGTAAACTCCATCTTTGTCAATCATACGAATCGGAATAAAAGACTGGGTTCCAACGACTCTATCTTTGTCCACGGCAACCGCAAACGGAATCGATTGGTTATAATTATTGAGAACAAATTCCCATTTCCATTGATGCAAAGAACGGTTATTTTTATAGATTCGATTATGAAAATCATTGCAAAGCTTTTCTTCGCCTTCGGCAATCAGACGTATTTCCAAAGATGACTCCTCACAATAAAAACGGTCTATTCAATTTTTAATATCCCGGTCAATTTTATTGCATGCTCTGAAAATATAAATCAATAGTACCAATTGCAAGGATTTAGGGGAAATAAGAAAATGTCTTTACCGTCTTTGCAAAGAAAATTAAGCAGGGTTCATTTCAAAAAAACATACCCATTTTTTGATTGGGATTCCGCCTGGAGAGATTGTTTCCGGGATTCATTTAAGACAACACGAAAGCTCAATGTCGGGCTTCTCGTTTGCGCTCGGAACGGTGATCTGCAAATTTGCTATTGATTTTGATTATTTTCTCATAAGTTATCCACATATTGATTTCAAAAATCCTTGTAATTTAATGTTTCACTATTGGTTACCGCAAATTGGCTTTGTTCTGTCATTTTTAGGTTCAGCGACATAAAATCGGTGGTTTTTATTAGCATGGTGGCATTCCTTTTGTCCTAATCGCGAAAGCGGGTATTTAGGAAAATAACATCGCTGTCTGGATTCCCGATTCGCATCGCCCCAAGGGGCTGCGCCCATTAGGGGCTCCGCTCTCGAGAATGACACAGGCGGGGGCCTGTTTTTGGCTGCCGCTGGATGATCTGAGTTTTAGTCATAATACTTCCAATGATTGAGATTTTAATTTCTTTCAATCAAGTGGAGGATTTCGGAATTAAGGGTGGGTTGAGAGGAAAAATGACCTAATCCACAGCAAGCTGTGGGGGCACCTGGGGATGAAAATTATCTGATATAAAACATAAACTTGACTATAGCGGGATTGAAGCCTAAACTGAATATAACAATTTATAAAATCCAGGGAGGAATTATGAAAAAAAACTTTTATCTTCTGCTACTCGTCACACTAATTTTGTGTTCCACCGCGGTTGGTTTTGATGGAGACCGCAAAGGTTTTGTCCTCGGCGGAGGATTGGGATTCTCCCCGGCGAGCAAATGGAAAACCGAACTCATTCCGGATTTGAATCTGGCTTTCGAAGAAACTAAGGCTGGCCTGGGAGTCAACCTTCTTCTTGGCTACGCATGGGATGAATACAATATGCTGGTTCTCGAGGGCAATGTTGCCGGTTATGAAACCGATCTTAAAAATGTCACCGCTACACAGGGGTTCGGAGGTGTGGCCTGGTATCATTATTATGGCGCCAAAGGCTCTTCTTTTTTCACCACGGTAGGAGTTGGCGGCTATAATTTTGAATTGGAGTTCAAAAAGGACAATATCACGGTATCCGGGTCCAACGATCCCGGCTTTGGGATGCTGTTTGGGGCAGGTTACGAGTTTGCCCCCCATTTTCAGGCCGGCGCTTATTTTTCATTCGGCAAAACCAAATCAGTTGACGATTCCACTAACACCGAAGTCGAATTTGACCACGCCCATATCAACCTGATGGTCACATTGATAGCATTTTGATGGCTTTATAAAAATTTTGGAGTTATAGTCAATCGTTTCAAAGCGGGAACCCATCTTAAAAAAAACGCTTCGCCTATTTTTTAAGATGGGCCACCAGCCCAGCAAATTATAGAGTCCGGAATAACGATGATAGCGGCCGGGTTTGGCAGTATCGTTTTTGGGATCATATAATTAGAAATCAAAAAGATTTAAATGTCCATATAGATTATATCCATTATAACCCGGTCAACATGGTATGGTTAGTGATCCGTTTTTGTATGAGCAATCGTCTTTGTTGAGTTATTTTGAGAAAGGAATATATAGCCGGGATTGGGGAGTCAACCATGATAAAATAGGTGATGGGAAATATGGTGAATGAATTATTGTCGAAACCACAAGGGTTTCGACCTACAAAGCTACAAAGCTGAACTAAGCCAACGGAAGCTGTGGCACCCGGCAAAAATATTGATTATTATATTTATTAAAATCACTTTGAACCCTATATTGGATATCAGATTACATTATTGTGGAGTATTATATGAATAGAAAAAACATATCGCAGGAAGTAATCGATAGGCTCCTTATGGCAAAATCACTATTAGGAACTATTGAATCAATTGAAATTGAAAATCCTGACAAGTACATAGTTGCTCATAATATTCTGACTGCTCATGACGCCACCGAACTTGCGATTGCCGGAGTTGCCCACCATGAAGACAAATTACCCCAAAAGAAAACTTTTTTGAGTTATTTTGAAGCATTAAAAAACCAAATTCCAAATATGGAATCGCATATAAGTTATTTTACACAATTAAATAGTGTACGTGTGGGGATCAAGCATACAGGAAGCTTTCCAGATTCATCCTAGTGGCTTGATGTGGGAATTAAGACAATAACAAGAATTAATGAAATATGTACAATTTCACTGGGTAAATCATTGAACGATATTGATGAAGTGGATATGATACGAGATAATGATATAAAAGGTTATTTCAATTCGGCAATACAAGAATTCGAAAATGAAAATTATAAAAAGGCATTAGAATATATAGGAATTGCACTATTTTATTCTTTTAAGAATAACAAAGGTTTGAGGGATTTACCTGTCGGCAGTACTGATGTAACACAAGCACTAAAAGTTTCTGCATTTGGAATAAAACCTCATGAATTTCTCACCCTCCAAGAATTCCTTCCATCAATTTACAAACCCTACGATTCCGACAAAATCAAATTAGAATGGAAAAGAAAACCTTATGGACATCCAGCAAATTGGAGATTAGATGCTGTAGAATTTTGTTTGCAAATATCTCTCCAAACCATATTGCGAACACAAAATTGGGAGTGGATTCCGGGTGCGATTGAATTTATTTATGTTTATGAAGAAATGATAACGGCTATGGTAGATAATGTACAAATAATTCAGGATACATCTGATAAGATTACTGAACATTCAAATGAAAAAACTGTTCATGTCTTACAAAAGGGTGAATCTTTACGAGGAATAGTTAGCAAGATCGAAAAAGAGCAGCCGGGCCCAAATTTATTAGAATTATTGGCTCCAAATAACAATCAAAAGGTTGATCATAGTAATTGTTTAATGATCTATAGTCCATATGACAAAATTTCCGGGAGAGTTGAAAAAGATAAAGTTGAAGTTTCAGTAGTCCCTCGAGATATTGAATGGGTGCAAGAATCTTTCCCAGATTTACCAATACTAAAATGGGAAAATGAATAAGCAGAAGATAATTGGAACGAGCCCGTTGGGCTCGTTCTCTACGGTTTGTCGAAACCGCAAGGGTTTCGACCTACAATGCTTAAATAAGATTGCCGCGTCGCTTCGCTCCTCGCGATGACAGACGACAATCCAAGGATTGTCGCTACAAAACTAAACACACCCCTCCCCTGCAGGCACCCCTCTCTAGACAGGCGGGGCCTGGTTTCAGTTATTTGGCGGGATCACTGGGATCCCGCTCTACTTTTAATTTACAATTTATCCCTCTCTTTCAAATCGCTTGACAAACTGGGAAAAACTGTTTTTATTCGGGTTCTGGAATAGGATATAAAGGTTTAACGCAATTAGACCGATTTTTTTTGCATATGTTTGTTAAATATTTCACAATCTCAGATAAACATAACGTCTGTAACATACAGCGACCCAACATCTTGGGCCAAGACCAAGGAGTAGCTTATGGCAGAGATTAAGCCTGTCGAAAATCAGCTCGCGGCTGATGTCATGGTTGTCGGCGGCGGTATCGCCGGATTGACCAGCGCCATCGAAACAGCCGAAGCGGGTAAGCAGGTCATACTTGTGGAAAAATCACCGACGCTCGGAGGACGAGTGGCGGCAATGAACCAGTATTTTCCCAAGCTGTGTCCCCCCACCTGCGGAATCGAAATAAACCTCAAACGAATTCGCGCCAGCAACAATATTCGGGTATTGACGTTGGCCGATATTGAAGACATCAGCGGTCAGCCTGGCAAATTGACGGTTACGATCAAGCTCAATCCTCGTTTTGTAAACGAAAAATGCACCTCCTGCGGTGAATGCGAAAAGGTTTGTGAAATTGAACGCGACGATGAGTTCAACCAGGGTATGAAAAAATCAAAGGCAATCTACATGCCGCATATGCTGGCCTACCCCCCGCGCTTTGTTATTGACCCGCAATTCGCTTCTGATGAACGGATGAAAAAGGTTGTCGATGCTTGCGAATACGGCGCGATTGATCTGGATATGAAAGAGCAAATGGTAACGGTCGAAGTAGGAGGGATTGTCTGGGCAACCGGATGGAGACCGTACGATGCGACTAAGATCGACAATCTCGGTTTTGGCCAAGTCAAAAACGTTTTGACCAACGTCATGATGGAGCGTTTGGCGGCACCGGACGGCCCAACCGAGGGAAAAATCACCCGTCCGTCGGATGGCGGCGAAATCAAGACGATCGGGTTTGTGCAATGCGCCGGATCGCGCGATGAGAACCATCTCCCTTACTGTTCGGCGATTTGTTGTATGGCTTCAATGAAGCACGCAACTTATGTGCGTGAGCAATATCCTGAGGCTGATATTCACCTATTTTATATTGATGTTCGCTCACCGGGCCGGCTCGAGGATTTTTATGTTAAGATGCAGGAAGATGAAAAAATGCACTTCCATCGCGGCAAAGTCGCCAAGGTCACGGAAAACCCTGAAAATGGAAACGTTATTCTGGAAGCGGAAAATACTCTTACGGGGGAGATTACTCGTACGGAAGTTGAGATGGCGATTTTGGCGACCGGCATGGTTCCCAACGCGGTTGATAATCCGCCTCCTCTTGATACCAGGCTCGATGATTTTGGATTTATCGCCCCGGATAATGACAACGGCATTTTCGGTGCCGGAGTCGCCAGCCGTCCTTATGATGTTTCGGCAACAACTATGGACGCGACCGGAGCGGCCCTGAAAGCTTTAACTTGCGGGGTAAGGAGGTAAGCCATGGAAGCAAAGATCGGAGTTTTTGTTTGTAAGGGTTGTGACATCGGCAAATCCCTCGATGTAGAGAAAATTCTCGCGGCCGGAACCGAGAAGGGCGCAGCGGTATGCAAAGGCCATGATTGCCTGTGCAGTCCGGAAGGCGTCCAGTTTATCCGCGATGATATCAAGAAAGAAGAATTGAATCGCATCGTTGTTGGCGCATGTTCTCCGCGGGTATTCCCGGAATTGTTTGAATTTGGGCGGGATAAATTGACGCATCGGGCTAATTTGCGCGAGCAGGTGGCCTGGTGCCAAAAGCCAAATGATGAAGATACGCAAATGTTGGGCGAAGATCAGGTTCGGATGGGCGTGGCGGCAATGAAGGTCGCGGAAGTTCCGGAACCATTCACCGACGACACTTCCAAAGACATCCTTGTAATTGGCGGAGGCATTACCGGCTTGACTGCGGCTCGCGCGGCGGCTGACGCCGGACATAAGGTGACGCTGGTCGAGAAAGAGGATAAATTGGGCGGATGGGCAACGAAATTCAAAAAAGTTTTTCCGAAAAATCCGCCATATCAAAGCCTTGAGGATTCCGGATATAAACAGCTTATCAGAGATGTCGAGGCGCATGATAAAATCGATATTTATCTCGGAACGACTGTCGCCAAAACGGCAGGACAACCGGGAATGTTTGATGTCAGCTTGAATAACGGCAACGGCGGGGCGCAGTTGAAGGCCGGTTCGATTATTCTGGCCACCGGCTGGAAGCCGTACGAAGCTAAAAAGCTGACTCATCTGGGATATGGCTCATCACCGGATATTGTGACTAATATCCAGATGGAAGAGATGGTTTCGCAGGGCGCGATCAAAAGACCGTCGGATGGAAAAGCGGTCGAGAGCGTTGCTTTTATTCAATGCGCCGGGTCGCGCGACCAGGATCATCTCCCCTATTGTTCGGCGGTTTGCTGTCGAGTGTCATTGAAGCAGGCGATGTATGTGCGCGAGATGTATCCCGATGCCAAGGTGTACGTGATATATAAAGATGTTCGGTCGCCAGCCCAGTTTGAGATGTTTTACGCTCATGCTCAAAACGACGATGGGATATTTTTGACCAAGGGCGAAGTGGCCCAGGTGGTCGCGGAAAATGGTCAGATACGGATTGATGTCGAAGAGACTCTGCTGGGTGAAAATATTCGCGTTAAGGCTGATATGCTGGTTCTCGCGACCGGCATGGTTCCGACAACTAAGGTTGACGATGTTGCGCCGGCTATTGAAGGTGAATCTGAAAAAGGTTTAGAGGGCGAGAAAAAACCCGCTGAGGACAAAACGACCGATGACGGCAAGAAAGAAGCCGCGGGAGCAGAAGAAGGCGCGAAGATCATTAACCTGACATATCGCCAGGGTACCGATTTGCCGACGTTGAAGTATGGTTTCCCTGATTCGCATTTCATTTGTTTCCCGTATGAAACGAGAAGGACGGCTATCTTTGCCGCCGGAGGGGTTCGGGCGCCAATGGATTTCGGATCGTCGGCCAATGACGCTTATGGGGCGGCAATGAAATCGATTCAGGCGGTCAACGCCATTTCTGAGGGCCGTGCGATTCATCCGCGTTCGGGTGATATAACATACCCGGATTTCAATTTCCAGAAGTGTACCCAGTGCAAGCGGTGTACAGAAGAATGTCCTTTCGGTACGCTGGACGAGGACGATAAGGGAACTCCTCAGCCAAATCCGTTCCGTTGTCGTCGATGCGGGATTTGTCTGGGCGCCTGTCCGGAACGGATAATTTCATTTAAGAATTACTCTGTGCATATGATATCATCGATGATTAAGTCAGTGTATATTCCCGATGAATTCGAGGAAAAACCGCGAATTCTGGCCTTTGTGTGCGAAAACGATGCCATGCCGTCAATTGATTTGGCGGGGCTGAAACGTTTGCAGTATAACTCCATGGTGCGCATCATTCCTCTGCGGTGTCTCGGATCTATGAACTCAATCTGGGTCGGTGACGCCCTGTCGGTGGGATTCGACGGAGTCATATTGATCGGATGTCGGCGCGGTGATGATTATCAATGTCATTTTATCCGCGGTAGTGAACTTGCCAATACTCGTATGAGTAATGTCCGCGAGAAACTTCAGCAACTGGTACTGGAAGAAGATCGCGTGGAGATTCATGAGCTGGCCCTTTCCGATTATCATAAGATTCCAAAAATCTTCAATGACTTTTTGGAGACAATAGAAGAGGTCGGGCCAAATCCATATAAAGGCATGTAATTGGCAAAATAGGACTAAAAATAACCGTATTTCTTATCACCCTCCGAATATTTTTCGGAGGGTGATTTTGTTATCCGGTTTTACGATGATTTACGGAGAATAGATAATCATACCATCTTTTTGATTTTAGACGGGGATTCAGGACTTTCATATAAGATGGCTAAAAACTGTCGTATTATTTATAAATCACAGAATAATAATGTGTTACAATAACTTTTCAACAAAAAATATTATAATTTCAAACGTTGGTTCACTTTTAAAGATAATGAAATTTTTCACAAAATCTGCTTGACTTGGCCGCTGGATTTGGGTTATATTGTTTGAAGAAGAAAAGCGGATTTTCATTTTTTTGGTCCTGTTTCGGGTAAAAATGTTCGATATTGTGAAAAAAAGCACAATCTCGGATTTATAGAAACTATGGGTGGAAAATAGAAACTTTTTTATACAGTCCAATAACACAAGTAGATAAGGAGTCATAATGGCGGATCAAATCCCCAACACCCCAAAATTGGACGAACTCGAGAAGGGGGCGTGGCCTAGTTTTGTAAAAGAAATTAAGACGGCTGCCAAAAACAGCCCTATGGCCCGCGACTTACTCGGAGTTTTAGAACTGTCCTACAATGAGAAAATCGGCCACTGGAAACATGGCGGAATCGTCGGCGTTATGGGATATGGCGGCGGCGTAATCGGCCGTTATTCCGACGTGCCGGAGCAATTTCCAGGCATTTCTCATTTCCACACAATTCGAGTTAATCAGCCATCCGGCTGGTTCTACACCGCAGATGCTCTGCGTACGCTTTGCGATATCTGGGACAAACATGGTTCCGGTTTGACCAATATGCATGGTTCGACCGGCGACATCGTATTCCTGGGATGCCGCACGGAAGCATTGGAGCCGGTTTTTGAGGATTTGACCAAGGCCGGATTTGACCTTGGCGGATCCGGTTCCGACGTTCGTACCCCAAGCTGCTGTTGCGGCCCGGCTCGCTGCGAGTGGGCTTGCTATGACACATTGGCTTTAACTTATGACTTGACCATGCATTATCAGGATGAGCTTCACCGTCCGGCGTTTCCGTACAAATTCAAGTTCAAGATGTCCGGTTGTCCTAATGACTGTGTGGCTTCGATTGCCCGCGCCGACATGTCCATCATTGGCACCTGGCGCGATGCCATCCAGATGAACAAGGAAGAGGTTAAGAAGTATGCCGATGCCGGGATGAATATTCAGCGGGATGTTGTCGCTAATTGTCCCGGAAAGTGTATGGATTGGGATGGCAAAGAGCTGAAGATTCAAGACGAGTACTGTGTCAAATGTATGCATTGCATCAACGCCATGCCCAAAGCCCTGCGTCCCGGAAAAGATCGCGGCGCCTGTGTCCTGCTTGGTTCGAAAGCGCCGATTGTCGAAGGCGCTTTATTGTCGTCAGTATTAATTCCGTTCTGGAAACCTGAACCGCCTTACACCGACTTAAAAGACCTGGTTGAAACCATGCACGACCTATGGTGTGAAGAAGGTAAAGCTCGTGAGCGGATTGGTGAATTCATCCAGCGTGTTGGTTTGGGCAATTTCCTTGAGGAAATCGGACTCGAGCCGGTTCCGGAAATGGTCGCTCATCCGCGCGAAAATCCATATGTCTTCTATGAAGAGTACTTTGAAGAAGATGATGGTGATGAGGGTGAGGAATAATTGATTTTCGCTCCACGTAAACAAGACTTTAACCTTTCTAATATAGAGGTTTTGAAAAATGGCTGAAAGATTAACAGATATTGGCCCGCCAAAATATGATAAGTTCTTGCCGCCGATTATTAAGGAAAACTACGGCAAATGGCTTTATCATGAAGTTTTGAAGCCGGGCGTTATGGTACATGTTTCTGAGACGGGCGACAAATTGTTTAGTGTCCGTGTCGCTTCACCTCGTTTGATCAGCACCGATAAGATTCGCAAATATGCTGATTTGGCAGAGAAATATTGCGATGGTTTTCTTCGTTTCACCAGTCGTCATAATGTTGAATTCCTTTTGACCAAGGAAGGTAATATTGATCCTTTGATAGCCGACGTTAAGGCTCTGGGACACTTGGTTGGCGGAATTGGCAACTCCATTTCCAGTATCGTTCATACTCAGGGTTGGGTGCACTGTCACTCGGCGGCTACTGATGCTTCAGGCATTGTCAAGGCTGTGATGGATGATCTGCATGAGTACTTCGAAAACATGAAACTCCCCGGCAAGCTGCGCATTGCTCTGGCCTGCTGTTTGAATATGTGCGGCGCGGTACATTGTTCGGATATCGCGATTCTTGGAATTCACCGTCGTCCACCGAAAATTGATCATACCAAAGTGAAAAAGATGTGTGAAATCCCAAGTGTTAGCGCTTCCTGCCCGACGGCGGCGATTCGTCCGGCAACGGTTGACGGAAATCCTTCGGTTGAGGTAATTGAAGACCGTTGTATGTTTTGTGCCAACTGTTACACAGTTTGTCCGGCAATGCCGATGAATGACCCGCTCAACGATGGTGTTTCGATTTGGCTTGGCGGCAAGGTTTCTAATGCCCGCCACGAACCGATGTTCTCAAAACTGGCTATCCCATTCCTGCCCAACAATCCACCGCGTTGGCCGGAAGTTACCGATGCCATCAGGAAAATTGTTGAACTGTGGGCGGCCAATGCCAATAAGTATGAACGCATGGGCGAGTGGATCGAACGAATCGGATGGCCGAAATTCTTCCGTATGTCCGGCATCGAGTTCCAAAAAGTGCACATCGATGACTTCAAGCACGCCGGTTTAACTTATAAGCGTTCTACACATTTAACATATTGAGGTTTGAACATGGCGAAAACCGTTGAAGAAATTGCAGATGCCATGCTTAAAATGGTCACTGAGGCACAAGGCATCAAGAAATTGAAACCGGGAGACCTGAGTAAAGCCATGACCGAAATTTATAGCGATGAGGTTGATAAGAAGCTGTGTAAAGCAGCTATCAAAGAACTTGTCAATTCAGGCAAGTGCGTTTATACGTATTTTGGTGGCAGTTTTTTAGAGCTTCCTCACCGGGAAGGCGCCGCAAACGACTGATTCCCTTATCTGGGTAGGGAACTAAGGGTATGAATGCCGCACGTTTAATAATCGCCGGTTTTTCCGGCGATTCGGGTAAAACGATAGTCAGCCTGGGTGTCATAACGGCCGCTCGATTAAGAGGGCTGACTGTTGCTCCTTTTAAAAAGGGCCCCGATTATATTGATTCTGCCTGGTTATCAAATTGCGCTGGGGTTCCTTGCCGTAATCTTGATACCTGGATGGTCAAACCTGAAAATGTCGCAAGATCATTTGGGCGGTTTGCGCAGCGGTATGATTTATCCATTATTGAAGGAAATCGCGGCCTCTTCGACGGAAAGAACGTTATAGGATCTCACAGTACCGCGGAGCTTGCCAAATTATTGCAGGCTCCGCTGGTACTGGTTGTAAATGCAACGAAAACTACCCGGACTCTGGCCGCTTTAATTAAAGGTTGTCAGGTTTTTGACGGCAATGTCAATATTGCCGGGGTTATTCTCAATAGAATCGCCGGATCCCGCCATGAAAAGATTATCAAAGATACTATAGAGAAATATTGTGACATTCCGATTCTTGGCGTTATCCCCAAATTAGGCGATGACTCAAAGTTGATACCGGGACGGCATCTGGGGCTTATTCCTCCTGCGGAATTCATGTCACGGACTGAAGTAGCCTCGAAATTATCCGAAATTGCCGAGAAAAACATTGATATTGATAAACTCATCAAGATCGCTAAATCCGCACCACCAATGAAAATCATTGAAGACGAACATCCCGAATCGCCTCGGCAGAATATTCGGATTGGATATTTCAGCGATTCGGTCTTTACTTTTTACTATCCTGAAAATCTGGAGGCTCTGGAAAGTCATGGAGCCGACCTAATTCCGATTTCATCACTGGCTGATTTGACTCTGCCTGATATCGACGGGCTATATATCGGCGGTGGGTTTCCCGAAACCCAGGCTGATAAGTTATGTCAGAATCATTCGCTGATGGAGTCGGTGAAATCGGCGGTTGAGAATTATATGCCGATTTATGCCGAATGCGGTGGCTTGATCTATCTGTGCCACTCGATTAAATGGGATGATGACACGCATTTAATGTCCGGAATTTTTCCGATTGATTTGGAGATGAAAGTCAAACCGGTCGGGCACGGCTACACGGAATTCAAGGTCGAAAAACCTAATCCCTTCTTCCCTGTCGATAAAACCATTCGGGGACATGAGTTTCATTATTCGGGTGTAAGTTCGGGTTGCTCCGAGGTCAATAGTTGTTTGAATCTTAGCCGTGGCGTCGGTTTGGGTAATGGGCGCGACGGTTTATTATATAGAAATTGTCTGGCGTGCTATTCGCATATTCATGCTGATGGCGTTCCTGTATGGGCCGGTGAATTTATTGCCCGTGCCCGTGATTACTCTCGGAAATCAAAGAATGACCGAGGTAGTTTGGGGACGAGCCGGAATTGCGCCATGTGCGCATAAACGTAAAGGAAATCGCATTTTTTTGTCGGTCGATATAAAGACAAAAAATACTATAATATTCAACAAGAGAGTTCAACATGGCTAAAATAGTCAAAACGAAGAAAAAAGGAATTAAGGGTCGGTCGTTTTCATCCGGAGGATCAAGCGTCGAAACATCACCGCTCCGGCCAAAACAGATATCCAAGATTCCTCCATGCATCAGCAATTGCCCCAATCATAACCGGATTCGCGAGGCATTGATGACAGTGTCCCGGGCCAAAGCCTTGGAAAAACCATATGAACAGGCCTTAGAGGAAGCGGCTTACATTTTTCTGGAGACGACCCCCTTCCTGTCCACCTGCGGCCGCGTATGTCCGCATCCCTGCGAAACAGATTGTAATCGAACCGCTTTGGAAGCGCCGGTCGGCGTCAACAGTTTTGAAAGGTTTTTGGGTGATTTTGCTTTAGAGAAAAAGCTGGTTCCGAAAATGTTGACTGATGTAAAACGTTCTGAGAAAATCGCCATCATCGGTTCGGGCCCGGCCGGGATGACCTGCGCTTATCATTTGGCGCGGCGCGGTTATCCGGTAACGGTTTTTGAAGCGTTTCCCAAATCAGGCGGAATGCTTCGCTATGGCATTCCCGATTATCGTCTTCCCCAGTCTGTTCTGGATGCCGAGATGCAGAGAATTCTCGATCTGGGAGTGGAATTAAAGCTTAACACCAAAATCGGTCTTGATATTTCCATGGATGATCTGCGGAAAGAATATAAATCAATCTTTATCGGTATCGGCGCCCATAAAGGTTTGAAACTCAGAGTTGACGGCGAAGATGCTGAAAACGTCTGGACCGGTACAGATTTCCTACGCCGGG
This sequence comes from Candidatus Zixiibacteriota bacterium, assembly GCA_043819555.1. Taxonomy (GTDB): domain Bacteria; phylum Zixibacteria; class MSB-5A5; order GN15; family JAAZOE01; genus JAZGGI01. The sequence goes on along the minus strand of JBDREQ010000003.1, from coordinate 109,782 downwards.
TCAATATGGAAGAAAAAGTTGATATCGGTAATAAAGTTGTGGTTATAGGCGGCGGAGATACGGCCATTGATGCCGCTCGTGTTTCGCGTCGTTTGGGCGCGGAAGCGACAATTCTCTATCGTCGGACGCGCGAAGAAATGCCGGCCATCGATGAGGAAATTGAAGGCGCGTTGGAAGAGGGTGTTGAGATTGTATATCTGGCGGCTCCAATCGCTATTCAATCTGATAACGGAACAGCCAAATCGATGACCTGTCAACGGATGGAATTGGGCGAACCGGATAGCTCTGGTCGTCGCCGTCCAGTCCCGATTGAAGGCGACACTTATGAACTGGAATTTACAACTTTGATTGCCGCCATTAGTCAGGCTCCGGATTTCACCGGATTTGAGGCTTTGATTGAAGGCCGTGACTGGATTAAGATAGATGATAACTGCAAGACCAAACTCGATGATACCTATTCCGGCGGTGACAACATTAATTTGGGACTGGCGGTGCAGGCTATAGCACAGGGCCGTCTGGCCGCAGAGGCGATTCATGGGGCGATAACCGGGGAAAAAGTTGAGACTCCGGAACAAGCCAAAATTTTGTATGAAAAGATGTATCTCCCGTTTTATGAGAAGCTGGAACGGACCGGTATCGATGCTATTCCGGTTGAAGAAAGATTCCAAAGTATAGATGCGGAAATAGTCAAGACCTGGAGCGAGGAAAAGGCGATCGGCGAGGCAAAGCGGTGCATGAGCTGCGGTGAATGTTTTGAGTGCGGTAATTGCTGGAGTTTGTGCCAGGATAATGCCGTTATTAAGCCTTTAGTCAAGGGCGAAAAATACAAATTCAAACTTGATTACTGCAACGGCTGTAAGAAATGCTCGGAAAACTGCCCGTGCGGATATTTGGAAATGCACTAACTGGAATAAACGTGAATTAGTATAGAGTAATTTTATTTTAACGGAGGCAAGAAAATGGCAACATTTGAATGGAAAGATGTAAAAATTGAAGTCGATGAAGACGGATTTATGGAAGAGCCTGAAGTGTGGAACGAGCAGGTTGCATACGCTCTGGCCAGCACTGAAGGCGTAGAGGAACTTACCGAAGAACACTGGAAACTCGTTCATTATCTTCGTGAATATTATGCCAAATACGGCATCGCTCCTATGATTCGGAAGCTATGTAAAGAGACCGGTTTTCCGTTGAAGAAAGTATATGAGCTATTTCCATCGGGGCCAGCCAAGGGCGCCTGTAAAGTGGCGGGTTTGGCCAAACCGACCGGTTGTGTGTAAATATTGCTGACTTATTCGGGGGACATCATCGCTTTGATTTTTTACGATGCCCCCGAATTTTTTTTACTCAGCGTTTTCTAAAAACCCTTTGCGGTGATTGGTCGAAATGCTAAAAACTCTTTTGAAAAAAAAGAGAGCGGCGATACTCAAAAGATGGTTTTCGGAGATTGCGAAAACTTACCCGCCTGACGGTGCGAATTTCTTTTTTCAGGAACAGAATAAATTTGCCAACCCGGTTGGCGCGACGATCAACCACGAAATTGCCAATATTTATGACAATCTGATTGGCTCTCCAAACTGGGACGAGATTTATCAATCCTGTGAAAACATCAATAAAATCAGAGCTGTTCAGGATTTTTCTGCGGCGGAGGCGGCAGGATTTATATTCTTTCTTAAAATGGCAATACTCGAAGAGTTATCAAAGCAGAATCCGAACGACAAGGTTTTTCAGGAGTATTTGGAAATTGAATCCGATATTGATCGGACAGCGCTATTGGCGTTTGATAGTTATTCACAATGTCGGGAAAAGATATATAACCTTAAGTACGCCCAATTAAAAAGCAATGCCGGAATAATGGCTATTCGAAAAATCAACAAGCAAAACGGGATTAAATAGAAAGCAACGTTTATGACAGCATCAAAACTAACGGTAAATCATGGGAAGGGAGGCTGTCGCCTATGCATGTTTTGAGCTCACTTTTTATAGTCATATTTCTGATAGCGGCAGTATTTGTCGGAGCCGGTATCTTAAACTGGCAGTATTTATTCGGGGTGATAATACCCTATACATCGATTGCCGTGTTTGTGCTCGGCGTGATCACGCGAGTATTGAAATGGGCCGGGGCTCCAGTTCCATTTCGTATTCCCACAACCTGCGGTCAACAGAAATCACTGCCGTGGATAAATCATAATAAACTCGAGGCGCCATTCACTTTCTGGCAGGTCGTGGCACGAATGTTCGCGGAAGTGTTTTTCTTTCGGTCGCTTTTCCGCAACACTAAAACCGAAATACATGAAGGTAAGAATCTTGTTTACGGCTCGGATAAATGGCTCTGGGCCGCGGGACTGGCGTTTCATTACAGTTTTTTAATAATCATTTTGAGACACTTTCGGTTCTTTACCGAACCCGCGCCGATTTTTGTAGAACCGATTCAGGCTCTTGATGGATTTTTCCAAATCGGCGTTCCGGAATTATATCTGACTAGTCTAATCATGGTCGGCGCCGTAATATTCCTGTTTTTGCGCCGGGTGATGATTCCTCAGGTGAGGTATATTTCGCTCCCAGCCGATTATTTTCCGCTTTATCTGATTTTCTCGATAGCGACCAGCGGAATTTGCATGAGACACTTTTACAAGATTGATATAGTCTATGTCAAGCAGATGGTCACCGGACTTTTAACATTTAATCCGGTTGTTCCAGATGGGATTGGCTCGGTATTTTATATCCATCTGTTCCTCGTCTGTATTCTATTGGCCTATTTCCCCTATTCCAAACTGATGCATTTTGCCGGAGTATTCTTTAGTCCAACCCGCAACCTGGCTAACAACAATCGCGCCAAACGGCATATTAATCCCTGGAATCCCAAAGTTAAAACTCATACCTACGAGGAGTGGGAAGATGAGTTCCGGGAAGTCATGAGGGATGCCAATATGCCTCTGGATAAGGAGTGAATATGGCGGAAAAATTGATAAAACCGGAAGAGCTGGCTAAAGGCATCAAATATTCCATTCCCGGCGGTGATTGGCGCGATGAAAAGACGGAAATAAAAAGAGGGTGTTTCAATTATGGCGCTCAGCCGTCAAGTACGGGATATTTGGGATTGCCCAACGTTCGCAAATGGCAACCGATGAATGATGACTGGCAGCTTCCGGAAAACTGGAAAGAAATTATTATAAAAGGCCTTGCCGATCGTCTCAAACGATTTCGGTCGCTGCAGGTTTTTATGGATATATGCGTCCGCTGCGGAGCGTGCGCTGATAAGTGCCATTTCTATATTGGCTCCGGCGATCCTAAGAATATGCCGGTTTTGCGAGCGGAATTATTGCGGTCGATTTATCGCAACGATTTTACCGCGGCCGGGAAAATATTGGGAAGACTCGGCGGCGGACGAGAACTGACGGTCGATGTTATTAAGGAATGGTTTTTCTATTTCTATCAATGTACGGAATGCCGGCGTTGTTCGGTCTTCTGCCCTTATGGAATTGACACGGCCGAGATAACAATGATTGGCCGGGAGCTATTGAATCTTTTGGGACTTGATATCGACTGGATTTCAACCCCCGCCGCAAATTGTTTCCGGACCGGTAACCACCTTGGGATTCAGCCGCATGGTTTTAAAGACAGCGTCGATTTTGCCATTGATGATATCGAAGAAAACACAGGAATCCGCGTTAACGCACCGATAAATAAGAAAGGCGCCGAAATCCTTTTCGTTGTTCCCTCAGCCGATTACTTCGGTGATCCGCACTATTTTGGATTCATGGGTTACCTGACGTTGTTTCATGAGATCGGACTCGATTATACTCTCAGCGCCTTCGCGTCCGAGGGGGGGAACTTCGGTCTTTTTCATTCCAATGAAATGATGAAGCGGTTAAACGCGAAAATATATGCCGAAGCAAAACGTCTTGGCGTGAAGTGGATTATAGGCGCAGAATGCGGTCATATGTGGCGTGTTCTCCATCAATATATGGATACGATGAACGGCCCGGCGGATTTTCTTGAAGTACCGCGTTCGCCGATTACCGGAACGGTTTTCGAAAACGCCAAAACCACCAAAATGGTTCACATCTGCGAATTTACTGCGGATTTGATCAAACACAATAAGATTAAACTCAATCCCAGCCGCAACGATCAGTGGAAAGTAACTTATCACGATTCGTGCAATCCGGCGCGGGCGATGGGTCTTTTGGACGAGCCGCGATATATTCTCAATAACGTCTGTAATCATTTTTATGAAATGCCGGAAAATACCATTCGTGAGCAGACATTCTGCTGCGGCAGCGGTTCCGGCATTGGAACCGATGAAAATATAGAGATGCGGATGCGGGGCGGATTGCCCCGCGCCAATGCCGTCAAATATGTTCATGAAAAACACGGCGTTAACCTACTCTCGTGCATATGCGCTATTGATAAGGCAACTCTGGCTCCTTTGATGGAATACTGGGTGCCGGAAGTTCAGGTTGGAGCAGTGCACGAACTGGTCGGCAACGCCCTCGTGATGACAGGCGAAAAGAATCGCACGACCGATTTGCGTGGAGATGAATTTGTTAATAACGGAAAGGAGGGTGGTGAGAATGTATGATTCCGGCAAAGTATTCATCGGCCTGGTTATCTTTTTAGTTCTGATTACCTTCCCGATGTGGTACAACTTCGCGGAAGGCGATGCCGATTATGTTCCGGAACTGGAAAAACCGGTTAAGGGTAATGCCTGCGTGGAGGATACCGAATATATGAGATCGTTTCACATGGATCTTTTGAATCAATGGCGAGAAGCGGTTGTGCGCGATGGACAGCGAGTTTATACTGCTAAAGATGGACAAAAGTACAATATGAGCCTGACTCATACCTGCCTCGACTGCCATGCCAGCCAGAAGAATTTCTGTGAGAAATGTCATACATATCTGAAAGTAGATCCATACTGTTGGGACTGTCACACTGTTCCGGAGGAGGTGGGCCAATGAGTGTTGACAGGAGGAAATTTTTGAAATTTGCCGGATTGGCCGCCCTTGGCGCTGCTGCCAAACCTTTGACGGTCGTAGCTCAGGAAACCGAGCAAGTTATTGAGAGTTCTCTGCCTCAGGAGAATCCATTGACGGCCACGCGGTGGGCGATGGTAATTGATATGCAGAAATGTCTTGACCATGATAATATAAAAGATTGTGCCAGAGCCTGTCATGAAGCTCACAATGTCCCTGATTTCGGAAATCCCAAAGAAGAAATCAAGTGGATCTGGATGGAAGATTTTCATAAGGCATTTCATGAACAGAATCACGAGCATATCGATGAGAAATTTCATCACGCCCAATTTCCGGTACTATGCAATCATTGTGACAATCCGCCATGCACTAAAGTTTGCCCAACCAAGGCGACCTGGAAGCGCGAATCGGATGGGATTGTCATGATGGACTGGCACCGCTGTATCGGATGCCGCTACTGCATCGTCGGCTGTCCGTATGGTTCGAGGAGCTTTAACTGGCGTGATCCTCGTCCTCATATCAAGAAAATAAATAACGAGTTTCCTACGAGAACCCGCGGCGTCGTTGAAAAATGCACCTTCTGCGAAGAGCGGTTGTCCAAAGGTAAAATACCGGCCTGTGTGGAAGCCGCTAAGAACGATGCCATCGTCTTTGGTGATCTGGAAGACCCGGAATCAAAGGTTCGCGAATTGTTGCGCTCACGTTTTTCGATAAGACGCAAGGCGCAATTGGGAACCCAACCTGAAGTCTATTATTTGGTGTGAGGGAATTATGTTAGAAAAAGCATTACATGGAGATAGAAGGTATTGGTCCTGGGTCGCCTTTTTAATGATTGTTATTGGCGGTGGCGTACTGGCTTATTTGCATCAGTTCGGCGAAGGACTGGGCGTCACTGGTCTCAGCCGCGATGTGACCTGGGGATTTTATATCGCTCAGTTTACTTTTTTGGTTGGCGTCGCCGCATCGGCTGTCATGGTGGTTTTGCCATACTACCTGCATGATTTCAAAGCCTTTAGCAAGATCACAATATTGGGCGAGTTTCTGGCCGTATCGAGCGTAATTATGTGCATGACCTTTATCTTCGTCGATATGGGTCAGCCGTTCAGAATTGTCAATGTTTTTTTGCATCCATCTCCCCGCTCGATGATGTTCTGGGATACGATTGTCTTATCTGGGTATCTTGTTTTGAATCTCATTATAAGCTGGACGGTTCTGGGTGCGGAAAGAAAGCAAATCGCCCCGCCGAAATGGGTCAAACCGATTATTTATTTATCGATACCCTGGGCGGTCAGCATTCATACGGTTACGGCGTTTTTGTATTCCGGTTTGGCGGCTCGGCCTTTTTGGTTGACGGCAGTGCTGGCGCCGCGATTTTTGGCATCGGCATTCGCCTCCGGCCCGGCATTGCTTATTATAGTGTGCCTGTTATTGCGAAAACTAACCAAGTTTGACGCCGGAGATAAGGCGATAAATAAGCTGGGAGTGATTGCTGCATATACAATGAGCCTGAATGTCTTTTTAATATTGATGGAATTGTTTACCGCATTCTACAGCGATATCCCCGAACATACATCTCATTTCCAATATATGTTTATGGGATTGGGCGAAAATAATGCGCTCGTTCCGTGGATGTGGTTCTCGGTATTCCTGGCGGTTTTGGCTTTGATACTCGTTCTCGTTCCAAAATTCAGAAAGAACCACACCATATTGGCGGTGGCCAGTGTGGCAATTTTCTTCTCGATCTGGATTGATAAAGGCATGGGAATGGTCGTCACCGGCTTTGTGCCGAATCCTTTGGGGACCGTAACCGAATATACTCCAACTTTGCCGGAGGTGATGATTACCCTGGGCGTGTACGCGATCGGATTTTTAATTGTTACTGCCTTATATAAAATCGCTTTGTCGGTAAAAGAAACTTTGGCTGAAGCCTAAAAATAAAAAGTAAGAAAACAGGCGGTTCATCCGCCTGTTTTTATATTAAGCATGAGAGGGGTTGTCATATTCAACCCCTGATTTGTGTATGAGCAAAAATAAATATTCGGATGTGGTCATTGTCGGCGGCGTTGCCGCCGGACCCAAGACGGCGGCGACTCTCGCACGAAGAGATAAGAACCTGAGCATCACTCTTTATCAAAAAGAGGAAATAATGTCTTATGGATCGTGCGGTCTCCCTTATTTCGCATCGGGGGATATCGATAATTTTAAGCAATTGGTAGCTACTTCTTACGGTGTCGTTCGCTCGCCCGAGTTTTTTAAAAATTCCAAAGGATTCGAAGCGATTACCAGGGCCGAAGTCATCAAAATAAACAGAGATGAAAAAACAGCTTTGGTTAAGCTATTGGATTCAGGTGAAGAGTTTGAACACGAATATAAATATCTTGTATTGGCGACAGGAGCTAATACGAAACCTCCGCCATTTCCGGTGGCAGCATCTGAAAAAATCAGATCGTTTACGCGACCGTTCGATGCAATCGCCTTTCGCAAGATGGCTCAAACCGGTCAGGTAGGAAAAGCTATCATAATAGGCGCTGGATTTATCGGATGCGAATTGGCCGAGACCTGCGGCGGACTATGGGGCATCGAAACGGTTCTGATGGAAAAAGAAAATCAAATTTTACCAGATGCTCTCGATTATGAGATGGCGGTAATCACTCAACGTGAACTGGCTCGCCAGGATATTGAACTTCTAACCGGCACGACGGTCGAAAAAGTTGATCTGGATGATGATGGCAACCCGGTTGTTTATATCGCCAGGCAAGAATCCATTTCGTGCGATTATTTGTTTTTGTGCCTGGGTGTCAAACCAAATGTGTTGCTTGCAAATGAATGCGGTCTGGAAATCGGTGAAACGGGTGGCATCAAAGTTGATGAAAACCTGCGGACTTCGGATGCCAATATCTATGCCGGCGGAGATTGTATCGAATCAATAAATCAAATTACAAAAAAACCCTTTTATATTCCAATGGGCTCGCTGGCCAATCGACATGGGCGGGTCATTGCGGAAAATATTGTCGGCAATCAAATGACATATCCCGGTTCACTGGGAACGTTTTTGATTAAGCTGTTTGACTGCAATGTCGGATCATGCGGTATAACGAAGCAAGTCGCCGAGAATTGTGGGTTGAAGGCTGATTTTGTTCTGGGGACATTCCCGGATAAGCCGGATTATTATCCCGAAGGAAAAACATTCAAGGCGATGATGGTTTTTGAGCCGGATTCTCATAGAGTTCTCGGCCTGCAGGCGGCCGGTTGTGGAGATATTTGCCGACGGGTGGACAGCATGTCGGCTCTATTGCAGCACAATGCTACTCTGGAATCGGTACTGGATTTTGAGCATGGGTATGCCCCGCCTTATTCTGAGGCATTGGATCCTCTCCATCATTTGGCGGCGATGGCATTGGCAAAAATCCGAGGGATTGCATTCATATCTCCGGTCGATCTTTCAGAAAAATCAAAGGAACATTGTATCTGGCTTGATGTCCGGGAGCCTGCTGAGATTGAATCCGAACCGTGGGATATTTGCGGAAAAGATAATTATTTGAATATTCCTCTCGATGAACTGCGAAACCGGATCGATGAGCTTGACAAAAATCGTAAAATAGTTATAGTCTGCAAGCGCGGACCTCGCTCATATCAGACGGCGGTGATATTGAAACAGGCCGGTTTTGAATCGGTCGATATTATCAGCGGCGGATACGAGGCGGCGGTATTATAAAGAGGAAATGAGCCAAACTATGATTCCCTGCAACTGGCGGCTGTATTTATGCGGCATCAATCATACGACGTCTTCACTTGAAGAGCGCGAACCGCTGCAGATAAATATTGGAGATTTGGCGGCGGCTAATGCCGTTTTTGTTGAATTACCGGAAATCAAAGAATCAATGATTGTCTCAACGTGCAATCGAATTGAGTTTTATTTTATCGCCGGCGATAAGGATGATGCTTTCAAAATAATTTCTGATTTTTACCGCAATTTCAGGGATATAGACATAACCAGCCTAAAAGATAAATTTTATTTATCAAAAGATAAAGACGCGGTTGACCATATCTTTCGCGTTGCCGCCGGAATTGAATCGATGGTCATTGGAGAAAATCAAATTTTCGGACAGATAAAAGACGCATACCGATCGGCCTGCTCGGTAAAATCGACCGGCAAAGTACTGCACCGGCTGATACACCAAACCTTTCGGATTGGCAAACAGGTGCGGACTGAAACAGAACTGGGCAAAGGCGCTTGTTCGGTTTCGAGCGCGACGATTGATTTGCTCCGGATTAAACTGCAGGCATTCGATAATCCGGTGATCCTCTTCGTTGGAATAAACAGGATGATTTCATTGGCGGCTTCGGGATTGCATCGATTGCGTTATAATAATTTTTTATTTGCCAACCGCACACGGGATAAGGCGGAAGAATTTGCCAGACATTATAACGCGGAAGGGTTTGGATTTAATCATCTGCCGGACTTGATAACAAAATCTGATGTTGTTATATCCTGTACCGGTTCTGATAAGCCGGTTATTGATGACAGCATATTAAAAGCGGTTTTCGATGATCATCCTGATAAGAAAATGGTGATTGCCGATATGGCTGTTCCGCGTGATGTCGAGGTTAAAGCAAATTATGATGGTCTTGAAATATATGATCTGGATGCCGTTCGTGATTTCTTAAAAGGACAGCAGGCGAATCGGAGGCGGGCTATCCCGGACGCGGAAAAATTAATCAAAAATCGGTTGGAACAATTTATGTACTGGTACGAGCACATTCGCCATGAGCCGGGTTATAATGGACTGGCTGAGGCGTTTGAGAAAATACGTCTGGAAACATTGGGCGGTTTGAATTCAATGCCGGATGAAACAAAGGCGGTCTTTGACCGGATTTCAAGGCAAATGATGGACCGAATGATTCAGGTAAAATCCCGCGTTGAAGCACGGGCGGAAAAAATGGAGAATTGACAATGGCTAATAAATATTTTCCGATAAATATAACATTGAAATCGCGCCCGTTTTTGGTTGTCGGCGGGGGCAAAGTGGCTTTGAGGAAGATTGAGCTTCTCATGGATTTTGAAGCCGATATCACAGTTGTTGCACCAGAGCCGCTCGATAAAATTGGATATTACGCATCCAAAGGGAAGCTGAAGCTTCACAATAGAACATATGAATCTCCGGAGGCTTCGAATTACGGCATGGTTGTCGCGGCATCAGATGACGAAGCGGTTAACCGGGGTGTATATGATGATTGCCGGGAGGGAAAAACGCTGGTGAATGTCGTTGATAATCCACCTCTGTGCGATTTTATTTTTCCGGCTATGGTCAAACGCGATGCCCTGACAGTAGCGGTATCAACCGATGGTAAGGCTCCTTTTCTGGCGGCGCATCTGCGCCTTATTATGGAAAATATCTTTCCCAATCACTGGTCGCGCATCATGCAATTGGCCGCGGACTTCCGCAAAAAAGTTCATGTTAAGTGGGGTAATGATACCAAAGAACGGTTTGCCAGTCTTGACAGATTTCTGAGCGCCGACTGGAAGACATTGATAAAAAATAAAAATGATGCCGACCTCGAAAACGAATTGGATAAGCTTTTGGAACCGGTCGAAGACGAAGAACCGGAAGATAAAAATCATGAGGATCCCGGTGCTGGACCGGTGACTCTGGAATTCGGCGGAGATGATTGATAATGCCTATGGGCAAAACCGGAAAAGTATATTTGATTGGCGCGGGCCCCGGCGATCCCGGATTGATTACCGTCCGCGGCAAGGAACTACTTTGTAGTTGCGACGCGGTATTGTACGACAATTTGGTTTGTCCCGAGTTTATCATCAATATTCCCGAAGAGACTGAGAAATATTATGTCGGCAAAAAGGCAGGGGATCATCCGGTTCCTCAGGAGAAAATTAACGAGCTTCTGCTCAAGCTGGCTCGAGAGGGAAAATCGGTAGCGAGACTCAAAGGCAGCGATCCTTTGATATTTGGCCGGGGCGGCGAAGAAGCTAAGTATCTCAAAGAGCATGGCGTTGAATTTGAAATCATTACCGGCGTCACCTCGGGAATTGCCGGGCCGGCCTATGCCGGTATTCCCTGCACCGACCGCGAGCGCGCTTCATCGGTTTTGTTTTTGACCGGCCATAAATCCAGTGACAAATTGAAATCAACCGTTCCCTGGGACTGGGTTGCCAAAATCAAAAACGGCACGGTCGTGATTTATATGGGCGTCAATGAGATTTCGAATATCACTGAGCAATTGATTGAGAATGGCATGAATCCTGATATGTCGGCGGCGATTATCGAACGGGGGACTTTTCCGTCACAGCGAGTATTTACGGCAACTTTGAAAGATTTGCCCGGAATCGTTAAAAACGAAAATGTTAAGCCTCCGGCATTGTTTGTTCTGGGCGGAGTCGTCGATCTCCAACCATATCTGAAATGGTTTACTGGCCGTCCTCTTCCTGGTTTGCGGGTTATGGTGACGCGAGCGTCGGTGCAGGCCGGGGATTTGTATCGCCGATTGCGTGAACTGGGCGCCGAACCTCTGCCATATCCGACAATCGCGACGCGGGCGGTTGACGATGAAAAGGGCTGGGCGGATTTTTCATATATTCAAAACGATGATAAATGGCTGATTTTTACCAGCGAAAACGGCGTGCGATATTTTATGGATAAGTTTACCGAGAAATTCGATGATATTCGAACGCTGGCAGGATTTAAGATTGCCGCTATTGGAGAGGGTACTTCAGGTTTATTAAAAGAATATCGTCTGCCAATCGATTTTATGCCTTCGATAGCAACGGTAAATATATTAGTCGATGAGATGCCGAAGGCGATTGATTTGAATGACACCACCGTAGTTCGAGTTCGAGGGAATCTGGCCGACGAGTTAATTGAGAAGGCTTTTCCCGGATTGGGCGCGGAAGTTTTGCCACTTACGACTTATGAAACTTATTATCCCACCTGGCCGGATGGGCTAAAGGAAAAGTTACTGGAATATCCTCCCGATGCGATTTTGTTTACATCCGGTTCGACAATGAAGGGATTGTATCATAATTTATCCAAAGAGGAAGCGGATGATATTATTCAAAACGCCAAAGTTTTTTCCATAGGCCCCAAGGCTAGCAAAGTCCTCGAATCTGATGGCGTGAGCGTTACTCGCGAGGCCAAAGTCCAGAACATCGACGGCCTTTTGGATGAGCTTTTGGATTATTATTCCGAATAAATTATAAAGACCGTCAGGTCACACCCCGACATTTCCTGTTTACTGCCCGTTGATTTCTTTCGTATATTCTTCCCATGAGTTTAATCGCGTTGTTTTTTATGTCATTTGGGATTGGGTTTTCCGGGGCGTTAATGCCGGGGCCACTTCTGACCGTTAATATTGCCGAAGCGACTCGCAAAGGATTCTGGTCGGGTCCGATTCTGATTATTGGCCACGCTATCGCCGAGTTGGCAGTAGTGTTTGCTCTCGCATTTGGACTTCTCGAGTTATTCTCATCAGCAACGGCCTTCAAAATCATAGGACTTCTGGGTGGAATAGCGCTGATATTAATGGGCGGGATGATGATGTACGATATCATCCGAAAGAAAATTTCGTTTGACGCAAATAAACCCGGTTCAAGTTCAGGGCTTCTGGTCGGCAAGGGCATTACCGCGTCGCTGTCAAATCCCTATTGGTTTGTCTGGTGGGCGACAGTCGGGTCGGCTTTGATGAGCAAATCTCTTTCACACGGAATCGCCGGTCCCATCGTCTTTTATTTTGGGCATATATTATCGGATCTGGTTTGGTATAGTTTTGTCTCGTTTTTAATCGCCGCCGGGAAAAAACTTCTGGCCGGAAAACCATACTATATTTTAATAAGCATATGCGCCTTGTTTTTGCTTTATATTGGTGTTTCATTCGTGATTGATGCCATTAAATAGTAACTTGAGGCCAGCCATTTGAATAGTATATCTTTCTTAAGTCATATATGCCCATTTCTGTCAGCATTGATTTTATTTACTGCTTCGATTGCCCATGCCGACGAATATTCAAAATTCCCGGAAATCAATGGACGGTTCGGTCAGAAAACCGAGAGCGTTCCAATAAACAATATTGTCATCGATTATTCCGATAAGGTGCGCTATATATTTGAAGAAGGCGAGCTGCATCACAGGAAAAATAACGATCCGCATTATGATTTTTGTTTTATCGGTCGGGGTCGAGTTGTTATTCTCGATTCAATATCACTGGATAATCTCTGGTACATGCGTTTTGGCCGCACGGCGAATATTGAATTCACAACGGCCTATATATGCGGCAAAAATATCCCGCAATTATTTGAAGTGGATTCGACTCAATGGTCAAAAGATAAAATCAATGGCCGCGATTATCATAAATTGACTTATCAACAGAAGGCGGCTGACAGGTATTTCGGAAATGAGTTGGGATGCGAACTGGGCGTCTGGTCTGAAGCAGAAGCAAATCCTCCACCGATCTGGATCGATGCCGCGCTTGATAATGATAAACTTCTGGTTACCCGCCTGTCTCCCGACATCGATGAGCAGCTGCGGTTGTATGTCTATGATGAACTGGACAACCGGCCGTATATGGTTGCCGGTTATGGATTGGACGAGTTTTTAATATCCAAACCGATAAATGTTGATACTACCGTAATTGATATTACTCTCAAGGAATCGGGACGATTGGAGGCATCCTGCCGCATTGTATTCGCGTCCGATACGGATCCTCGAGGAATGAATCTATACCTGCCTCATCTTTATAAAGTTGATTCTGTCAAAGATGCGTCGGGCAACAGTCTTTCGTTTTTCAAAAAGCAATTCCGAACGAATCTATATGTATCCCAAAGAGAAAAACCAGATGTGGGTAGTGATTTTATTACAGTTTATTATCGGGGCAAATTTGTCGCGGCGCGTTATGAGGGATATGATTATCGCGAGTCAATTGCGGTATGGTTTCCACATACACCCCGCCCAAATCTCTCTTATTTTATCATCAATTATACGTTGCATAAAGACCTGACTCTAAATTCGGTTGGGGAAAAAATATCGGAAGCGATTGATGGTGATATCAGGATGATAACGTATCATAGCCATAATCTCATCTCGTATATTAGTTTTGCGTCAGGGAAATATGACATTTACTGCGATTCCAGTTTAGCCATACCAATCACTTTATATGTGGAACCCCAGAATAATATCGGAATATTTAATCAGGATATTCCGCGTTTTGTACTTTCCGATATCATCGCTTCTTTCGGCGCATTTGAATTTTGGTTTGGAAAATCTCAAACTATAGAACTTCGCGTAGTTGACCAGCCTTATTTCGCCGGTATAAGCAGCCCGGGATTAATTCACTTCCCCGGTTATTCATATTTGAAAATGAAAGATTTGACAAATCTCATTGCTCACGAGGTCGCGCATGAATGGTGGGGACATTCCGTCACCCCCAAAACTTATCGCGATGCATGGCTGGCGGAAGGCATCGCAGAATATTCCTCGTTTTTATATCTTTGGAAGATAAAACATAATTCTATCTACTGCCGGGAAATAGTCGACGAATGGAAAAGGCAAATAATCGAGGAAGGAAAAATCGGAAATTTATATTCCAGAGGATACAAAGCGGGGCCGATTGCATTGGGAGGCCGTTTTGTGCAATCATATTCTCCCGGAGATTATATCGCTCTCATCTATGCCAAGGCGGCCTATATGCTGCGTATGCTTCATTTTGAAATTGACGGCCCCGATTACAAGACTGATTTTTTTCTCAATATGCTCGGGGAATTCAATCGTAAATATCAGGGACAGCGGGTGACGAGCAACGAATTTATTCTGGTCGCGGCACGGGCGATGGGCGAAAAGCGTGCAATGGAGTTTTTTGGCCAGTGGCTCTACGAATGGAGAGTGCCCAGTTTCACCAGTATATATCAGGTTTTAAAAGATGAGAAAGGCCGAGATAAACTTGGCTTTGAGATTTCCGTATCCGATGTCGACAAATCGTTTTCAACGCCGTATCCTATTGAGATTGAGTATGATAACGGTCAACGACAGCTGTTCCGTGTTGACGGAGTCGGTCAAAATCACTCATTTGAACTGGGGCCATTCCCCAATAAAATCAAAAATGTCCGCTTTGACCCGGATGATATTATCCTTGCACGAGGTAAAAAAGCATCACGAAAATAGGAAATTTTATCTTTTTCAATATTTATCTTTGAACGAAGCGATTACTCTGTTACCATATCCTCAGAACCCTTAACTTGAGTTTTTGAACATGAAATACAGCGGATTTGTCCACCTCCACAATCATACCCAATACTCTCTCCTTGACGGAGCCAGTCGTATCTCCGATCTGATTACCGCGGCCGGAAAATTCAAAATGCCGGCTATGGCCATAACTGATCACGGTAATATGTTCGGCGCCATCGAATTTTACAGAGCCGTCAGGAAAGCCGGAATTAAGCCCATTATTGGAATTGAGGCCTACGTTGCCGGAACTTCCAGGCTCGACCACAAGCGGGTTCCCGGATATCCTGATGGCGGTTTCCATATGGTCCTTCTGGCCAAAAATCAAGTCGGTTACAAGAGCCTGATGAAACTTTCGTCGTCGTCTTACCGTGAGGGATTTTATCACCGCCCCCGCATTGACCGCGAATTATTATCGGAACATAGTAAAGGATTGATCGCGTTGTCAGCCTGTCTTAAGGGAGAAATACCATACTGGCTCAGCCGCAATGATCAGGATAAAGCCGAAGAAGCCGCCCGATTCTACGCAGAACTATTCGACGGCGAAGATTTCTTTATTGAGATACAGAACCACAATTTGGCGGTGGAAAACGATGTCAGACCAAAGTTAATTGATCTTGCTTCAAAGCTGGGGTTGCCTCTCGTGGCGACAAATGACAGCCACTATATTAACCGTGAAGACGCCGAAGCGCACGATGCCTTATTATGCATCCAAACCGGAAAACTGGTCTCCGATACAGATCGAATGCGCTATGATACCGATCAAATATATTTCAAATCGGCCGAGGAAATGCAGGAATTATTTTCTGACTATCCAGCCGCGATCGAGAATACCATTAAAATTGCCGAAAAATGTAATCTTGAAATAGAATTCGGCAAACTGCTGCTCCCCACTTTTCCAATTCCTGTTAAAGACAAAACCCCGGATGAATATATGGAAGGTCTATGCCGCGAAGGTCTGGCAAAGCTTTATCCTGAAATAACACCTGAGTTGGAAGAGCGTCTGATTTTCGAACTGGGTGTAATCAGCCAGCTTGGCTGGGCGGGATATTTCCTGATCACAATGGATTTTGTCCAGTACGCCCGTGATAACGGTATTGCCGTTGGGCCCGGACGCGGATCAGCGGCTGGTTCGCTGGTTTCATACAGCCTTGGTATAACCAATGTTGATCCTATAAAATACGAATTGCTTTTTGAGAGATTTTTAAATCCGGAACGAATATCAATGCCGGATATTGATATTGATTTTGCCGACCGGTATCGCGATAAAATTATTGAGTATGTTCAGAAAAAATACGGGTCCGATAACGTCACGCAGATTATTACCTTCGGTACTATGGCCGCCCGTGCCGTCGTTCGCGATGTTGGACGAGTGCTGAACATGCCTTATGCCGAAGTCGATAAGATCGCCAAAATGATCCCCGCGGCTCCGGATATGACTCTTGAAAAAGCCCTCAAGCAGAATCCTGATCTTAAAAAACTGGTCACTGAAGACCAGCGAATCGGGAAATTGATTCAGTTATCTAAAACACTGGAGGGTCTGTGCCGGCATGCTTCGACTCACGCCGCCGGAGTTGTCATTGCTCCCGCAAACTTGACTGATTATGTACCGCTCTTCAAAGGATCCAAAGGCGAGGTCACAACCCAGTATTCAATGAAAAACATTGAGATGATCGGCCTTTTGAAAATGGATTTTCTGGGCTTGAGAACCCTGACAGTTATTGATGATGCGAAAACAATGATAGCCGCCAATCACAATAATCAAATCGATCTCGATAATATCGATCTGAATGTTAATGAAGTTTATGATATTTTTGGCAAAGGCCAGACCATCGGCGTTTTCCAATTTGAATCGGCCGGGATGCGCGATTATCTAAAAAAACTGAAACCGACCGTTTTAACCGATCTGATCGCGATGAACGCTCTCTATCGTCCCGGGCCTCTCGATTCCGGCATGATCGATATTTATATCAAACGCAAGCATGGAGAAGAAAAAATTGCCTATGACCATCCCATGCTCGAGAAAATTCTCAAGGATACCTACGGTGTTATTGTCTTTCAGGAGCAGGTCCTCCAAATTGCCAACAAGATGGCCGGATATAGCCTTGGCCAGGCCGATTTATTGCGCAAAGCGATGGGCAAAAAAGATGTCGCGATAATGCAGGAACAAAAAACCCGATTTATTAACGGCGCAATTGACAATAAAGTTGAAAAAAATGTTGCCGAGAGAATTTTTGACCTGATTGAAACTTTTGCCCGATACGGTTTTAACCGCGCTCATTCAACCTGCTACGCCATTGTTGCCTACCAAACGGCCTGGCTCAAAGTTCATTATCCTCATGAATTCATGGCCGCCGTTATGTCTTCGGAAATGGGTGATTCCGACCGGGTTGTGGCTTTCATGGATGAATGCCGCAGGATGGGTATTGAAGTGACTCCACCCGATGTAAACGAGTCATTGGGTTCATTCACCGTCTCTGAAAATAAGATTCTTTTTGGGTTGATGGCTATCAAAAACGTTGGATCCGGGCCGGTTGAACAAATCATCAAAGCTCGGGAAAAGGGCGGCAAATTCAGTTCGATGGCCGATTTTGTCTCCCGCGTCGATTTGCATGCTCTTAATCGCCGGGCATTGGAATCAATGATTGCCGCAGGAGCATTTGATTCTCTTTATGATAATCGTGCCGCCATGACTGAGGTTATGGAACAAATGATATCCTACGGTCAGACTATCCAGGAAAAATCTTACACCGTGGATATGTTTGGGGGAGGCAAAGAAGATGCCACTCGGCGTGCTCCGGAATTACCGGCTATCGATGATTGGCCGGTTTCCGCACGGCTGGGCAAAGAAAAAGAGATGTTGGGATTTTATGTTTCCGGCCACCCTCTGATGCGCTACCGAAACGAGATAAAGAGATTCGCTGGGCTTAATTCAAGTGAAATAGGTTCTCAGGATGATGGCCGGGAAGTTCGTATTGGGGGAATAATTCAGAATATCAAGGTTATGCTCGATAAGCGCGGCAATCAAATGGCCTTCGTCACCATCGAGGATTTTGCGGGAAGTATGGAACTTATCGTCTTTTCTGACTGTTATGAAAAGGCAAAAAGCTTTGTTAAGGTTGATGGGATTGTGCTGGCCTCGGGCAGAGTTTCGACCCGGGAGGGCCAGGCGGCCAAATTGATCGTATCCAATATCGTACCGCTTAAGGACTTAAGTGATTATTACCATTGCCGCCTGGTACTGAATTTGGATACTCGGGATCTTTCCAAAATAGACGCGATTTGGCCGATATTAGAATCTCATCGCGGTAAAAATGAGGTAATAATTTTGACGCGCCACAACGGTGAGGAATTGCAGATTAAACCCCGCAACTTGCAGGTAAGCCTGGAAGGCGAAATGGTCGATAAAATCAAAGAGCTTCTTGGCGGTGGAAGAGCATATTTGGCGCCGGCAAATAACTAAAGAAACAAGAAAGCTCTTGATTTTTTTCGATATTGAGGTAAACTAAAGGCTAATGGTACTGTATAATCTATTGCCGGCATTGATTTGGGGATACATTGGAGCATTATGAGCACCGTAAATAAACTTAATTTTCCTCTGTCAGTTTTTATCCTTATTATATTTTCAGGCTTAATTTTTGCCGATTCGTCTCCCAAAAAGGACCCGGCTGCGAAATCTCAGGAAAATAAGTCCGCCTCGAGGGACGAGATAAACTGGGTCAGCTATCCTGAAGGTTTGAAGCTGGCCAAAGAAAGCGGCAAAAAGATTTTTCTTGAATTTTCGGCGGTCTGGTGCGGTTGGTGCAAGCGAATGCACGCCACAACATTTAAAGACCCGGAAATCATCAAAGCCCTGAATGAGTACTATATTTCTATCACCCTTGATGGCGAATCCCGCGACACAATAAATGTTGACGGATGGTTCACTTCCGGCCGAAAACTGGCCGGTGAATTAGGGGTTCATTCTTTTCCTTATTTCTGGTTTTTGAAATCAGATGGAGAAAAACTCGCGCCGCTCCGCGGATATCAAACGGCTGAAAATTTGATAAACATTTTGCTATACCTCAAAGATGACAAATACGAAACAATGGACTTCAAGCAGTTTCTTGCCGAAAAAGAACAAGATAAGAATAAAGACAAACCCTAAACTGACTCAACGCCTTGCATAATTCAATTATGAAATTAAATCACAAAGCACTCCTGAGTTTCTCGGTATTAATCATTTTAGGCGCCTTGGTTTTCAATACGTCATGTGGGAAAAGCGATACGGATACTACTCAAGCCGGAACGATTCAGAAAGAATCCGCGGGAACTTCGCAAAGTACGGATAAAAACCTTCCATCAATGAATCGTGAACGATTCTCATTACGCGACCTTAACGGAAACATTCGGAAATGGTCCGAGTTCGCCGGTAAACCGGTTGTAATAAATTTCTGGGCGACCTGGTGCGGGCCTTGTTTGAGAGAACTACCGACTCTGAAAAAACTTTATGCCGAGTATCAATCTCATGGAATAGAAATTATTGGAATTTCGGTTGACCAGCAAAACACAATCGAACGTGTTGTCCCTTATGTGGAGCAAATGGATATTCCCTGGGTGATCGTATATGGCGATGCATATTCAACCCGTGAATTTGGTTTGGGGCAGAGCATCCCAACTACTGTTTTCCTCGATGCCAACGGCAAGGAAACCGGCCGCTTGATTGGCGCCCAACCGGAACATATCTTCCGAGCGGAATTTGAAAAAATAATTTAGTCTGAATAATGTTACCCATATTCTGAATTTGTTTTGATCCCATATTTGAACCAGTCTAATTTCCTTGAGAGAATCCATTCGAAGAAACGCTGCGTTTATTCTTGAAGGGTTCGCCGAACCCAACTAACCATTAAACTCCCAGCGATGGTTGCAGCAATCATGACCTTGCATCAACGTTTTGGTACGCTTCAAGTGTAACTGAGGGTGAACCATCTGTGCGTATGAAAAATCTGTATAACAAACAGCGGCATAACCGATATCGGTGGCGTTATGCTCCTTAAATATTTTCCACCACAGACATTCGGTGACTTTCATTTCATAAACGTTATCAGTTTTTTCAATAACAATCTTACTCATCATATTTTCATATATCTTGCCGCCTTCAAGCCATTTACTGAATGAAAAATCAGGATCTGATTTTGTAGCCGGCGGATTACTATCATCAACTGCCTTTAATAGCATATTGACAAGGTTTTCCCGTCCAAGGTATTCACCGAACCGGGTCATATATTCAATAAAGTATTCGTACCGCCAGCGAAATGCTTGTTCATAAGTCTGGATAAAATCTTTTTGAAATTTATGTTTTTCCGGTTGCTCGTTACCCCCATTTCCGGCATTGATCAGGCTGGAAAAATTGGCGAGAGCGAGGCATGACATTCCGCATACCGGTACTGTCTCCAGCATGAATTCCCGCCGATTTGACATAAATAATAAATCGAGTTTACCCATAAAACATCCTTTCTCTATCTGTTCAGATTTCCATTTTCAAAATGATTCAAGATTATTTAACACTCTCAGCAAATTATCCTCAAATTGCAAAATCTCTGTACTGGTGAAACCTTTATAAAAAAGCCTGTTCATTTCTTCCGATACCTCGGTATACAATTTTTCCATCTTTTTATCCTTGCAGGAACGATATAATAGAAATTTGCGCCGGTCAGAATCTGAGGCAACCCGTTTCAGATGACCGGCATTTTCCAGGCGGTCGAGCATACTTGTCAGGGTTGATTTACCGAGCGATGTTTTGGCGGCTAGCTCACTTATTGAAAGGCCATCGTTTTTCCATAGCACGAACATAATTTTGCCCTGCGCCGGATTAATAATATCTATATTATGACCCTTGAGCTTTTTGGTAAATATTCGACCGGCTAATCTGTGTATCTTTGCAATCAAAAATCCGCCTTGACGTTTTAACTTCATATTCACCTAGCGTAATTTGAAATCAAATACGGAGTTTACCCACCAGCCTTTTGCATACAACGGCACAAAATGCAACAGAGTATAGTTGGGATCGTTATAACCATCCGGGAAAAATTGCTGCCAATCATCCTGCCAGAACATTTGTTTCAATTTCAAATCAAGGACGGGTTGAGCCTGACAGGTCAGCATAACGCTCTGAAATTTCTCGGGAAAGCAATAATATAAACAGACCGAGTCATTGGCAGCAATATGTTTGACCTTATCCGATGAAGTTTTGGTGGCAAAATATGTCTGAAAGTCCATGTCAGCTTGACTGAAAATCTCTGTCAGATTTGGATAATTATTCTTGTTTCTTAGATTCATAACCGCTCTGATATGAGGGAAGCCGTCATTCCCAATTGTTGACATGTACAAAATATCGGTACTGTTCATCAGGCTAAGGCATTTTTGTTTCATTTCATCAGTATTCAATTTAAGTCCTCTTAAATTATTTTATTTCTATATAGTACTATACTATATAGAAATTATATGTCAAGGAGAAAATATCATTTTTATATGTCAGTTCCCTGTTTTTTCTGTTCGGGGGAGCTGTGGTCCGGTTACCCAACCTCTAACTAAGTCCTTTCGGGTGAGTCCCCCCCAACTTACTTGAGCGCCTGGGTTTATTGGATCGTCGAAAAATATCTTCGGATCATCCAGATTGTAACGATTACTCCCGATACAAAGCATGTCAAAAATAAAATTAACGGCCCCATCTGGGTCTGTATATCAAGGCGGGCCGGGTCAAAAATTCCATCGAGATAAACCAGGCGCAGGAAATGTCTGGCCATAACCATCAGGAACATTCCCACAAATACCAATCCAGCCGTGGTCAATATCGTCCCTCGATTTTTCTCCGCATCGGACACTCGATAATTTATTATAATCGCGACGATATTAACGGCTATCGCCATCAAAAGCACATGCAGTCCCGGCGACGATAGAAAACCTATCAGGATGTCCCAGTCTATAACCAGTAAATAAATCGTCGCCAAAATAGCTGCCTTTATCATCCCAATCATAAATATTCTGCGTCCATAAACAAATAGCTCAAGATTGCCTTTGACTTTTTTATAGTACAGCGCGAATAGCTGAATTATGATTCCGGCGACTGTCAAGGCTCCGGCGATTGAATGCCCCCAGCGGAAAAATGTCTGAACCCAGTTGGGATTGAGGCTGAAGCCTTCCGGCGAGGTTTGATATAAGCCTGCCCACAGTTCCGTCTTGGATGCCAAATCGGAAATCATCGTAAGGGTATATGAAACATAAACCAATCCAACGGCCGCAATCGATAGTAATGTTATCCTTTTCTTATCCGCCAGGTTCTTTTTTAGAGACGCGATATACAGTAAATAATAAACGACAATCACAATCGGTACAATCATGAACCAATTCCATCCGGAAATTATTGTCGCCGAGTAAAAAAACTCTCCATAAATCACCTGCAAAAACAATAGTGGGGCTACTCCCAGGGTAACAGTCGCCGCCAGCGAGGTGGGAAACGAGGATTAATTTGTCTCAATCGGGAACGGTTGCATGGTTTTCGACGATTCTTGATGATATCAATGAATGGAACGGCCAACCTGCAAATTGGATAAATGTCCGATATACTGGCGTTTTGGAAAAAAGAGAAGGCAATTGGGTGATTACTCAGATGCATTTTTCTTACGACGCCGATGCGATGAAAAAAGAAAACGAAGAAGAAAAACCATAATATATTTACTGGAGTTCCCAATACTCCGGTTCTTCTATTTATCCAATATCTTATCTTCAGGTGACAGACTTAATTGAGTCTTTATCCGGACTTCCTGTTTTTGGGGCATTTCTAAACGCATATCACTTCCTCCACCACCTCCGCGTCCACCGCTTTTACCTCCTCCTCGGCCTCCCCTGCCTCCGCCGGAACCGCCTCGGCCGACACCAGCTTCGCTCGGCAGAGTTCGCTTCATATCGCCCATATCGCCCCATTCAGCTCCGATTCCGATTTTATCACCCGGTTTTACCCCGATGCCAAAATAATTTTCAGAACCCACCTCCAGTGGAATACGAAATTCATAAGTATAAAATCCCTGGCATGTATCAAAGGCCACGGCCGGACCATTATTTCCATTTGGTGATATCATCTTCTCAAAATTCTCATCTTCAATATTAAGCGTAAAACTTTCCATTTGGCCGCTTGTCCCCATCCTGTCTCTCATTTGCATTGGTATTTGCCCCATGCGAACACCGGCCTGCCCGGATGTCGCCCGAAGTTCATCCTCGGTAGGCCCGCCCTTGTATAGAATTGAAATATCCTTGTTACCCTTACTATTAAGCGATAATTTCAGTCCCGTCATTTTAATAATTTTCGCCCACTGTGCATCAGTCGTCCGGAATAGAATGTACAGAAAATCATTATCATTACTGATCGAAAGCGCGGCGTTTTGTTCGGAGAAGAATATGCTCGCCTTATCCGGCCAGTCATTATTATTACCGTCAATTTGAACAGTATTCTCCGCCCATATCCCTTCAACTTCCTGAGTCTTGCACCCGCCGAGCGTAATTATCGCCATTAATCCCAAACATATTACCATTCTCAAATCCAACTTCATCATATCGCCTTTCAATTTGTCAATAAGTATCAATGCAGATAAAGACAACTTATTG
Source organism: Candidatus Zixiibacteriota bacterium (assembly GCA_043819555.1). Lineage (GTDB taxonomy): Bacteria > Zixibacteria > MSB-5A5 > GN15 > JAAZOE01 > JAZGGI01. The sequence continues at coordinate 85,940 of JBDREQ010000003.1, read as the reverse complement.
GGACAAAAGACCAATAGGAAGGCTAAGTTTGAATTCTTTGGTCAAAATTTATATCTAATTGATTTGACAAAAAGTGAAATATGGATATATTTATACAAAAATAGGATATTATTTTGCGAGTAATAGTTTTTATTCTGACAAGTGTAATTCTAACGTCTCCTCTGGTTGCACAAGATACTTTTGATACCCGCCCTCCATTTGAAGATGAACCCAAAAAGATATAAACCACTTTACCTCAACTTATCTGGAGTTGAAATTAATAGTGATTTTGAGAAATTCGGGATCGGCTTCAGGACGATTCACGGACTTTATTTAAATGATTATTTTTCGATGGCAGTTGGGTTGGGCGTAGATAAAATAGCCGAGCAAACGGTTTTTCCGATATTTGGCGATTTGCGAATTTATTTTAGTCGTCTAAAAGAAACAATATATTTCTTTGGGAATTATGGGTATTCCTTTTCCGAAGGAGTAGAGCCATTTTTCCAAAAGAATGCTGGCAGTATGTTATTTTCTGGATTCGGATTTAGAACAAATCGTGGCGGCAAATACTATGCTTCTATAGACCTAGGTTACCGATTTCAATATTTTAGGAGAATAACATTCAGGTATAATAATGGTACAGGGATGTTCTCCAGTGATATATTTAATGATAGATTTGATGCTTTTGTTATTCGTTTTGCGGTAAGTTTTTAGCAAAATTTAATTGGGCAATTGTTTTAATTACTCCACCTCACCCAAACGTCACAAAAAACGAACCGATGACGGCCAGGCCGATTCCGATCAAACGGATTTTATTAACCGGTTCTTTGAGAAACCACCAGGCAAAAACAAATATGAAAATTGTCGTTGTTTGATTGAGAGCGGCCGCCGTCGATGCCTGTGTATATTTCATCCCCCCCAGCCAAAACATCATCGCCAGATACGCCCCGACAATGGAACTTGATATCGTGAATTTCCACCCCCCTGCGGTTGTTAATGATTTGATAACCATTTTTCTTTTTCTATAAAAAGCGAGGAATAAAAGTAAAATCAGTATCCCGCCGATGAGCCTGATTTCGACTACCCATAAAAGCGGCGAACGATCAAGAAGCGGTTTTATCATAACCAAACCGATGGCAGTAACGAGCATCGCCAGCGCGCCCCAGATAATCCCCCAGATAAGATCTGAGCGAGAAAGATGTTCGCTTCCTTTGCGGCTGGCGGCAGTTAATACGGCCGATATAATCAACATCGCTCCAAAAATCTGCCAAAAGCTCATACTTTCGCCGATAAATATAAATGACAATGCAATTATAAATGTGCTGTAAAGGCAATCGACAACCGCCGAAAGCCCGGCGCCAATTTTATTGAGGCTGATAAAAAAGAAAGTATCGGAAATACCGATTCCTAAGGCTCCGCTCAGCAAAAGTAACCAGTAATCATTGGCGGGTGCGTCATAAAACAAAGTCTGCCCGGCAATACACAGGGTCGGGACAAACAATACAGCCGCCAGAGAATTTTTGAATAAATTTAGCGCAATAGGATGAACCGTTTCACCGCTTTTCTTGAAAAGAATAACAGCGCTGGCCCAGATAACTGCCGTTATCAAGGCAAGAATCTCACCCCAGTAAGGTATATTCATTCCCCGTAGTTTACCTCCTTAAAAAGAACTATCCCGCTGCCTTGAGGGAAAATTTAATTTTATCGAAATTTCAATTTATATTTTCCCGACTGTTGTCATGACATAATTTTGAGTATCGAAATATTTTTGAGCCGCGGCTTTAATCTGTTCGGCGGTCACAGCCCGCAATTCAGAAACATATTTGTCGTAATAATCATATCCCAGTTCCAGATATTCATTAATGCCCATATAATACAACTGATTAATTCGTGATAATTGCCGGGTCAAGGTCGACCCCCATAAGCTGTTTTTGGCTACTTCAATTTCTTCTGATGTTGCTCCTTCATCTCGCAGTTTATTGATTTCGGTAAGAATTCCATCGCGGGCAATTTTAAAATTTTCGGGACCGGTGCCAATCGTACAGGTATACCATCCAAACTCCTTATCGAATGACGCCCCCGCCCCGACTGAATAGGCAAGGCCCTGCTTTTCGCGCAAGTTAGCCCCCAGTCGATCTGAAAGGATTGTAGCGGCCAGACGAATCGCCGGAGCATCCTCATGCCCGGCGCCCGGCAGTAATCCACCGAGAAATATATAAACCTGTTCCTTATCCATATCAATATGTGCAGTCTTGGCTCCCGCCACTGATGTGCCCGCCTTAACCGGCATCGCGGCAAAATCAACCGCCGGCATATCGCCAAAGACTTCTTTTGCCGTTATCATCATCGAATCGGCGTCGAAATTAGTCCCGATTGTAATAATCATATTCCCCGCCGAATAAAAATGGCGATGATATGCGATTAAATCCTCACGAGTAATCGAACCAATTGTGCCCGATGAACCGTTTATCGTTTTGGCGAATGCTTCTTTTTCAAATAGAGTAGCATAAAAGAGATTTCGGCATGAATTGAGAGTTGATCCTGACTCCTGTCCGATAACGCCCATCAATTGCCCCCGGACTTTTTCCACCTCGGTCGTATCGAACGACGGATTTCGAATCATATCGGAAAATAAAATCAGGCCATCCAAAGTAAATTCATCAATAGTCTCGAATTTCATAAACGAAAACTGGCGAGTAGTATAGCGATCATCATAAGGAATCCAGGGATTATCATTGAGAGTCACGTTGGCGCCGATTGAAGCCAGGCGGCTACCTAGGTTTTCGGCATTCAATGACGTCGTTCCCTTCTTTATCATGCGATTAACAAAATCGGTTATGCCTTCTTTGCCCGGAGGTTCGGATGCCGAGCGGTTTTTCCCGATAACATTCAGAGCAAATACCCGGCTATCTGGATTCGATTTTACTATCAAAGTCAAACCGTTTTCAAGAGTTTCTTTGCGATACACCGTTTTTGATGCGGCAGCTTCTTCCGCTTCTGATTCTTCCGCAGGATGATACACAGTCGCGATATATTTCAAATCACTCAGCCATCGATCAGCCGCACGGGATATAATCGAAGGATTAACTTTGTCGATTGCCTCAAGATATGATTCAAGAAAATCATAACCGGTCGTAACCATCAAAGGCGCGATGATAAAGCCATAATAGTGCAACTTCTCCTGCATGAATATCTCATTAGCTTTTTTGGAAACTTTAATACCATCCAGGATTTCGGTTGGAGGAAGATATTCATTAAGATTTTCCAGAACATCTTCCACTGCCGCTATAATCTGATCGCTTTTGCCTTCATCGTTGGTAATAATGTCAATCGTCAATCGAGAAAACTCTTCCTGCGTCTCAATACTGGCCGAGAAGGAGCTATATAAAGGACTGCCTTCGGCGTCTACAAGCTGTTGCGCAAGCGGTGAATTGGCGTCATCACTCAAATATTCCGCGAGCAAATCAAATGCGTAATAATCGGGATCAGTAAAATGGGGCGCGTCAATTCCAATATTGATATATGTTTGTTTCGTGGGCCCGGCTTTGGCAAAAACTCTTTTCTCGGTGGGCGGGAAATAGCTCACTTCAGGGGGATTGGGCAAATCAACCGGAGGAATGACTCCAAAAACCGAACGAAACTGTTCGATCATTTTATCGGTCTCGAAATCTCCGATGACCAGAGCGATCATATTGTTGGGAGCATAAAATTGTTTCCAGTATTCAATGATCTTTTCTTTGGGAAGTGATGCGATTATATTTTTATATCCCAGGACGGTTCTTTCGTATGCTGTTCCCGCCATTGATTTGGCATTGAAAAACTGGTAAGCCTCTTCCGATTCGCGATCATTACCCTGCTGAATTTCCTCGATAACTACTTTTCGTTCTTTAGGTAATTCCTCATCGGGAAAAATTGAATTGAATAATTGATCGGCCTGAATTTCAAGCCCCATTTCAATATATTCTTTGGGCATTAAAACCATAAAGGCGGTCAGATCTTTTCGAGTAAAGGCGTTGATATAGCCGCCATAATTTTCTACCCCTTTCGAAATTTCTTCGCGCGACCTGTTTTTAGTTCCGTCAAACAGGAGATGCTCCAGAAGATGCGTCACGCCATTATTAAATTCGTCTTCGTACTTGGCCCCGGCCCGGATAAATACCAACGAAGAAATCATTGGACTTGAATGATTTTCCTTAAAGATTACTTCCATTCCATTTTCCAAAGTCAAGCGGCTCGTATTGGCTTGAACGGCGGCGCCTAATACTAAGAATACAATAATGCCAAGTGCTAATGCATTTAGATATTTGTAATGATTTTTTTGCATAATCTGTCTACTCCCAAATACAATCTTTACGATAGAGGAAACGCGAAAAAACGTAAACTATTTACGTTCAAGTCAAAAGTCAACGTTACTTTTTTGGGAACACAAATCATTTCAGGTGACTGCTCATTATTTCTACATATTGCTTTGGCAATAACTCATTATCATCGGCCTTTCAATTTTATAACTTATCTAAAATAAGCAACTTACGACATAATCGCCTTCAGTACCATCATCATTTGCCGACGTTTAAAACAATTGACATATTATGCTATTTTGCTATATTGCCAGACTATATTGCCGTTTCTCAAATTAAATTTGTAAAGGAAGTTGGCGAAAGATGAACAGAACACAGATGTGGCGAGTTGTTATTACGGCTTTATTGTTATTTACCGCCGTCTATTATTCCTGGCCGACCGTACGGTACTGGACAACTCCGGAGACAGAAAAGCAACAACTCAAGGAAACAGATCCCTCTAAATTACTTAAAATGAAACAGGAAGCGATTCGGCTGGGTCTTGACCTGCAGGGCGGAATTCATATGGTTCTGCGAGTTCAGCTCGAAAAGCTAAGCGATGTTGCTCGCAAAGAAGCCGTTGATCGTGCCATTGCGATTATAAGAAACCGTGTCGATGGACTGGGTGTGGCTGAACCGGTTATTCAAAAATCAGGCAACGATCGCATAATTGTCGATTTACCGGGCTTTACCGATCCGGAACGCGCCCGCAAAATGATTGGCGACATGGCTCGATTGGAGTTTAAGCTCCTGGAATCAGCGGAAAACGCTCAATTACTTTTGTCTAAAATTGACAAGGCATTATCTGAAATGGAAGAATCACCCGAAGAATCTTCAAGCGATCAAACGGAACCGGCTCCAGAAACTGCCGAAAAAAAACCTGACTCCGATACCACAGAAGTTGATGTTATGGCTGATTTGATGGGTGAACAACCGGGCGATTCAATTGACGATTTCGAAGCTTTGACCGAAGAAGAACTCGACATGCCGTTTTCAATATATCTGGAAGCGGCCCCGCAGGCCCTAGGGCCGGAGTGGTTTGTCGAGGAAGAGATCGTCGCGACCATGAAAAGTAAACTCGATAAACCGGCGGTTAAACAGCTTATCCCCAGCGACGTTCAGTTTGCCTGGGGAACCAAATCGGAAATCGTCGGCGGCCGCAGAGTACTCAGGTTATATCTCTTAAACAGCCGTGTTCAAATGTCGGGAGAATACCTTACTGATGCTAACCCATCTTACGACCAATATGGAAAGCCCAGAGTTGAATTTCGTTTAACTCGCGAGGGCGGCCGAAGATTTTCACGCGTTACCGGACCCAATGTTGGCAAACCGCTGGCAATTGTTCTGGATGATAAGGTCGAATCTGCCCCGCGCATCAATGACCGTATTCGCGACCAGGGAACAATTACGATGGGTACCGGATCAACTTATCAGGAAGCGCATGATATGGCAATTGTCTTAAAGGCCGGCGCCCTGCCGACCGATGTTGAGATAATCGAAAGCAGTATTGTCGGGCCGTCGCTGGGTGAAGATTCAATCAGGCGTGGAATTCGCTCAGTTATCATTGCTCTCTGCCTGGTACTGTTGTTTGTCGCTGTTTATTATCGCTTGTCGGGCCTCATTGCTGATATGGCGCTTATTGCGAACCTGTTTTTCCTGCTTGCTGCTATTGCCGGCCTAAGCGCTACTCTAACGATGCCCGGTATTGCGGGAATTATTTTAACAATCGGTATCTCAGTTGATGCCAATGTCTTAATATTCGAACGTATCCGAGAAGAACTTCGAACCGGCAAGACGGTCCGGGCGGCAATTGACGCCGGATATGATCGCGCTGTAATCACAATTATCGACAGCCACGTTACAACTCTGGCGGCGGCGGGAATCTTATTCATGTTCGGCAGTGGATCGATTAAAGGATTTGCGGTATCGCTCTTTTTAGGTGTTTTAATTTCGCTATACACGGCGTTGGTAATCACGAGATCAATTTTTGTCTCGCGCAAAAAATACAAAACGCTTTCAATATAGACGATTGGGAGATTTGAAAATATGTTTAAGATAATTGGAAAAACAAATATTGATTTTGTCGGCAAAAGGAAAATCTCCTTCGTCCTTTCAGCAATATTGATCCTGCTGGGACTGACAGCCTTTGCGAATATTCTAATGGGAACCGCCAAAATGGGGATTGATTTTACCGGCGGCACGATGATTCAGGGTAATTTCGACAAATCCGCTGCGATTGAGGAATTGCGCGACGCGTTAACCGGCAACGGGTTCCCGGAGGCGACCATTCAAGCCCTGAATATAGAAGGTGTTGAGAACTCGTATTTGATTCGGGTTAAGACTTTGGCTGAATCAAATTTACCCAATGCGGAATCGACAGTCGATAAAATCATGAATATTATCGCTTCCGATTCGAGATTTGCAGAAAATCACTTCCATAAGGATTCGGAGCAAACAATCGGCGCACTGGTCGGGGAGGAATTGAAGACCGACGCGCGCAATGCTGTCCTTCTCGCTGTCGTTATTATCCTGGTCTATATTTGGATCCGTTTCGATCTTCGTTTCGGAGTCGCCGCGACGGTAGCGACTTTTCATGATGTCCTGGCGGTCCTGGGAATTTTCTGGCTTTTAAATATTGAGATTGATTCTCTGGTTATAACAGCGTTATTGACACTCGGGGGATATTCTTTGACCGATTCGGTCGTGGTATTTGACCGGATTCGAGAAAACCTGAAGTTATTCCGCAAAAAAGGCGATTTCGTGGCGACGATAAATTCGAGCATCAATGAAGTAATTTCTCGAACCCTTATTACGTCGCTGACAACGCTTATGGCGGTTTTGACGATTTTATTCGTCGGCGGTCAGGTGCTCTTCACTTTTTCCCTGGCTCTTGCCATCGGAATCGCGGTCGGGACATACAGTTCGGTCTTCGTCGCCAGTCCGATTGTTGTCGAGTGGGAAGCGCGCAGCCCTAAACGATTTAGATAAAATTTTACTGGATTTTAAAAACCCCCGTGGAACCATGGGGGTTTTTTTTGGGATATTTTTCTTCTATCAATTAAAATACTGCCTAAAATCCAGAGTTATATTTTTTTCTGGAATCGGCATTTGTCTTAGAAGAACCCCGGCCAATTTGAACATTTTTCGAGAGGCCAGGAATTTTTCATCATCGGGATATTTATCATTTAGAAAAACTACCTGCTTGATGCCGGCCTGAATAATCATCTTGGCGCATTCGTTACAGGGAAACAAGCTGACATACATGCGGCAATTGTTCATACGTCCGAAATGACTATTGAGAATGGCGTTAACTTCGGCGTGACAGACATAAGGATACTTGGAATCGAGCCATTCTCCCTCGCGCCCCCAGGGTAATTCTTCGTCGCTGCATCCGGCGGGAAAACCATTGTAGCCAATCCCGACGATGCGGTTTTCTTCATTTACAATGCAAGCCCCCACTTGTGTATTAGGATCTTTGCTGCGCCTGGCCGATAATATCGCCAGAGCCATAAAATATTCATCCCAGCCGATATAATCTTCGCGCTTGGATATTTTTTGAGTCATGGTGCGCTCCATCCGGTTTTCCCCGCAAAAAATAATTTATGCTATGGTTAACGCCCTTATTATAAATCGATAAACGCGACAAGTCAAAAACAAACCGCATCGAGATTGATTTTTTTATCTCCAAATTATCGATTTTTTTCTATATTTGCACCTGTGGATGATAAAAAAACTGTAAATGTCCTGTTTGTTTGCGCTGGAAATTCCGTCCGCTCGCAAATGGCCGAAGGCTGGGGCAAACATCTGTGTAATGGAAAAATCTATTTTACTTCGGCCGGAATCTCACCCTCCGGGGTCCATCCTCTTGCTGTCGAAACTATGAGATCAGTCGGAATCGACATCTCTCACCATGACAGCCGGGGTCTGGATGAAAATATCCTCAACCGGGCCAATTACATCATAACTTTGGCCGATTCTATAAAGCGTTATAGCGCATATTTCCCCGATTCGGCAACTCATATTCACTGGTCAATCCCCAATCCGGATGCTATGTGCGGAAAGGATTTAACCCGCGAGCAAGCCTATGATACTGTCCGTGATTTAATTAAGGGGAAAATAGATGATTTACTGCGCGATGAATTCGGATATTCTATTGCGCCAATTGCTTAAGCTCTATTAGTATTCCTGAAGATGAACGGGGGTGAATAAACGCGACCTTGCTTCCTCCGGTTCCGATCCGAGGCGTTTCATCGATTAACTGCCTTCCTGATGCTTTAAGTCGTTTCAATTCCAATTCAAGATTTTCCACGATAAGACAAAGATGATGAATTCCGGGACCCCGTTTGGCGATAAATTTCGATATCGGGCTGTCGGTCCTAAGTCCTTCAAGCAATTCGATTTTACTATTACCGGTCTTAAAAATCGCAACTCTTACTTTTTGATCTTCAATCGTTTCGATTTCGTTCGGTTCTTGATTTAGTAATAGAGAATATGTTTCAATTGCCTGGTCCAGATTTTCTATGGCGATGCCGATATGGTCAATCTTTCGACTCACAGACTATCCTTATTCTCCAGCGCTTCCTTTTCCTGAATCTCCCCTACCGCATCCCAGTAAACTCGCAACTCTTCTTCAAATTGCCTCTGGTCATCAATTCTGGACAGCGATGGTTTAATCCATTCATCACCCGAATAATAATAACGCAAACCTATCGGTTGTATAAACAAACTGCTGTCGGCTAACAACCATTCCAGTTGGATATAAAGAAAGGCGCTATCGGTCATATCCCGGATAGAATCCAATTGGAGAGCAACCAGCGTATCTATACTGTAATTTTTGTATCTTGGATGCTTCAAGTATTCTTCAAGACTGGCTTCTTCGCGCAGATAAGGAAATTCGTTTTCATAAGCCGCATCGAAGTCGCCAACTTTTATGCGCGTAAAAAGTTCTTCGCATTTTTGGAATAAAATTGCTTCAGTCGAATTGAGCGGTACTTCCTCTTTGCATCCCGAAAAAAACGAAATTGCGATTATTATCACCGCCAGAAAAATACTTACTCTTTTATATCGCATTATCGCCTCTGAATAGAAGTTATCTGTTTTAGAATATTATCGGCCATGTTGGTTCCTTTTCAACCAAAAAGTCATTCAAATTCAATCAACACCTGGCCCTTGTTAACATTATCCCCCGCGGCAACGGAAACATTTTTAACAATTCCCAACACCGGTGATTTTATGTCATTTTCCATCTTCATCGCTTCCATAATCAACAGGGGTTGATTCCTGGAAATGCTCTCGCCTTTAGAACAGGCAACGGAGACTATCATGCCCGGCATTGGAGCTATGACTTTTTTGTCCTTCTCTTCATCAATGATTCCCGCTTTGCGCTTAACCTTCGCGATTTCAAAATCTTCAACTGCGAACTTTTCCGAGCGCGCGCCCAAAAACACGGTATAACCATTATTCGATCCGTTGACCCCCACCGTATAAGAGCGACCATCAATTATAAGTGAAAAACAATTATGCTCAAGGGGAACCAGATTAACCTGATGATTAACGCCGTTATTGGTAATGCAAAGCTGCCCTTTATCTTCGTTTAATTCGAAGGCCCAATTCTTATCCGCCGTTGTCACCTGGACTTTTTTCATAATCACCGATTCTTTCCTATACCGCCGATTCTCCCGGAGAGCTTCCAATTGTTTATCGTAACTTCCTTCTTTTGGGCCGATTTAGCCAGCCGCCTTTGCTGGCGGTGGTCAATTATAGCGGCGACCATGGCCGAAAGTTCCAAATCTTCTTCGGAACGTCTCAGGCTTTCATTAAGTTCCGGAAACTCGTCGGCAATAAAATGTGTCGAGAGGTTTCCCTTGATGAAGCTCTCATTATTCATCACCAGCAGGTTAAACGGAATCGTCGTCTCTACGCCATGAACGGTATATTCATTCAATGCCCGCTTCATACAATTAATCGCCTCGGTTCGGTCGCGGCCGTAGGAAACAAGTTTGGCAATCAGCGGATCATAATAAACCGGGATAGTATCTCCGGCAACAAAACCGGAATCGATTCTCACGCCCGGTCCGGCCGGCTCCTGATATGAAGCAAGTTTCCCCACGCTGGGCACAAATCCGGCCGCGGCATCTTCAGCGTAAATCCGGCATTCGATCGAATGCCCGCGCTGAACCACATCATCCTGAGTAAATGATAACTTCTCGCCGTTGGCAACTCGAATTTGTTCGGCCACCAGATCAAAACCGGAGACCATTTCCGTGACCGGATGTTCGACCTGTAAACGGGTGTTGACTTCGAGAAAATAAAAATTGAAATTTTCATCGACCAGAAATTCCACCGTTCCGGCTCCAACATAACCGGTTTCACGGGCGATGGCTTTTGCCGCTTCGCCCATTCGCTTTCGAAGTTTTTCATCTACGACAGGGGAGGGGGATTCTTCAATAACTTTTTGATGCCGGCGCTGAATCGAGCATTCACGCTCTCCCAGATGAACGACATTGCCGTGAGTGTCGGCCATAATCTGTATTTCGATATGGCGCGGTCGGGCAATATATTTTTCAATATAGACGCGGCTGTCGCCAAAAGCAGAGCCTGCTTCCGACGCCGCCATTTTTGCCGCCGCCTCAAAATCGCCGGCGTTGTGCACGATTCTCATACCCTTGCCGCCTCCACCAGCAGCAGCTTTGATTAATACGGGAAATCCGATCTCGGCTGCTTCTTTTTTGGCCGCTTCTATATTCTCGATATCCTGAGTGCTGGCCGGCGCGAGCGGGAGATTTGCTTTGATGGCCGCTTCTCGAGCTTCGAGTTTATCACCGAGTAGGGCAATCGCTTCCGGGGAGGGTCCAATAAAAATAATATCATTATCAGCGCACAGTTTTGCGAATGTTGAGTTTTCGGCCAGAAATCCGTATCCGGGATGAATCGCGTCCGCTCCGCATTTTTTGGCGATATCGATAATTTTTTGCTGTACCAGGTAGGTTTCCGCCGACGTCGTACCATAAAGAGGATACGCTTCATCGGCCATGCGAACGTGCAAAGCTGTCCTATCGGGGTCGGAATAAACAGCAGCTGATTTAATTCCCGCCGTCAGGCATCCGCGTATAACCCGAACGGCAATCTCACCCCGGTTGGCGATTAATATTTTATTTATCTTACCCATAAGTGTTTTTCTTAATTCCCCCCTACAACGGAATGTTCCCATGCTTCTTAGGTGGATTATTATACCGTTTGTTTTCCAGCATCTTAAGCGCCCGAATCAAGCGCGGACGCGTCGTTTTCGGCTCGATGACATCATCGAGATATCCTCGCTTGGCGGCAATATACGGATTGGCAAACATCTCGGTAAATTCCGCGACTTTCTCATCAATCGCTTTTTCTTTATCTTCCGCCGCCGCGATTTCCTTTTTGAAAATAATCTCAACAGCCCCTTTGGGGCCCATCACCGCGATTTCCGCCGTCGGCCAGCCGTAATTCATATCGCCCAGAATATGCTTGGAGTTCATAACGTCGTATGCCCCCCCATATGCCTTGCGGGTAATGACCGTGATTTTCGGAACCGTTGCTTCGCAATAAGCGAATAGTAATTTGGCTCCGTTAACAATAATTCCATTATGTTCCTGGTCGGTTCCGGGCAGAAATCCGGGGACGTCTTCAAAAGTCACAATCGGAATATTGAAGGCATCACAGAAGCGAATAAACCGCGCGGCCTTCCGTGATGAATTGATATCGAGCACTCCGGCCAGAACGGCCGGTTGATTGGCTATGATACCGACCGAGTACCCGCCCAAACGGGCAAATCCAACCACGATATTCTGCGCGAAATCGGCGTGTATCTCAAGAAATTTCCCGTCATCGACAATATGATTAATCACTTCTTTAATATCATACGGTTTGTTGGGATGGAGCGGTACAATATGGTTCAACTCCTCATCCATTCGATCATTCGGATCGTCAGTTTTTACAAATGGAGGATCTTCCATATTATTGGCCGGGATAAAACTGACCAATTCCTTTACGAACCTGATCGCATCCGGCTCGTTGGCGGCGGCATAATGGGCCACGCCGGAAATCGAGGCATGCGTATCGGCTCCGCCCAGATCCTCGAATGTCACGTCTTCATGCGTTACGGTTTTGACGACGTTCGGTCCTGTCACAAACATATGGCTCAGGTTTTTAACCATGATTGTAAAATCGGTGATAGCGGGACTGTAAACAGCGCCTCCGGCGCACGGACCGAGAATAATCGAAATCTGTGGAACGACTCCCGAAGCCTGAGTATTGCGCAGAAAAATATCAGCATAACCCCCCAATGAAACAACCCCCTCCTGAATTCTCGCGCCGCCGGAATCATTGAGACCAATAACCGGCGAGCCGACTTTCATCGCCATATCCATAATTTTACAAATCTTTTCGGCATGCGCCTCAGCCAGTGATCCGCCAAAAACAGTGAAGTCCTGCGAAAATATGAAAATCTGCCGTCCATTGACCTCGCCGACTCCGGTAACCACCCCATCGCCCAATATTTTTTTCTTATCAAGGCCAAAATCACGGCTGCGATGCGTCACAAACATATCAAATTCTTCAAAACTGCCTTTATCGAGAAACAGCTCGATTCTTTCGCGAGCGGTCAATTTCCCTTTGGCACGCTGAGCGTCTATTTTAGCCTGCCCGCCGCCAAGACGCGCCTCAGCCCGCTTGGCTTCCAGCTCCTCCAGTTTTTTCTCAATCGACATGAGCTATCCTTATCGAATAATTTTATTCAAAAAATCTAACCTAATGGCTCTATAATAGTATTGACGCATTCTTCCCGGACCTTCCCAATCGGGATTTCGATATCGTGATCGAACGCAATGGCTATCTCGCCGGAAAGCGCCCGCTGAGTTAATCGCCGCTTTACTTTCATCGTATCGAGGGGGAATAAATCCGTCGATGATACATATGGAACTTTGAAATGATGCGACGACGGAATAATGTCGGCATAATATACAATTGTCGTTCCGCCCGAAGAAAATTCAATCCCCATATGACCCTGCGTATGCCCGCCGGTTTTGATTATTTTTATTCCAGGCAAATATCCACAATCCCCATCCAATAATTCAAGTTGTCCCGATTCTTCAATCGGTTTTATCCGCTTCGGAATATAAACAGCCGCCGCGCGTTCATCCGGGTTCATAGCATCATGCCATTCTTCCTTTTGAACCAGATATCTGGCATTTTCAAAACGGGGTATAATTTCCCCTTTTTTTTCAATAACAGCTCCGCCGGAATGATCGGAATGCAAGTGCGATAAAAAAACGACATCTATATCTCCGGAGGAAAGTCCAATCTCTTCAAGACCTGCCTCAATATTTGACTTTCCCTCAGTAGCATAGATTATTTTTTCCCGGTCGGAAAGATTATCGCCGAGACCGGTATCGCATAGAATTTTTTTATCGCCGGTATCCACAACAAACAAATTGGTAATCATCGGTATCAGATTATCATCGTCGGCAGCGATCATTTTGCCCCAAATCTTCTTTGGGATAACACCGAACATCGAGCCCCCGTCGAGTTTGAATCGCTGTTCAACTAAATGATATATGGTAAAATCACCGAATCTGTACACGAATCCCCTGTAAAATTAAGGGGCCAATCAATGGCCCCTTGTCAAAATTGATAATGCCTATTTGCGCAAATAAGCGCCGCCGATAATCAGGCGTTGAATCTCATTAGTTCCTTCATAGATTTCGGTAACGCGCTGATCGCGGTACAATTTCTCTATGACGGAAAACTCACCGATATATCCATATCCCGAATGGATCTGCATGGCGCGGTCAACGCAGAATCTGGCAGATTCGGTAACGTACATCTTGCACTGTGCCGCTTCCACTCCATAGCGCTCGCCATCATCCTGCATCTTGGCCGCTTTATACGTCATCAGACGAGAAGCCTCGAGCCGCGTGGCCATATCCGCGATCATCCATTGAATAGCCTGGAGTTTTGAAATTGGCGCGCCAAAGGCAATACGATTATTGGCGAATTTGATCGACTCTTCCAACGCTCTTTGAGCCGTACCCAATGCCTGTGCCGCAACTCCGATTCGGGCGCCGTCGAGAGTATGCATGGCATACCGGAAACCGGCGCCTTCTTCACCGAGGAGGTTAGTCTTGGGAATGGTGACGTTCTCAAGGTATATACGGCCGGTTGTGGCGGCTTTCATACCCATCTTATAGAGCAAAGTTTCCTGCTTAAAACCGGGTGTGTTGGCGTCTACAAGAAAAGCTGAAATTTTGGGACGCTTGGCATCTTCCTGGGCTCCTATTTTGCAAAAGAGAATGCCAAAATCGCAGACATCCCCATGCATGATGAAATGCTTTTTGCCATTGATCACATAATTATCGCCATCTTCTATAGCTGTAGTTTTCTGGTTGGCGGCATCCGAACCGGCATTTTCTTCAGTCAGGATAAACGACGGAATCAACTCACCTGAAGTTACCCCCGGCATATATTTTTGCTTTTGCTCGGCATTACCATATACCAGGAGAGGAAAAGTCGCCAACTGGGGTATGGCAGTCATAAGAGACGTCGTCGGATCCCAAAATGCCAGCTCTTCAATCATGGTTATATATTCCAGATTTGAATACCCGCCTCCACCGTATTCCTTGGGCATAGCAAAACCGAGATAACCAGCTTTGCCGAGTATCCTATAATAATCCTTGGGAAACACTTGTGGTTCCGGACGGCGATCCAAATCCCAGGCTACCGGGGCGACTTCCTTTTCTCCAAATTCCGCAACCCGATCCCTGATCGCCTGCTGTCTGGGGTCAATATTATACCGTTTAATCATTAAAAAACCTCCGTATGGTTATTACAAACCCTAAAATTACATTATCTTCTGATTATCTTTCTTTTCCAAAACAGCTTTTTTGAGCCATTCAATTATATCAGTCGTTGCCGCTCCCGGCGTATATAACTTGGCCACGCCAATTTTCTCAAGTTTGGCAATATCTTCATCGGGTATTATGCCTCCGCCAAATAGCATTATCCCTTCCCCGCCCTGTTTTTTCAGTAAATTCAGAATCGATGGAAACAGGGTCATGTGAGCGCCGGACAGAATCGAAACGCCGATGGCATCGACATCTTCCTGAATGGCCGCTGTTACAATCTGTTCCGGAGTCTGGCGCAGTCCGGTATAAATAACTTCAAATCCGGCGTCGCGCAAGGCCGCCGCAATTACTTTAATGCCGCGGTCATGGCCATCAAGACCCGGTTTGGCGAGGAGTACTCTAATTTTATCTGGCATCGTAATAAATCCTAAAGTAAATTTTCGAAACCTTTATCTTCTCTTTAAATTAATTTATTAAAACATCGGAGGCTCGGTGTATTCTCCAAAAACCACCTTCATCGCGTCAACAATTTCACCTTCGGTGGCATACACGCGAACACAATCCAAAATCGCCTTCATGGTATTGCCGCCTGATTTACTGCACTCCGTCAAATCATCCAATGTCCGCTTAACCTTATCGTTATCACGGCTTTTTTTAATTTCTATCAGCCGGTCAGTTTGTTCCTGCGCCACGGATTCATCAATCTTCAGTAGAGGGATTTCAATTTTCTCATCCATCGTATAACCGTTGACACCGACGATTATCCTCTCGCCTTTTTCGATTTCTTTTTGATACCGATAGGCCGATTTGGCTAACTCGCGCTGGAAATACCCATCTTCAATACATTGCAGAACCCCGCCGCGCTTTTCAATCTCGTCGAAATATGCTTCCGCCTCGGCTTCCAACTTATCGGTGAGATATTCGACATAATACGAGCCCGCCAAAGGATCGATAGTATTGGCCACACCCGTTTCATGCATAATTATTTGCTGAGTTCTCAATGCCAGCAAAGCCGCCTTATCAGAAGGCAAAGCCAGAGTTTCATCCATCGAATTGGTGTGGAGTGATTGCGTCCCGCCTAAAACACCGGATAGCGCTTCAAAAGCCGTTCGCATTAAATTATTTTCCGGTTGCTGGGCCGTTAGTGAACATCCCGCTGTTTGCGTATGGAAACGAAGCAGCCAGCTTCGTTCCTTTTTGGCGCCATATTTATATCGCATCCGTTTGGCCCAGATGCGCCGAGCCGCCCGGTACTTGGCTATTTCCTCGAAAAAATCCTGATGAGCATTAAAGAAAAAGGATAATCGCTTTGAAAAAACATCTATATCCTGACCGTCGGCGATCGCTGATTCAACATATTGAAAACCATCGGCCAGCGTAAATGCCAGCTCCTGGGCAGCGGTTGCGCCTGCCTCGCGTATATGGTAGCCGGAAATCGAAATCGTATTCCATTTCGGAACATGATCGGCGCAAAAAGACATCATATCGGTAATTAATCTGATTGACGGTTCCGGGGGATAAATCCACTCCTTCTGTGCGATGTATTCTTTGAGAATATCGTTCTGAAGCGTTCCGGTCAATTTTTCAGAAGCTACGCCCTTCTTCTCCGATAAAGCGATATACATTGCCAGTAGAATCGAAGCCGGAGCATTTATTGTCATAGACGTCGAAACCTGGCTGGTATCAATGCCGCCGAATAAAATTTCCATATCGGCCAATGAGTCAATTGCGACTCCGCATTTCCCCACTTCTCCCAATGAACGCGGGCTATCGGAATCCAATCCCATTAAAGTCGGCAAATCGAATGCGGTCGAAAGTCCGGTTTGACCTTGCTGAAGCAGATAAAGGAAACGCTCGTTTGTCTGCTTTGGCGATCCCATACCGGCAAACTGGCGCATTGTCCACATTCTGCCACGATACATGGTTTTATGAACGCCCCGTGTATAGGGAAATTCCCCGGGCAATCCGATTTTATCTTCATAATCCGACATGTTAGCCGAATTGGGATCATGAAGGATATCTACTTCATCGCCTGAGACGGAAATAAATCGGGGTTTGGATTTCTGAGGCATTTGGCTGGCTTCTTCGAGCCATTTATTGTGCTTTTCTTTGAGTCGAGCCAAAAAATCTTTGTCAAACATTTATTAACTCCGTGAACAATCAAATTCGCAAAAACATTGCAAGCGATAAATATACGCCATCACCGGGAAAAATCAAGAGCCTATTTTAAAGCGCTGATATATCTCCTTACCGGCTGTATATGGGTCCTGCTCGCCTTTCAATACCTTATCTGCAATTTCATTCAATAGCTGATCATCAAGAACGGAAGTCACCAGATCGCCCTTAATTAGCCTGGTAATTTCCTCCTCGATCCGCTTTTTAATTTGCAGCCCTCGTTTTTTAACTAAATCTCCGCTTTTCAGGAGATATTCCTTGTGCGCAATGATATGAGATAATAATGCATCGATATTCTTATTATGCAAGGCTTGTGTCGCAAGAACCGGGACATCCCAATCCGATCTCTTAGTTCGCATTTCGAATGCCGATTGTAAATCATAAATCATCTGTTCCGCGCCGGCCCGATCGGCCTTATTGACGGCAAAAACATCGGCGATCTCCATAAGACCGGCCTTAAGAGCCTGAATGGCATCGCCCGATTCGGGAACAAGCGTTACCACAACGGTATCGCAGGCATCAATAATGTCCAACTCCATCTGGCCGACCCCAACTGTCTCGATTATTAGAGTATCGAATCCGAAAGCGTCCAGTGCGACGGCCACATTTGAAGTCGCCGAGGCCAAACCGCCCGATGATCCGCGGCTGCCCATGGAGCGAATAAAAACGCCCTTATCCTGAGGAATATCCTGCATCCGTAAACGATCACCGAGAAGCGCTCCGCCGGTAAAAGGCGAACTGGGATCAACACAAATTATCGCTACTTTTTTCCCCTGGTCAATCAGGAGGCCGGCCAAACGATTAACAATTGATGATTTTCCGGCTCCCGGAGGCCCGGTCAGGCCAATCCGATATATGCCATCGGTAAGACGATACAGTTTTGATAAAAGCTTATGATATTCCTCGCCAAGATTTTCAATATGGCTGATAATTTTTGAGAGGGCGGGAACCGAACCTTTGAGAAATTGCTCGTACAGCGTCATTTCTAATTCGCATTCCCTCTTGGTATTAGACCGGCATCAAACTTTATGTCTTTTACCCGGAGCTGGATGCGCGTCATGCCGTTCCAGTGATTATACTCGACCACATAGGCCATATCGATTGTCCCTGCTCGCATCGACAGCGGCCGCACCAAATCGCCAAAGCCAAATCCGATAACATCAAATGTTTTTTCGCCTTTTGTGACTTTCATCTTAAGATGATTCTTGCCGACCAGATATGGCTGGCCGACCACTGCCAGATTCCGCGTCAGAAATATCGGGCGCATATTCATCGGTCCGAACGGAGAAAACCTCTCCAGAGTATCGAGAAATCGGTCATTTATCTGGTCCAGTTCAACTTCAGAATCTATATATAATTTCGGGATAAGATCATCTTCTGTCAGGCGACGTTTTGAAACCTCGATCATTTTCTTTCTGAAGGCTTCAACCTTTTCGGGGCGAATCGTCAGTCCGGCGGCGTATTTATGGCCGCCATATCTAATTAAATAATCCTCACATTCTTTCAACGCCTCTGTCAAATGAAATCCGGGAATGGAACGTGCCGATCCTTTGCCTTCACCCTTATCTATCGCAATTAGGATTGTCGGCAAATGATACTTTTCTACAAGGCGCGAAGCGACAATCCCGATAACTCCCTGATGCCACCCTTCGGAAGATAGAATGATTGCTTTTTCGTGTTCAAGATCACATATCTCATCCATCATTGTCAGGGCTTCTTTGAGAGTCGTTTCATCGATATTTTTGCGTCGCTTGTTCTCGCTGTCAAGTGTCCGGGCAATCTTTGACGCGACCTGTTCATCGCGGGTTGTCAATAGTTTAACCGCTTGCTTAGCGTCTCCCAGCCGACCAATGGCATTTATACGCGGGGCCAGTACAAAAATTACTTGTCCTGTTCCGATTTCCTTGCCCATCAAACCGGAAACAAATGTCAGCGATTTCAAGCCCGGTTTGGTCGTTCGTACAATTTGATTGAATCCATGACGAGTCAGCGTCCTGTTCTCACCGAGAAGAGGGACAATATCGGCTGATGTTCCCAAAGCGACCAGATCGAGATGTTCCTCGATTTCCGAACTATCCTGACCCAGTCTCTGATATAATGCCTGGGCTACTTTGAAAGCCACTCCAACCCCGGCTAATTCAGCCAGATCATAAGCGCAATCGGTCTGCTTGGGATTGACAATAGCAACCGCCTTTGGCAGATTATCACCTTCTTCGTGATGATCTGTTATTATACAGTCAATGCCGTGTTCGCGTGCGAATTCCACTTCCTGATTGGCCGTGATTCCGGTATCAACTGAAATAATCAGCGTGATACCCCTCTGTTCGGCCTCAATAATACCGTCCTCGGAAAGACCATAGCCTTCGGTCAGGCGATTGGGCAAATAGTAATCGACCTGCGCCCCCAAACGGTTAAGAACCAAAAACAACAGAGAAGTCGCCGTAATGCCATCGACATTATAATCGCCATAGATCATTATTTTTTCGTTATTTCGTAGAGCGGCAGTTATTCGATCAACCGCATCCGTCATCCCTTTGAGAATAAACGGATCCGTGAGATCACTTAATTGAGGATCGAGAAATTTCTTAACTTTTTCGGGAGTATCAATATTACGATTGATCAGCACTCTGACAACCGGAATTGGCAGTTCGCATTTGGAAACAATTTCATCCACCAACGCGGCCAATGGTTCTTCGGCAAGGATCCACTGTTGAGAAACCGATGTATCACCCCAAGCCATGGGAATTTTCCTATGTCTGTAGAAGAAAGCAGGAAATAAGCCGGATTCTGTACCCTTGCGGGTTAACGATCATCTATCTCGGAATATGGTTGCCCATATCCTCATGCGGCCTACCCGGAAGTCAAACGAGGCGGGCCTGCCTCATCCTTCCCTATTTGGCCTTGCTCCGGGTGGGGTTTATCCGATTATCCCGTTGCCGGGTTAATCCGTGGTCTCTTACACCGCGTTTTCACCATTGCCGCTCCCCGCGAAAATCGCGGAAAGGTTGGCTGTTATTTTCTGCGACACTTTCCGTCGAATCGCTTCGCCCCCGTGTTACGGGGCACCCCGGCCCTGCGGAGTCCGGACTTTCCTCATCATGATAACTAAGTCATATGACGCGACCGTTTTTCCTGCTTTCTACTACTGTTAATTTATATATACAACACAACTTATCAAATTCACGCACGCCTCTGGTAGTTCGGCGCTTCTTTTGAAATCGCTACTCCGTGCGGATGAGATTCAAGCACTCCCGCATGAGTAATTCTAATAAATTTTGCCTTTTTATGCAATTCTTTTAGATCGGCCGCCCCAACAATTCCCATCCCGGCGCGAACTCCGCCCATCAACTGGTAGACCGAATCGGCCAACGGCCCTTTATAGGGCACTCGCCCTTCAATTCCCTCCGGGACAAATTTATTTGATTCCCGTGTCTTTTCCTGAAAATAGCGATCGCCGCTACCCTCTTTCATGGCCGCTACTGAGCCCATGCCACGGTATTCCTTATAAGTTCTTCCATCATATAAAATTGTCTCGCCCGGCGACTCGTCGGTTCCGGCCAATAGCGACCCAATCATAACCGTTTCTGCTCCCGCCGCTAACGCTTTGGCAATATCGCCGGAGTATTTAATTCCTCCATCCGCCAATATGGGAATGTCTGATTTGGCCGCTTCTTTGACCGCATCAATGATGGCTGTCAATTGCGGTACGCCTGCCCCGGTAACTATCCGGGTAGTGCAGATTGACCCCGGCCCAATTCCAATCTTAACGGCATCGGCCCCGGCCTTAATAAGAGATCTGGTTCCCTCTGAACTGGCCACATTTCCGGCAATAACAGGTACGTCCGGATACTTTTTCTTAATTTTCTTGACAGTTTTCAAAACACCTTCAGAATGGCCGTGCGACGAATCAACGCAGAGGATATCGGCCCCGGCGCTAACCAATTTTTCCAAACGCTCATTCAAATCCTGGGCCACCCCGACAGCGGCGCCTACCCTTAATCGCCCCCGTCCATCTTTACTGGCATTTGGAAACTGTATCTGCTTGGCAATATCCTTGACGGTAATCATGCCTTTTAGATTATAATCCCCGTCGACTATCAATAATTTTTCAATCCGGTTCTCGTGTAATATTACCCGGGCTTCATCAAGATTTGTTCCTTCAGCGACGGTAACCAGGTCTTCCCTTGTCATTACTTCGCCAATAGTACGAGCCATATCGGTCTGGAATCTCAGGTCACGATTGGTTATTATCCCGACCAGTTTATTTCCCTCGGTAATCGGAATCCCGGAAATACTAAAACGTCGCATTACTTCCAGAGCCTCTCCAATATTCCTATTCGGAGGCAGTGTTATCGGATCGACGATCATGCCCGATTCTGATCGCTTGACATTATCAACCTCAATCGCCTGCCGTGTCGGTGATAAATTCTTGTGAATAATTCCAATTCCACCCAGCCGAGCCATAGCAATTGCCATTGCCGATTCGGTTACCGTGTCCATTGCCGCCGATACCAGCGGAATATTAAGAGTAATTCCCGCCGTCAACCGGGTTGTCAGATCAACCTGCGATGGGAGTACTTCGCTGTATCCCGGAAGCAACAGGACATCATCAAAGGTTAAACCTTCTTGTTCTCTAATCTCTGCCATAATTGATTTCCATATCAGCCGTTACTATCTTCTGTCCATATCAACATCCGCCCGCAACTGTCGCAAGTAATTAATTGCTCACCCTTGCGGATTTCCTGAATTTTCTGAGGCGGCAAAGCCTTATAACAAGCTCCGCAAGCGCGCTTTTTAACCGCCACGACGGCCGCCCCCCCCTTACCCTTGCGAATTCGTTCATAAGTTGACATGGCACGCTTATTTATGCTCTTTATCAGTTCCCGCCGTTCTTTATCTCGCCCTTCGACTTTTGAGCCTACCGAATCGATTTGCTGCTGCAAACTTCCCAACTGGGCTTTATTCGTCGTTTCAACATTTTTCAACTGTTCATCAAGTCCAACTAGCTCTTTCTCGTTTTTTTCAATTATTTCTAAAAGTTCAATTCCCCGATTTTCCATTGTATAAACATCCGTTTTAATCCTGTCGATTTCAGTGACCAGCGCATCATATTCCTTATTTGTCTTAATCGACATCATTTGCCC
This sequence comes from Candidatus Zixiibacteriota bacterium, assembly GCA_043819555.1. Taxonomy (GTDB): domain Bacteria; phylum Zixibacteria; class MSB-5A5; order GN15; family JAAZOE01; genus JAZGGI01. The sequence goes on along the minus strand of JBDREQ010000003.1, from coordinate 63,431 downwards.
CTGGAGTGTTTTCAATCGTTCCTGTTTTCCCCCTAGAGTTATCTCGATATCTTTCTGCTCCAGCCACGCCGCCTCAAGCTCCCCCTTCAGAGCCGCCATTTTTTCGCGGAGGTCGGTTATTTCCTTCCTAAGATTTTCCATCATGTCCGGAATATACTCTTTGGATCGCTCCAGCTCCCCCAAGTCATAATCAATATTCTGTAATTTCAACAGTAATTCCAGATCACCATTCATTTCATGCTCCTTCTACATACTGAAATAGAGAATAAAAAAAGTGCCCGCCTTGTCCCGGGGGGCACTTTTGTATTTTTTTCTGTCGCATTCCGGCGCACATTTTTCCGCGTTTGTCAAAACGCTGTGTTCGCCGGATATTATGTTTAATTCGTCTTCTCACCAAAATAATATCTTCAAATACTGGGCAATACTGGATTCGAACCAGTGGCCTCTCGGATGTGAACCGAACGCTCTAACCAACTGAGCTAATTGCCCGGTTAAATTCACAATTCAAAGAACAATATGGGCCCACCAGGACTCGAACCTGGGACCCGCTGATTATGAGTCAGCTGCTCTAACCGACTGAGCTATGGGCCCCAAATTTATGTTAGACAAGCATTATACGAATCCAAACCGTCGCGGTCAAGCCCTTTTTATACTCTTCGGCAGTAATTGAGATTGACTCCAGTCAACCCAAATACAGCAAATCCTAAATAATTGTAATTGTGTTGGTAGATAGATGTTTGCAAGCTTGGAGCAACTTATGTTATCTCTTTGTAGGTCGAAACCCTTGCCGTAGGTCCGACTCAAAGTCCCGACGGGACTGAGCGGAGGAGGTTTCGACAATAAATTTATTCTCCAAAATCTCTATCGAATAACTTCTCTTCATTGACTCCCCAATCACTCTCATATATGCCTTCTTTATAATAACTCATTAATGACGAATGATTATATTGGAATGGGTCATCTATCAAACAATGCTTAACCGGATTATAGTGAATATAATCTATATGCGAATTCAAATCATCCTGATTTCGAATTATGTGATCCCAAAAACGATATTGCCAGATGCGACCGCTTTTCAATTTATTCTTAATCCTGTATTTGGCGGAAAATATCAATTTTAATCTTTTAAAATATTCCGACACATTCGAAGAATTTGACTCAATAATCATATGAAAATGGTCCGGGATTATTACCCACGCGATTATTGTAATCGGATAATCCAAATTAACCTCTTTTATGGCCGAGTGTAATAAATTCACGTTTTCAATTAATAAAGGTTTTCGTTGATGTGTCACATGCGTCAAAAAGATTGATTGATTAGATTCAAAATATCTCCGAATTTTCGTCATAATATATAATAAGTCACCAAGAATAATAGTTCAATAAATTATTGTCGAAACCGCAAGGGTTTCGACCTACATTACTGCTTTTTAATAAAGATGCTTTATTTTTAATGAAAATATATATGCAGAATTAAAGCAGGTTCTTTATTCCGCTCTTGAGAGGGGTGCCCGAAGGGCGGGGTGTGTTATTTTTCGTAGCGACAGCTTGATAATTTTCACTGCGTCGAAATCCCTGCGACTTCGATAAAATACCTACACCTTTTTCTTCCCCGGCTCCGGAATCTCTTCAGTGATACCGGCCAAACGGCGGGCGTTTTCGACTTTCTCTTCCAAACCGGCCAGCATACTCACGATCAGCTTAGCGCCATCAGGTGAACCTCCACCGTGCATACATCCCGGAACGCCAGCGCCGATCGTCGCCCATTCGACCAGCCGCGCCGCTCGCGCCCGCGATTCGCCCGACGCCACCGCTTTCATATATTTTTTAACCAGATGTCCATATTTTTCGCTTTGGAAATCCTCATACGAAGGCATGCACCCCGTCTCGGATATCCCCCCCGAAATATCCTGAGCCAGCCGATTGGTATCATACGGCAATGTCGCCACATGCACCTTATTGATATTGGCCAGATATAAATCAGGTTGCCACGCTCCCGACGGATGTTTTTTGCCCAGAGCTGACGCGGCAATCCCCATCCCATAAGTCGTTTCATTATTGACATACATTTGCGTTAGTTTGTCGCGAAATACTTTGGCCGATAAACCGTTGGCTCGGGCCGTCAAAATCGCCGCGCCGATTTTAACGTCCCCCTGTCCGGCCACGCATCCGCCAATGGCCGCGCGATAAGGAGCGATAAAATTGAAAATAACATCTTTGGTAAATTGATACTCCCCGCGCATGAACACCCGCTCGTTGGGAACGAAAACATCTTCAAAGAATAAATAAGCCTGAGTGATGCCGCCGAATTCATTGGGGCTATCGGGACTCTTTTTTCCGTCGCGGTCGTCCGAGGGATGCCGCGCCTCGACTATTGTGAGATTTTCAGCATCTCTCGGAATAACAAACGCCACCGAATAATCGCTGTCGGCCTCGCCATATGCGCTTCCCGGCAGAACAAATATTTCATTCGATGCCGCCACTCCGCAAATCATCACTTTGGCGCCCCGTACAACTATTCCATCATTGCGCTTTTCGACGATATGCAGGCTCATATCGGGATCATCCTGTTGCGACGGCGTTTTGGTTCGATCCCCCTTGGGATCGGTTAATGCCCCGGCAATAGTGATGTCCCGCGCCTGAGCGTCCTTAAGCCAGTTCAATAATCTCTGGTGGTAATCAGTTCCAAATTTCTGATCCATATCATAAGTGGTAACAAACAGCGAATTGAGAGCTGTCCACCCGACGCATCGCCCGCCGGTGCAGGTGCCGGTATATTGAAATCCGAATCGCTTCATCTTGCAGTTTGCGATCATATCATCGACCGATTGAATAATCGACAGATATCTGCTGATCGGTTCGCCGGTCAGATGCGAGGTCGTCGTCAATAGTTCTTTAAATTTATCCTCGTGCGATTTCTTGAACAAATTGGCATGCCCCTCAATTGTTCTTCTTGTCGCCGAGTGAGTCGTAACATCTTCGATAAGTTCGCCAAATTTATATATATTGGGCCGCATCTTTTGCAATGATTCTTTGTATTGGTCATAAGTCTTAATCGCCATTTTGCCTCCAAATTTGTCATTCGATTTTAATCATTAATAATATACGCACCGAAAAACTTATGCGCAAGCGGCAGCTTTTATCCGACCGTTTCATCCATATTGAGGGATATTGAAATAGGTCTGAAAATCAAAGAGTCGTACGAAGTATATTGTATAGTTCTTCAAGCGCCTTCTTATTGCTTTCCCAATGTAGTAATCTCATGCCTTGAGTATAATCAACCCAGCAGTATTCAGAATGCTCATCTGATAGAACTAACTTTTCTTTATCGATCCCTAGTCCAAAACAGAATTCGGGAATTTCGGTAACATTATCCCCCCAGATTAAACCGCAAATATCTTTGGCAGGGATCATTGCCCGGCTTTCGAGCTTCACGAATTCATTCTCGGGATCAATCCCGGCCTCTTCTTTCGCTTCTCGCATTGCGGCCTGAAGGTGACTTTCGCCGCTTTCACCACCCCCGGCAATACCCTGCCAGTAACCTCCCGTCGATTCTTCTCGCCTGAAGAGAGCGTAATAAATCTCACCATTGGGCAATAACCGATATGGAAATACCAAAACCTGAAAGGGAGCACGACTCAATTATTATTCTCCATAAATTTCCAAAAAAAAGGCGCGTTTTTTTGGCGCGCCCTTTAATATCTAATATTTTTATTTACGGAAAAACTATATAAAATGGTTTCGAACCGGCATGCAACCGGTCGGCATTGTCCATCACGGCAATCGACACCTGAACCGAATCACCGGGTTGAATCGCCCCAAATTCAATATCATCATCATTACCGGTCGTCAATTCCCGGCTCATTATCACCGTCCAGTGCTCCGTCCCTAAAGTCATCGTAAACCGTGAAAAACTCGAAACGTCGGCCACCGAACCGGAAGCGTTATCATCGACAATAAATCCCGGGATCTTATAACCATCCTGCCACGGTATGCCATCAGCCACCGATAAGAAGGGCACAGCTTCATCCTTATGAATAAACCGGTCATGAACAAATGTTTCTGTCGGATGAGTAGCATCATCGGGATGCATATAAATTGGCTGTTCAAGTATCGTATCAAAATTGGATTCGAATATCGGACTGAGAATTCCATCGGATACACGGCCTTGGTCGCTCCAATATTCATCACTGGCCAAAAAGGCCGGATCGGTTTTGGCCGACTGCCAATGCCAGACATCGACAAACCCGGCGTTATTAGTAAACATCCGGTGACCCAAAATGGATGTATCACCGGCATCATGACACATAATCGCGCAATCGGCCTTTTCGGTTCCGTTACTCCCCATATCCCATATAATGGCAATCCGATCCTGATCGCGCCCGGCATTGGAAATTATCGAATCCTGATAGACGCCGCTGTCATCGGGATTAGTACCAGTGTATTGCCTAATAAATCTCGACTGTTGAACCCAGGAAGTATCAAGGTAAGTGAGCAAAAAGGTATCAATTGTTATAACATCATCAATCGTATCCGTGACCGTAAAAGTATCAAGTACAATAACGACCGACGTATCACTGATAGGAACATATAGACTATCACGATGATGCTCAATAAACTCCGGATAAGCGCTGTAACTGTCATCGCTCCATTCCGCCATCAGGTAAAGCCGGCCGGCGGCCTTAATTGCTCGAATCTCTACCCAATCTAACGCTTGCTCAGAAACATAATCGGCGTTGACTTCACCGTATTTAATAAAACACCGCGCCGCTTCATCCCAGATATCACTCTGGGGATCATTCATCGGCGGAGCGGTATTGGAACTGAGAACTTCCACTCTGTCATAGATTATTCGTGTTCCGGCCGGACCAGGATCCTCGCATCCGACCGCGCCGAATATCGTCAATGAGAGAGCCGCCAAAAACGAAACCGTTATCCCTATATGCCTGTTATCTTTATTCATCATAGCCTATTATACAAAAGGTTATCCAAAAAGTGCCGTCAAATTCAGTATTATAATATCCCCCGAGGCAGCGATTGGCAAGTCTAATTTACTGTTATTTCTCCAAGCCAAAATTAAAAAACCTTTCAATTTCCTGATATCACATTTAAAAGAAGAAGACTAAAATTTAATTGGCAAACCGTAATTGACATATTATAATTGATAAACCCTATAACTAAAAGATTATTTGTGCTTGCCAAAATAATTTCAGCGGCTACCGCCGGAATCGACGCCTATACTGTCGAAGTTGAAGCCGATGTCCAGCAAATGCTGCCCTCATTCGCGACCGTCGGGCTGCCCGATGCCGCCGTCAAGGAATCAAAAGAGCGCGTTCAATCGGCTATCAAAAATTCCGATTTTGTCTTTCCGGCCAAAAAAATAACGATCAACCTCGCCCCGGCTGATATAAAAAAAGAAGGTTCCGGCTTCGACCTTCCCATCGCCGTCGGCATCCTCGGAGCTACCGGCCAAATCCTCCGCGACAACTATGACGATTTTGTTGTTGTCGGCGAACTGGCTCTCGACGGACAAATCCGCCCAGTGCATGGTATGCTACCGATGGCTATCCATGCCTCAAAAAACGGAAGCGGCAAAATGATCGTCCCCGTCCAAAACGCCAAAGAAGCGGCAATGGCTCAGGGGGTCAAAATTTATCCGGTCAAATCACTGACCGATACTATCGGATTCCTCGAAGGTTCTCTCGATATTAAGCCGTACGAGATTGATATCAATTCGGTCTTTGAAGATTCCCGAGTATACGATGTCGATTTCTCCGATGTGCGCGGCCAGGAAACCGCCAAGCGGTCGCTCGAAGTCGCCGCCGCCGGAGGGCACAATATCATTATGGTCGGTCCCCCCGGTTCCGGCAAAACCATGCTGGCCCGCCGCATGCCGACTATTCTCCCGAATATGACTCTTGATGAAGCGCTGGAAACGACCAAGATTCATTCTGTCGCCGGAAGACTTCCCAAAGATACTCCCCTCGTGGCAACTCGCCCCTTCCGCGATCCGCATCACACGATTTCAAACGCCGGGTTGATAGGCGGAGGAACTTTCCCAAAGCCGGGCGAAGTATCGCTGGCTCATCACGGCGTCTTATTCCTCGATGAAATCGCCGAGTTTCGCCGGGAGGTGCTTGAAGTTATGCGCCAGCCTCTCGAAGACGGCCGTGTGACGATTGCGCGCGCGGCTATGTCGCTTTCGTATCCGGCCAATTTCATGCTGGCGGCGGCAATGAATCCCTGTCCATGCGGATACCACGGCGACAGTAATCACGATTGCACCTGCAGTCCGATGTTAATTCAAAAGTATATGTCCAAGCTTTCCGGGCCGTTGATGGATCGTATTGATATTCATATCGAAATCCCGGCCGTTAATTTCAAAGATTTGTCATCCGATGCATGCGGTGAAAAATCCAAAATAATCCGAAAACGGGTAAACAACGCCCGCCAGAAACAGCTTGAACGATATAAAGACATGAACGGTGTATATTGCAACGCGCATCTTGAATCGCAGAAAATACGCGAAATTTGCACAATTGATGAAAAAGGCAAATCGCTTCTCAATCTGGCCATCACCAAACAGGGCCTTTCCGCCCGCGCCTATGATCGCATCTTAAAAGTTGCTCGCACGATCGCCGATCTCGAAGACACCGAGAATATTGATACACCCCACATCGCCGAAGCCATCGGCTACCGTTCGTTAGATCGGAGTTTGTGGTTGTGAGGGGGGGAAACATGAAACATATTATTAGATTTCACAATTGAGAACTGAAATAAGGGAGGGAAAATGTATAATCATGAACACCATTTAATACTTATTGCAGAAGCTGAAAGAGCTTCCCAAGAATATATGAAATTTATTCGAAAAGAGCCCTTGAAACCAGGCGAGCTACTTGAACCTAAAGATTATGAGGCTCTGCATCAAGCCCATAGAATTAAGGAAAAAACTAATAAAGCTGAAAAAGATTATTTTTATAAATTCATAGATACCGACGGAAGATTTAATCCAAACATGAAAGATTAGGATCTGAAATCGATATTTATGAAGAGATGTACGTTCCTAGACTTTAGAGAATTTTGGCTGTATAATGGTTTTATTTAGGATAAAGAAGGATAAGCTAATTAAAAAATTTATTTTTGAATTGGTAGAATTTGCGGTTAATACTACTAATAGCATTTTCCAAATCGAAAATAAAACAAAAGATGATGCTCCAAGGATTGGAGATGAAATATGGTTCCGCATTATTTTTGAATATATATTTATAAATGTGCATCTTTTAGACAGGTTTTTATCGGTATATATAAAGGATACTTCTAAAAGGTTTGAAATCATGGATGGAATCATTTATAAAGCAATACTTTTAACCGTAAATACGATATGCAAAGATTGGCCTGAACAAACAAAATCTAAAATTGTAGATGAATGCCTGGAAAATTATAATAATGCGGTTGCTGAATACTCTGGATACGCGGAATTGATTAATAAAGATGATGACAGTCCAAAGGGCACCTTATTTTGGGAATTTGGAAAAAATATCTCGAGCATTTATGGTAAAGAACTTGATATAGCTTATATAATGTTTGCTCAATCAGCAGAGACTGATTTTATGATATCCCATGATATTAAATCGCTTGCCAAAAATCTTGTGTAAGACAACTGTCGGGTGGCCCACAGCCTTATAAGGATGGAGCCTGAAGGGCTCCAGCCATGCGCGTGACTCGCGAATAAACCTAATGGGGGCATTAGGAGGTTTCGTTTTATGCTCACACGAATAATTCTAATTGCAATTATAACCGGTGGCCCGTCCGAAAAATAAGCGTAGCATTTTTTCGGGTGGGTTCCCGCGTGGAGCATTTGCAATTAATCATCAAAACCATCGTTATTTCAGAATTATTCCCAATTAACAGACGCCAATGGTTAATCTTTAAATCGAGGAGATTGGAACAACGAAACTTTAAAAACGACAAAACGAACCCAATTCGCTTTAACCATAATGTAGACATAACATTACACGGAATTTTATGAAAAATTATGTGGATAACTTCTTACTGTGGCGTCAGGTTCTGAATTCGCATTGCGAAAATGTAACCCGACGGAATCGATACCTATTCCCAAAGATCTTCTGCGCCGGATTCGAGATTCAGCAACCGTTTTTTGCGCCAGATTTTTCCACCGTATCCTCCCAATGTCCCGGCCGATGTAATTACCCGATGGCACGGAATCACAATCGCCAGATAATTGGCTCCGTTGGCGCGTCCGACCGCCCGCACCGCCTGAGGTTTCCCGATAGCTTGAGCAATCTGGGCGTATGATCGGGTCTGGCCGTATGGAATATTGAGAAGCTGTTCCCAGACAGATTTTTCAAATGGCGTTCCGGTCACATCCATTTTGACTTTGAATTTTCTTAACGTGCCATCAAAATACGATTCGAGTTCTGATTGCAGTTTGGCCAAATGCGGATTATTGTTTTTATCAGCGACTGGTTCGGATTTGTATCGCTTGGTAACTCTTTTGAATATCCGTTCGACTCCGCCGCGATCTTGCCATTCAAGAAAACAGACGCCATTGTCCGTCGCGCCGGCAATCATATCCCCCATCGGACTGGGAAACTCGGTATATACGATTTGATTAGCGAGCATTAATCCTCCCCGGCGGAAATCCAAACTGATTATCGAATGCCTCTCGAAACGCACTCGATGATTCCCATCCGCATTCATAGGCCGCCGAGAGATAATCGCTTCCGTGTTCAATCAGGTGCCGGGCATGATTGAGCCTGAGTTTTCGATGAAACGCCAACGGTGTTATGCTGAGATGATTGTTGAAATGCCGCCTGATGGTCGAAATATCGACACCGGTAATTTTCATAAGTGTCTGTTCAGTCAGGCGTTCTTTTTTCTGCTCTGTCATATATTCAATCAAGGCATGCAGCCATCCCGGCAGGACATCTGGATAGCTTTCCGATTTGCACCGTTTGCATCCTCGAAAGCCAGCTGCGATTGCTTCTTCCCGGCTATCAAAGAAAACAACGTTTTTCAGAAGCGGAATCCGCGCCGGACATGACGGCAGGCAATAGATCCCGGTCGATATCACGCCGACATAGAATTTTCCATCCTGAGTTGCGTCGCAGGACGTCATCGCCCGAACCATTTGATTATAATCTAAGGTTGCCATGATTACAATCTATACGATACCAAAATCCTTGTCCACCGATTTTCGTGCATTAATGTTGGAAATTTGAGAAATTTTCAAATTCGATTTGACTGAATAGTATCAATATTCGTTATTATATTAGCTACTTAAAGAATATCACTAAGGAGGGGAGATGAAAATCTCAAACATTAAGATTTTGATATGGGCGGTTGTCATGTGCGGCGCTTTGGCCGGGCAATGTTTTTCTCAGTCTTCAAAATACGTTTACTCTCATGATTTCAAGCTTGAACCGATCACAAAACCATTAACGGTCGGTCCGGCTCAGCTAAAGTTCACAATCACTCCCTTTTGGGAGAATGAGACAATGACAATAATGGTTGATGTTATCAATGGGCTTGTATATCACGGCGAGAATCCGTTTAGTTTTGAGGGCAAAATAGAGGAAGAGCGCGAATTTATTCTTGATATTACATTACCGCCCAACGACACATCTTCAATTCATCTCAATATTCATGGTGAAAGGATTTTATGGTATGGAACTGATTTGTGGTTTGTCACGACCGGCGATACGGTGGAGATGTATCTGGGCAAGCCGGTGGCTCCATCAAGATTAACAATCCCACTTCGAGACCGTATGCCAGATAGTACCAAACGAAGATTAGAGCGCGAATATTACGAGAGGCAGCGCAAAGACTACCTTAAGGAAGCCAATCCTGATTCGATAGGAGTACAATGATGACAACAGATTTTCTTTTGGAATATTACATGAGATTTTTGTATAATATTTATAGTTAAAACAAGGAGGGGTTATGCGAAGTTCATTGATTAAGATTTTAGTAGTGACAATCATTGCTTACGGTGTGATGGCCGGGCAATGTTTTTCTCAGTCTTCAAAACATGTTTACCCGCTTGATTTCAAGTTGGAACCGATTACAAAACCGTTGACGGTTGGTCCGGCCCAGCTGAAATTCACTTTTACACACTTTTGGATGAACGAAACAATGACTATAACGGTGGATGTCATAAATGGACTGGAATATCATGGCGAAAATCCGTTCACTTTTGAATGTAAAATTGAGGAAGAGCTCGAATTTATCCTCGATATCACACTGCCGCCTAATGACACGTCGGCGATTGATCTTTCTATTGATGGTACTAAAGGCCATTGGAATGCCACTGATTTATGGTTTGTCACGACCGGGGATACGGTGGAGATGTATTTGGGCAAGCCGGTAAAACAAATTCCAGCACGAGCATTTGATCGATTGGCAGATAGCACCAAACGAAGATTAGAGCGCGAATATTACGAGAGGCAGCGCAAAGACTCCCTTAAGGAAGCCAATCCTGATTCGATAGGAGTAAGCTATATAAAATCATCCAGGAAGCCGACCAAGCGCGAACAATTGGAATTTGCCGAGCGAAAACCTTTAGTGTCAAAATTTAAATTAATCCTAATGGCTGGGAAAGTATGATTGGAAATTCAAAAACGGCAACGAATTATCCGAGCCGGAAATTATTGCTTATACCGGCGATGTACACGGTGGCGGGACTTCACTCTCGTGGGATAACAACCGGATTATATTCTGTTCAAGCCAACAACCTCCTAATTCAGCCGACTCAGGAAAGTATTATTTTTGGTATATTGACCATACCGATTAAATGCCAGCGGGGAAGATTATAAAAAAGCCGGTGGGGAACCGGCTTTTCCAAACATGGATGAGAGGAGGGGTAGAATGATGAGTGCTTTATTCTTCCTTATTATCCCCGTCAGCGATATTATTATTTTCCTTTCCTTCACCAAAAAAATCCGTCATTTTGAGGCCGTTGATATATTCGATTGTTTCAGCCTGGCTGGCCGACATCAGCCGCTTGGTTACTTCGCTGATTTGCCGGGCGGAGCTTTCAATCACTTCCAGTCTTTTCTGCACATCTTCGGGCAAATCATGATGTTTGAGGTTCAGAAGTTGAAGATTACCCAACAGGGCCGTCAGGGGATTGTTGATATGATGATTGACGGCAACCGCCAGCTCAACCCGGGCCGCGTTTCTTTCTGAGGATACTTTTTTGGTGACCTCATCGATCGGCATGCCTTCTCCGATTCCTCTGGGTCCGGCCGCAAGCGCCATCACCGCCGCCAGGCTTTTTAGGAAGTCATTGTGCTCATGCAAATGCGCTTTGCCATACTTGATTCCGATTACAGCTCCAAACTGAGTATTTCCAATTTCGAGAGGGACCGAAAATATAGATTTTTCCGCCTCTCCCCCGAATTCCATGTACGCCTGTCCGAGTTTGTGGTCTTTGCGGAGGGTATTGAGAATATTCTCTTCTGCGTCAAGCAAGGTCTGTTTATCTTCTATCAGATTTGCTTCAACTGCTTTGACAGTAATCTCGCCATTTTCATCCCAGAGAAGCATAGCTCCTGCGTTCAGCTCAATATATCTCATAGCCGCCGCAAGGCCTCGCCTGGCCGCCATATCAACCGCCATTCCTTCGGTGGCGGCAATGGCGACACTGGCCAATGCCTGGTATTTCAACTCTTCTCTGGACATAGAATTATCCATACTAAATCCTGTTTGAGCAAACCTTGTGCCTTATTTGAGGAATTACAGATATCAATAATGAGTATGGGTACTGGTCCATACTTTACAAAAAATAGGGGAGGTAACTTCTTTTGATATTTATACTTGAGAGATGCTCAGTAATAATCCAAAAATAATTCATTCAACAAACACATTTCAACACTGTACCAAATGTGAATAGGGTTTCATATATATTGCATAAGAATATTTCGAAGAAGGCTTGACAGGCGTTCAAAATCTTTATAAACTTAATGTTTTTTCGGTAGGGATAGCTGGAATGACGGAAGAGTTATTTCACGACAAATGTGGGATATTCGGGATATTTGGTTCCCGTCGGGCAGCCGAAATGACATATTTTGGCCTGTACTCTCTGCAACATCGCGGACAGGAATCTGCTGGAATAGTCACCTCATATAATAATCGTCTAAATCTTTATAAAGGCATGGGACAAGTTTCTGATGTTTTTTCGGATAAGTCGATTTTTAATAATTTAAAGGGTTCAATCGCCGTTGGCCATACTCGCTATTCCACTACCGGAGCCAGTTCCCTGACGAATATTCAACCATTTGTAATTACCAATCGTGATCGCATGCTGGCCGTTGCTCATAACGGGAATCTGACCAATTCCATGCAATTAAAGGAAATGCTGGAGAATCGCGGTTCGATTTTTCAGACAACATCCGATACCGAAATTGTTCTCCACCTCGTCGCCAAATCCCGGGCCAGCGATACTTTTGGGCAGGTATGTGAGGCGGTCAAGGCATTGCGGGGAGCCTTTTGCTATTTATTCTGCGCCGAAGACAGAATAATCGCCGCCCGTGACCCGTGGGGCTTTCGTCCCCTGGCTCTGGGCAAAATCAATGGGCATCATGTCGTTGCATCAGAAACATGCGCTTTTGACATCATTGGAGCGAAATACGTCAGGGATATTGAACCGGGTGAGGTTCTCGAAATATCGCACGGAGGTTTAAAATCTGAATTCCCCATCCGCAAATCCCGCAAGGCATTTTGTATATTTGAATATATTTATTTCTCCCGGCCTGATTCGGTGGTATTTGGAGAAAACGTAGATAAAGTTCGGCGCCGCCTGGGACGCCTTCTGGCCAAAGAACATCCCGTCGATGCCGATATTGTAATCGGAATACCCGATTCGGCCAACACGGCCGCGCTGGGTTATTCTGAACAGTCCGGTATCAAATTTGAAATCGGCTTAATTCGAAATCATTATGTCGGCCGATCATTTATTGATCCTGATCAGAAAATACGGGACCTCGATGTCAAAGTAAAATTCAATCCAGTCAAAGGCGTATTGGATGGCCGCAGGGTTGTTTTGGTTGACGATTCCATTGTCCGCGGAACGACCTCCAAAAAGCTCGTACAACTTGTCCGTCAGGCAGGAGCCAAAGAAGTTCATTTTAGGGTCTCCTCGCCGCCGGTGATATCTCCCTGCTTCTTTGGGATTGATATGCCCAGACGCAATGAATTTATTGCCAATCATAAGACAATCGAGGAAATTAGGCAATTTCTGAAAGTTGAATCTCTCGGATACCTTTCGGTGGATGGGATGCTGGCTATGCCGTCATTACCTCATGAGGATTTTTGTGTAGGTTGTTTCACCGGAAAATATCCGATAAAAATTGAAGCTAACGACAAGTTAAAGAATAAATTACGTCTCGGTTAATATACTCCAATATTTCCTGATTTTTACCGATAATATATTAAACTGCATGGAAACATGTTTGACAAAAAAGGGTATCAGTGTATATTGTATTAGTAACTACTTCTATTTCCTGTCTTGCCGCCGAACCGGTATATTGGAGTTTTAATGATTGGATTATTGGGTAAACGACGGCTTACAATAGTCATTTGCCTGTTTGTCATGTCATCAATTTGCATGCCTCGGCAAGTTGAGAATGATAAAACAACTGGGTCTTCATATATCCTGAGATTACGTCAACCGGTTTCAAAGCCGGGTAAAACTACAATCGATCCTTCAGCCAATATTGATCGTGTTATCGTCAAGCTGGTCAAGGATACTAAGTTAAGATTGTTCGGAAATAAATTAGTTTCTCTATCTGGAAAAAATCTGGCCGGAATCAATAAAATCCTTTCAGCTAAATCAAATGCCGGAATTGAAAAGCTCGTTTCCAAACCGGCTGACATTCTTGAACGGAAAAAAAATATTCTTGAAAATAAAAGCGGTCATGAATTAGCCGACTTTAACAATTATATCACCATTACTGTTTCTTCCACCAACGAAGCCCAAAATATAATAAACCAATTAAATGCGCTTCCCGAAGTGGAGATTGCGTATGCTCAGCCACATTTTGAACCGGCCGGAGACATTGATCCTCCAACTCCGAATTACTCCGGCAATCAGGATTTTCTCAGGCCCGCTCCCGGCGGAGTTGATGCCGATTACGCGCAAACGGTATCGGGGGGCGATGGCGCCGCAGTTAAACTATTTGATATTGAAGGCGATTGGATTGTAGACCATGAAGATTTAGACCTCAGCCCTGATGCTATACTCGGCGGTGACCCCGCTGGAGATTTTCTTACTCGTAATCATGGAACAGCGGTAATGGGTATTATTAAGGCAGGAGTTGATGGCTTTGGAGTTTCAGGAATATCATCGTCAGTCGAAGTCGGCATGGCTTCTTATTTGACTTACAATATTAGCGAAGGGATACTGCTCGCGGTTGAGCAATTGGACGCCGGCGATATCATATTAATCGAGATTAATGCGCCGGGGCCTCGATATAATTTCGCGGTTCGCACCGACCAGCGCGGTTATATTTGCATAGAGTACTGGCAGGATATATACGATGCCCTTCAATATGCCTGGGCTAAGGGTATAATTGTTGTTGAAGCAGCGGGAAATGGCGCCGAAAATCTTGGTGATGCCCTTTATGAAAACATGTTCGATACAACATGGAGAAATTCTCACGCTATTATGGTTGGGGCGGGAGCCCCTCCTTCGGGGAATTTCGGCACTGATCGTTCCTGGCTTGATTTTTCCAATTATGGCGAAAGGGTCAACGTTCAGGGACATGGCCGCGAAGTTGTCACTGCCGGTTATGGCGATTTATTCAATGGTGGGGGCGATGAACACCAATATTATACCGGAGATTTTAACGGCACATCTTCGGCAACAGCAATAGTCGCCGGAGTCGTCGCGTCATTGCAGGGAATATATAAAAACAGATTCAATGGAGTTGATTTAGACGCCGATAGGATGCGCGACATCCTGGTTTCAACCGGATCACCTCAACAGGGAATCACTAACCGGCATATAGGACCCCGTCCTGATATTCAAGCCGCAGACGCAATTTTGCCCCTTCCATATGATTTGACAATCACTCCATATTTTATCGATACAGCCGCCGTCAATCAATCGGTTCTTAATATGTCGGTCCTGCTGGAGAATATATCCATTGATCAGGATTATGATTTTACCGCCTCGGCTCAACCCATGGGCGAAGACAACACCGCCGAATGGATAAATATCCAAAATCCATCCGGAGTCATTTTTTCCGGGAGTTCGGTTCCGTTCGATTTTGACCTCTCACCTGAAATCGGTGACCAAAATGTGGGCACATTGAAAGGTCAAGTATTGGTCCAATTCGGGACTTCCGGGGAAGCACTCGATGATGAAATTATATTACCAATTTTTCTTGAAGTCCTATGCGAAGATACGACTTATTTTCCGACGATATATCCTGATCATGCCGATGCCGAATACAACTGGATCAATATCGAATCGATGGGTTATATCGCTCCGTCTCATCTGTGGTATAATAATTATACATCGGTTGATATCCTTGATGATGGTTCGTTTGGGCCGATCGCCCTGGAATTTGATTTTCCCTTTTATGATACCGCTTATAGTGAAATTTATTTGGGTGCCAACGGAGCCGTTTCCTTTACCGATGCCGATGTCAATTTTGAAGGATTTTACGATGATCTTGATATTCCCGGGGCGCCTTTTAAAACGGTAATTTCGCCTTTCTGGAATGATCTTAATATGGATCCAGGAATTGGCGGACATGGACGAGTATATTATTATCGTTCGCCTGAACGGGATACATTTATCGTTCAATACAATAAGGTCGGCAATTTCAATTCATCCGATGATACTTTGACGACCTTTCAGATTATTCTGAGTAAAAATGGAAATATAAAATTCCAATATAAATCGGTCGGCACTACCGGTCTGGAGCAAACCGCGACGATTGGCATCGCGGCCCAGGGTTGCTCGACTACGCCTTATGTCATTCGGGGATTACCTGAGGAAAATATCATCGGCGATGAAACAGCAATCTTATTTGATTATACTTACACGGTCTGGGAAATGTCAGGCGACGCCAATAACGACGGCAATTTCAATGTCGGCGATGCCGTCTATATCATCAACATGGTATTCAAAGGCGGTCCCGGCCCGGTACATCCCAAAGAAGCCGACGCCAACTGTGATGGCCAGGGCAATGTCGGCGATGCGGTTTATATGATTAATAATATCTTCAAAGGCGGCCCGTTGCCCTGTATGTATGCGTTATAGAATCAATTGAGAGCCATGCAGAATTCAGAATTTCTTTTACAGAATTATCAGACCAGAAGACGCGGCGAGGTCGATGAAATAACCTGGAAATATCCCCAATCCAATTGAACCCAAACCGGTCAAAATTAAGACTATCACAAATAACGGACTAAGCGTTAAACCCTTGGCGGGAATATCATCGCCCTCTGCTTTATCAAAAAAAGCCACCTTGAGGGGGCGAAAATAATAATAAACGGATATCAAACTGTTTATTACAGCTGCGACAACCAGCCAGACCAGACCCGATTTCACCGCCGCCGAGAAGACATAAAATTTCGCCATAAATCCGGCCGTCGGTGGAAATCCCGCCAGCGAGAACATGAATAAAGCTAAAAACACGGCCAACCAGGGATGTTTTGAGCTCAATCCCCGGAACGATTGAATATCATTTGATTTGGTTTTGTTTTCTATTAGCGTGACAATCGCGAAGGCGCCCATATTGAAAAAGCTGTATGCCAGCAGATAAAACAGCGCCGCCGAAACCGCGTCATTGCTTCCAGCCGTCACCGCCACCAATAGATATCCGGCATGGGCGATAGAACTATAGGCCAGCATTCGTTTGACGTCGATTTGCATCAACGCCAGAATATTGCCAACCGTCATGGTCAGGAAGGCCAGCATCCAGAAGAGCGGTCCGTAGGTATCAAATACACTCCAGAATCCAATCATAAAAATACGCAACAAAGTTGCCACTCCGGCCGCCTTTGGCCCAATTGAGAAAAAAGCAGTAATCGGCGTAGGGGCGCCCTGATATACATCAGGCACCCACATATGGAACGGGAACGATGCGATTTTGAAGGCGAAACCGATCAATACCAGCGCCGCCCCAATCAGGAAATACATTGGGAACTGATGAATCGCAATACCGGTTGAAGTATATATTTTGACCAGATCGGTTGTCCCTGTACCGCCGTATACTAGCGCGATGCCATATAGAAGAAAGGCAGAAGCAAAGGCGCCCATAAAGAAATACTTGGCGGCCGATTCGTTTGAGCGCAGATTATCTCGCAAGTAGCCGGCCAGGACATAAAGCGGGAGCGACATGATTTCCAGTCCGATAAAAATGACCATCAAATCCGAAGATGAGACCATGAACATCATACCGGCCGTAGATATCAATAGCATTGCATAATATTCGGGGCGATCCAATCCCCGGCTTTTCAGGTAATCGCGCGATAGCATGGCGACCGAACCGCAGGTGAATAGAAAAATAGCTTTGCAAAACAGAGAGAAATTATCGCAGACAACCATGCCAAAATAAGCGGACTGCGGATCATTCCATGACTTGACAACGAACATCAGGGAAGCCAGGGCGGCTATTACTGTCAATGCGACTGAAAATATCTTTTGCTTCATCAGGGGAATAAAAACCAATAGGATAAAAGCCGCCGTAAGCAGAGTTATTTCCGGCAGTAATATATTCAAATTGATGGCCGCACTTAATTGCGACATAGTTTTTCTCCGTTAGCGAAAGGCGCGGTTCACGACCGCTCAAGAGTTAAAACCCTCAGCTTCCGCCCCAGCCTAATTTTACTTCACCACTATCTACGATAACAGGCACAATCCTCTCACCGTTGGATAACTTTAATAATTCTTCCTGTGCCCGAGGATTATCTATAACGTTGATATCCTCAAACTCAACGCCCCGGTCGTTGTAATTCTCTCGCGCCGCTGCGCAATAAGGACAACCGGGCTTGGTAAACATTTTAACGTTTGGCATTATTCGCTCTCCCTGGTGGCTTCGACAATCATCTTGGAGACGGCAATTTCATCATCCGTTAATTGACTGTACGCTTCATACTCAGCCCGGCCCTGCTCAACCCGGGCAATCACATCCTTAACAGCGGGTTCCAAGAGAGTGAAAAACGGTTTAGGATAAATCCCAATCCAGAATATCATGATGACTAATGGTATCAGAACTATCTTCTCTCGCAAATCCAGATCCAGCAACTTTTCATTGGCCGGGTTGGTCAACTTGCCAAAGAATACTCGCTGGTACATCCACAGCATATAACATGCGGCAAAGATAACTCCCGAAGCGGCCAGCACCGCGTACACTTTGTTATACGACCAGGTACCCAGAAGTATGAGAAACTCGCCAACGAATCCGTTTGTACCGGGTACGCCGATTGAGGAGAGAAGGACTATCATAAAGAGTGTCGAGAATACAGGCAATCGATGCGCCAGACCGCCATATTCTGAAATCAAGCGAGTATGCCGGCGTTCATAAATCATCCCAACCAGAATAAACAAAGCGCCGGTTGATATGCCGTGATTTATCATCTGAATGATGGAACCCTGCATACCCTGCAGATTCATTGCCATCATACCGAGCATAATAAATCCCATATGCGACACTGAGGAATACGCGACCAGGGATTTGATATCTTTTTGAACCATGGCAACCAGCGCGCCATAAATAATTCCGATAACCGCCAGAATAGAAATCAATGGCATAAATTCGAAAGTCGCGATCGGGAAAAGCGGCAGACAAAAACGAATGAAACCGTAAGTCCCCATCTTCAAAAGAACCCCGGCCAGAATTACCGAACCGGCGGTAGGCGCTTCAACGTGAGCATCAGGAAGCCAGGTATGGAACGGCCACATAGGAACCTTTATTATAAAAGCCAGCCCAAATGCGGCAAAAAGCCAGAGCTGTAAATTGGCCGCCAAAGGCAGGGAAGTTATCTTAATAAGATCGCAGGTATATTCACCAAATATACTTTGATATTGGAAATAGATAACCAGAATCGCGACCAGCATGAGAAGCGAACCCACCATCGTAAAGAGAACAAATTTGATTGCGGCATAAACGCGTCGTTTCCCGCCCCAGATACCAATCAGGAAATACATCGGAATCAGCATTAATTCCCAGAAAACATAAAACAAAAACAGATCCAAAGCGGCAAAAACGCCCAACATACCGGTTTCCAAAAGCAGGATCGATATATAAAATCCCTGATGAGAATGTTCGACGGCCTTGAATGTTGATAGAACCGCAATTGCCGTCAAAAATGTTGTAAGTAGAATCAAAAGCAGGCTGATGCCATCGACGCCAAGATGATAACCGATTCCAAAATGTTCAACCCATGGCAGATTGACATCGAATTGCATCCCGCTGGCGGCAATGTCGAAACGAAAGAGCAGGCATAAAGACGCGGCAAATGTCAGAATGGTAAAAAACAGCGTCGTATGGCGCAACGATATATGGTGAGATTTGGGAATCAGGAGAAGCGCCAAAACTCCGACCATCGGCAGGAAAGTAACAATTGTCAGTATCCAGCTATCCATTCCCTACCTCACCACCAAAAAACCAATTAATAAAACGGCTCCAATTAAAAACACCGCCATGTAGCCCCGCAAATTACCCGTCTGCATTTTACGAAAATTATCGGACACGTCGCGAGTAATTTGGGCCAACCCATTGGCAATACCATCGATAATCAGAACATCAAATACTTTCCATAAGAAGACAGAACCATTGACAACCGGCCGAATAATCGACCAGCCGTAAAATTCATCGACCCAGTATTTATTCAGCAAGGTTTTGTGGATCCCTGAGAATGTTTCTCGCAACGAGCCGGCTTTGGCGATATTTTTCCGATAAAAATACCATGCCAGATATATTGAAATTAAGATCAAGCCTACAGTCAAAGCCATCAAGCCATATTCTAAAGAGGCAGCATGATGCGCATCGGCGCCAAGAGTGTGTGAACTGTAATTGCGAATAACCGGTTCAAGAAATTTTTCAAAATGCGCGCCGCCCTTTAGAGCATGAGGAATCCCAACCCAGCCGCCGATTACCGCCAGGATCGCCAGAATCACCAGCGGCATTGTCATAACCTTTGGTGATTCATGCAAATGATCGGCGGTATGCTGGTCATAACGGCCCTCGCCATAAAACGTCAAATACAATAATCGGAACATATAGAAGGCGGTTAATACCGCGGTAACAACGCCTGCCGCCCAGAAAATCCAATGGCCATTTCCTGACGAAAATGATTTCCACAAAATTTCATCTTTGGAAAAGAATCCAGAAAAACCGGGAATACCCGCAATTGCCAGAGTGCCCATTAAAAAAGTCAAATATGTAATTGGAAGCTGCTTCCTTAGTCCGCCCATCTTACGCATATCCTGTTCATTCGACATAGCATGAATAACCGAACCGGAACCAAGAAATAATAGGGCTTTGAAAAATGCGTGGGTCATGAGATGAAAAATGCCGGCGGTGAAGGCCGCGACTCCGCAGGCCATCATCATATACCCCAGCTGGCTGACAGTCGAATAAGCCAATACTCTTTTGATGTCATTTTGGGCAAGCCCAATTGTAGCCGCCACAAACGCGGTCAGGCATCCGACAATAGCGACAACCAGCATTGTTGTCGGAGCCATCACGAACAGGAAATTCAAACGCACCAGCAGATAAACTCCGGCAGTCACCATTGTCGCGGCATGAATCAATGCTGATACCGGAGTGGGGCCTTCCATCGCGTCTGGAAGCCAGATATATAAAGGAATCTGGGCCGATTTTCCGGTCGCGCCGAAGAACAAAAGCAGCGTAGCCGCTGTAACCATTGTCGTTCCGCCGATAGTGAATACTTCGGTTGAAACATTTCGCATCGCGACAAAATCAAGCGTTCCGGCCATCCAGAAAATAATAAAACTGCCCAATATAAAACCAAAATCACCGACGCGATTGACTATAAAAGCTTTTTTGCCCGCATCTGAAGCAGATTTCTTGTGGAACCAGAAACCAATTAACAAATAACTGCAGAGCCCGACACCTTCCCAACCGACGAATAGCAGAATCAAGTTATTTGCCAATACTAGCGTCAGCATTGAAAACATGAATAGATTAAGATAAATAAAATATCTTTTTACACCCGGGTCATGGGCCATATATCCAATTGAATAAACATGAATCAAAAATCCGACGCCGGATACTACCAGAATCATCACGGCCGAAAGAGGATCTAATAAAAAAGCGATATTAAGTTGTAACGAGCCGACTGGAATCCAGGAAAATAATACCTGCTCAATCGTGCGATGCGCGGGATCAAAACCCAAGAGATTAAAAAACAATATAACCGATGCGACAAATGATAATCCTACCGAACCAACAGCAAGGCTTTGAACAGCGGTTTTAGACATTTTGCTAAACAGCAGTCCATTTATAAGCACAGCCAAAAGCGGCAGGAGGGGAACTATGTATAAATAATCAAACATATTTACCATTTCATTAAATTAAGCGAATCGGAATTCACCGATTCACGATTTCGGAACACGGCAATAATAATCGCCAGCCCGACAGCGGCTTCAGCCGCCGCAACCGCCATCACCAAAAAAACAAATACATGGCCGTCCATATTTTGCAGATATCTTGAGAAAGCCATCATTGCCAGATTACCGGCGTTAAGCATAATCTCAATCGACATGAACATGACAATCATATTTCGAGAAATAACCACGCCAATCACACCTGTCGCAAACAGAAAGGCGGAAAGTATTATATAATAATCAAGCGGTATCATCGCGAAAGCTCCTTTTTGGCCATAATAACCGCGCCGACAATCGCCGCCAATAACAATACTGATGTCAATTCAAAAGGAAAAACAAACTTACCATAGAGAAGCCGAGCTACTTCCGGAACCGATCCAAAATCTCCATTGGTAGCCGGTATGCCAGTCGAAACACCCATCGACACCCAGACCATCTCTGCCAGCAAAACCGCCCCGAATACCCAGGCCATCGGTTTAATTCCCGGATAACTATCCGGTCCCAGATCAGCATATTTGATATTGAGAAGCATGATAACAAAAAGGAATAAAACCAGAATAGCTCCGCCATAAACGAGCACCAGAAATGCTGCGATGAACAGGCCCGACAATTGAACATATAAAACCGACTGAGCCAAAAGCGACAGTATCAAATACAATACCGAACCGACCGGATTCCGTACCGTAATGACCATGACTGCCGAAGCCAGGGCAACAATCGCCGCGGCCGCGAATACAATCATTTCTACTGTCACAGACTAACCTCCAAATCCAATTTAATAATGCTTCCGGACCCGCCGATGAATCGTTTTATACGGCCGATCTTTGCGAGGATACTCGACCAGCATATCATCCTTGCTCCTAATAAACTTATCGCGCTGGTCATCCGCAAGCTCATATTCATGTCCGAGGAAAATCGCTTCCTCGGGGCAAGCCTCTTCGCAAAATCCGCAAAAAATACACCGGATGATATTTATCTCATAGACTTTGGCAAGCCGCTCGCCCTTTTCGTTTTCGTCCGGTTCCATATAAATCGCGTCGGCCGGGCAGGCCGCAGCACATAGACCGCAACAAACACAGCGTTCGGTGCCATCATCATATCTTTCCAAATAATGTAATCCCCGGTAGCGCGGAGCCATCTCCATTTTCTCACGGGGATATTTCCTGGTAACCGGTTTTTTAAACAAGTGTTTAATGGATGTATACATCCCCACCGGCAAAGCAAAGACCGTTGTTTTGATTATGTCAATAAATAATCGCCACATATTACCACAAATACATTACTATTCCCGTTACCAGGACGTTTAAAAGGGCAATGGGGAAAAACACTTTCCAGCCCATTTTCATCAGTTGATCATAACGAACGCGCGGGAATGTTGCGCGAATCCAGATATACATCGCCATGAAGAAAACTATCTTGGCTGCCAGCCACCACGGACCCGGCCAAAACGGTCCATTCCATCCGCCAAAGAATAGAGTAACCACTACCGCCGAGGCTGTCAACATATTGGCATATTCACCAATAAAGAACATCGAAAAACGCATCGATGAATATTCGGTATGATACCCGCCGACCAACTCCGATTCCGCTTCGGCCATATCAAATGGCGCTCGATTTGTTTCCGCGATGGCGCAAATCCAGAAAATCAAAAAGGCCACCGGATTTTTAAATACATACCAATCCCAGACCGATGCCTGTTGGGCAACAATTTCTTTTAAAGAAAAAGTCCCGGCCATCATTAATATTGGAACTAATGCCAGTCCATATGAAACTTCATAAGAAATCATCTGGGCCGAGGAACGAATTCCTCCCAAAAGCGAGTATTTCGAGCCGGATGCCCAGCCCCCAAGGGCGATTCCATAAACTCCAAGAGACGTCGTCGCTAAAATAAATAGAATGCCAATATTTAAATCCGAAATTGTAAGCGGAATAGTATATCCAAACAGTTCGATTGGTTCCCCGATTGGAACCACGGCAAAAGCCAGGAATCCCGGGACAAATGCGATAAGAGGCGCGATGGCATGTATCATCCGTTCCGCCCGGCTTAGCACCAAATCTTCTTTAAATAGGAGTTTTAATCCGTCTGCCAGCGGCTGCAAAAGACCGAACGGCCCTACATAAGTCGGACCCATACGATGCTGAATATGGCCAAGCAGTTTGCGTTCCAGCCAGGTGGAGTAAGCGACACCTGTCAAAACAGCTAAGAATATCACAATCACTTTGGCGGTTATTATAGCTGCAAACGTTAAATCAGCCATTACTTATCGTCCAGTTTTTCTATTTTTGCCCAACCGCCGTTTTCTTTGGACATCAACATATTAACTTCGGTTGCGGCAAAATTATTCGGGATAAACAACACTTCGCCTTCAAAATGCTCGGATAAATGCGCTTTCAATACCAATTTCCCGGATGATGATTCAACTCTAACCAGTGAGCCTTCTTCAATGCCCAACCTCTCAGCCAGGTTGGGAGATATTTCCAAATAAGGCTCGGATGTAAATCGCATCAGCGAAGGGCAATGCTCAGTATAATGTCCAAAATGATGCAAATCATTGCCGACATATAACCGATAAGGATATTTCCCATGCTCCTGTATTTGATGCTGTTCAACCGCGTAAAATTCATTTATATCTCGAGACGTGCGCTGATAACCATTGATAATTTCAAGAGCTTCAGATTGCAATTCATCATCATTATCCAGACCAAGTTCCATATCCATGGCGCGGGCAATCAGCCTGATTATCTCAACTCCGGTTTTGATTCCATGCCCGGGCTCCAAAGCCTGACAGAACTTTTGATATCTGCCTTCGAGATTTAGATATGATCCGTCCTGTTCCGACCAGCCCGCCAATGGTAAAACCACGTCTGCTTTGGCGCTTGTCGCTGTCTCGAACAAATCGGCGACAACCAGAAAATCAAGCTTATCCAAAGCCGCGTTGACGAAATTACCGTCGGGATATCGCATTGCCGGATTGGCGCCCATTATAAATATCGCGTCAATTTCCTCATCTAAGGCTCGTTTGAATATTTGAGATGTGTTGGCTCCATCAGAATCAGGTATTTTTTGACCCCATTTTTGGGCCAGTAGATTTGCCAGTGATTTGGGGATATTGGGACGCAATCCCAAACGTGCGGCTCCCATTGAATTTGCATTTGATGCCAATATCGCCGCCTTTTGATCGCTAACGCCCAATAAGTTGGCCAGATTATTCAAGGCGTTGGCAATACGATGCCGTTTGGGAGATCGAGCAATAAAATCTCCACCCAAAATAAACAGATTTTCAGCTTCAGAAAGCGCCCGCGCCAGATTCACAATTCTGACTTCTTCGATTCCGCATAAATTTGCCGCTTCGCCCAATGTTGCAGGGGCAAGCATATTTTTAATTTCCGCGGCTTTTTCATTGCCGATGCCTTTGCATAGCTTATTGTCTATTAAGGCGTGGATTACAGCCACCAGAAAAACCGTTTCCATATCCGGATTATAGATCAACTCATCAATGGAGATATCGGCCGATTTTGTCTCATAGGGGTTAGCGGTATATACTTTTGCGCCTCCAGTTCGATATGCCTTGCGTAATCGCAGATTGACAGCCGGATGCTCTTTAATAAAATTACTTGCGAAAACAAATACCGTATCGGCTGATTCCAAATCAGCTATCTTGCAAGGAGCGCAAAATAAACTATCATAGGCTTCATTTTCATCGTCATGTTTCAATTCCGCATATTCGAGCCGGTAATCGATAGAGTTGGAATGCAATTTTCCGCGTAAAAATTTATTGAAGAGATAACAGGTTTCATTTGATTGGTTTCCGCCTATTAATCCGGCAATGCAAACGCTGCCTTTAGATTCTTTAATCTCCTTAAACCGCCGCGCAATAAGACCGATCGCCTCATCCCACGATGCCTCAACCTGCTTGCCCTCTTTTTTTATCATCGGTTTTTTCAAGCGATCGGGGCTATTGATATATTGATAGCCGTACCGAGCCACATTGCAAATCCAGCCTTCATCGACGTCATCATTGCGCCTTGATGTAGCCCGGAAAAGCTGACGATGATCATACCATAGTTTGATATTCTGACCATCCGCGTCGTGACTGCAAATTGAATCAGCCTGTTCGGTCTTCCATACCCTGACTTTATATCGCCAATCGGTATTGGTCAAAGCTCCCACCGGACAGATCTCAACCACATTCCCCGAATAAAAATTATCTATCTGCTCACCCGGCGGTGTATCGATAACCGTATGATGGCCTCGTTCATAAGAACCGAGATCGTATTCACCGGCGATTTCCTTATTAAAACGAACGCATTTATAACAAGTAACGCAGCGATCCATATTGCGGATGATTTCCGGACCGATCCGCTTATCATCAAAAGTCGGCATCGTCCTGTCATCACGAACGCGAAGACGAGTAAATGTCTGGCGTGATTTATCGGCGCCATATCGAAAAACATTATCCTGAAGATCGCACTCGCCGCCTTTATCGCAGGTGGGACAATCAAGAGGATGATTAAGAAGCAAAAATTCCAAAACGCCGCGGCGAGCCTTAATAATTTCTTCGGTATCGGTGCGGACAATCATATCCGGCATTACCTCGGTCGCGCAGGCCACTGCCGGTTTGGGGGATTTTTCCACGGAAACCAAACACATCCGGCAAGCGCCGATTGAATCAAGCTTGGGATGCCAGCAAAAGTAGGGAATATCGACTCCAACCTGCCGGGCCGCCTCAAGAATCGTCGTACCCTTGGCGACCGTCACCTGCCGGCCATCAAGGATAAAAGTTATCTGGTTGTTGTTTCCGTTTCCAGCCATTTTATTTACACAAACGGATAATCCGTTTTCACTTTACAGTTTTTG
This sequence comes from Candidatus Zixiibacteriota bacterium, assembly GCA_043819555.1. GTDB lineage: Bacteria > Zixibacteria > MSB-5A5 > GN15 > JAAZOE01 > JAZGGI01. Next base: position 36,966 of record JBDREQ010000003.1, on the reverse strand, counting down.
TGCTCTATGTGATATTCAAACTCATACCGAAAATGCTCGATTATAGATCTGGTTGGCATCACCGCCGCATCCCCCAGAGGACAAATCGTCCGGCCAATAATATTGTCGCAAATATCCAGGATCAGTTCAATATCGCCGGTACGGCCATCGCCGTTTTCGATGCGATTAATAATTTGTTTTAACCACGCCGTACCCTCTCGGCAAGGCGTGCACCGGCCACATGATTCATGGGCATAGAAATTAATCAACTTCATCGCTACCCAAACCATGCATGCTCGCTCGTCGATGACAATTATGGCACCGGAGCCAAGCATCGAGCCGGCCTCGGCCATCGATTCATAATCAAGAGGCGTATCTATCTGATCTGGCATCAAAAGAGGCGTCGATGATCCGCCCGGTATAATTGCTTTGAGCTTGTGACCATCCTGAATACCGCCGCCCAGATCGTTTATGACATAAGACAAAGGCGTTCCCAGATCGACTTCATAGTTGCCCGGTCGATTAACGTTTCCCGATAATGAAAATATTTTGGTCCCCGGAGATTTTTCCGTCCCATGCGAACGATACCATTCCACGCCGTTGTTAAAAATGCTTGGTAAACTGGCCAGCGTTTCGACGTTATTAACAACCGTCGGACAGCCATATAGTCCTTTGACGGCCGGAAATGGGGGACGGATACGCGAATTGCCGCGCCTGCCTTCGAGCGAGGACAATAAAGAAGTTTCTTCACCGCAAATATATGCCCCGCCTCCGGTATGTACGACAATATCCAAATTATAACCGGAACCAAAAATATTCCTGCCGAGATATCCCTTCTTGTACGCTTCATCAACTGCCTGTTCAACACGCTGGGCAGGATAGACAAATTCGCCCCGGATATAAATAAAGGCCTGATGGCAATTGATGGCAAACGATGCGATCATAATTCCTTCGATAATCATATGCGGATCTCGTTCCATCAACACCCGGTCTTTGCAGGTTCCCGGTTCCGACTCATCGGCATTGCAGCACAGATAAATCGGCTTTCCGGTATTTTGAGGTACAAAACCCCATTTAAGACCGGCCGGAAATCCGGCCCCGCCTCTTCCCCGTACTCCCGATTGCTTGGTCGTTTCGATGACTTTCTCACGAGTAAACTCTTTGAACACCTTCTGAATTGCCCGATAACCGCCATTCTTGATGTAATTGTCAATACAGCACTGTTCCGGTTCATCGATATATTTGAAAAGGACTTTTTCCATATCAAACACTGTCCTTTTCCGCATGAGCCCGCAAATCGGTTAAAATCTTATCAATCTTATCGCGCGTCAAATTTTCATAATAAGTATCCCATATCTGCATCATTGGAGCCGCCGAACATCCTCCCAGACATTCAACCGAAATCAGAGTGAACATTTTATCCGGGGTGGTATCGCCCATGCCAATTCCAAGCTTTTCCTGCAGATATTCAAGCATATTATCGGCTCCCCGCAGTGAGCAGGAGATATTATGACATACATGTATTAAATACCGGCCAACTTCCTTCTTGGGAAACATGGTATAAAACGTCGCCGCTTCAGCGATTTCAACATAAGGAACCTGTATCGCCCTTGAAATCTCTCGATATATTTCTTCGTTGAGATGCCCGGTTTGCTTATAGGCCGCCGTCAGGGCCGGCAAAATAGCTGAACGGCGCGATGGGTAACGCTCCATGCGCTTCTTCATTTCCTGAATGGTGGTATCTTTCAATATCATCGATCAACCTCACCCAGAACAATATCTATCGAACCAATACAGGTTATGACGTCAGCGATTAGAGCCCCTCGGACCATCGGTTCCAAAGCCTGCAAATTAATAAACGATGGCGGACGCACTCGCATCCGATACGGTTTGGCCGAACCGTCAGAGACCATATAATAGCCTAATTCACCCTTGGGCGCCTCAATCGCCTGATAATAAGAACCGGCCGGAACCTTAAAGCCCTCTGTGATTATTTTGAAATGATAAATCAGGGCTTCCATTTCCGTCAGAACTTTTGGCTTGGGAGGCAATACTACACCCGGAACATCAGCCTGGTAGGACCCCTCAGGCATACCATCCAGAGCCTGCTTGATAATCTTCAACGATTGCCGCATTTCCTCCATCCGGATTAAATAACGGTCATAACAATCACCGGTTTTGCCCAAGGGAACATCAAAATCAAATTTTTCATAACCTGAATACGGCTGAGCCTTACGGATATCATAATTAACCCCGGTCGAACGCAAAAGCGGTCCTGTCAGGGATAAATCAAGAGCTTCTTCTGCCGTTAGAGTACCAATTCCGCTTAATCTTTTAATCCAAATTCGGTTGTTCGAAAGAAGCCTCTCATAATCTTTAAGTTTTTCCGGGAATACTTTCAGGATTTTCTTGATCTTTTCGTCAAAATCAAGAGGTAAATCGTGCGCCAGACCTCCAACACGGAAATACGTCGACATCATGCGCTGTCCGGATACCGCTTCATATACATCCATAATAAGTTCGCGTTCACGAAAAGTATAAAGCAGCATCGACATGGCTCCGACATCAAGAGCATGTGTGCCGAGCCATACAATATGGCTATTGAGCCGGGTTATTTCCGAAAGGAGAACTCGGGCAAATTTAACTTTTTCCGGAACTTCAATACCCAAAAGCTTTTCGATCGCCAGAACATAGCCAAGATTATTTGACATTGGTGACAGATAATCCATGCGGTCGGTCATCGGGATTACTTTATAATAAAGCTTGCTTTCAGCCGTTTTCTCAATTCCGGTATGCAGATATCCAAGATGAGGCGTCGCCTTAATGATTGTTTCACCGTCGATTTCAAGGACAACGCGCAGAACGCCATGAGTCGCGGGGTGTTGCGGCCCGAGATTAATCGTCATCGTTTTTTCAGAAGCGACGGCGCTCATTTAATAATCTCCGGCGGTTTATTTTTATTATGACTGAATTGAGGCATTTCATAAGTCAATGGAAAATCTTTGCGATGCGGCCAGCCTTCCAATCCTTCAGGCGTTATAATCCGCCTGAGATCGGGGTGTCCTTCAAAGACGATACCCAGCATATCATAAACTTCCCGCTCCAGCCAATCCGCACCGGGATAAACCGGCTGTATCGATAGAATCTTTGGTTCTTCCTCATCCGGTATTGTCGTACGAATTAATATCCGCGTACTGTTTCGAACAGAGTAAAAGACATAAACGATTTCGAATCGCATTTCCGGGCAGTCGATCCAGTCAACCCCGCAAATATCGGAAATGATCTCAAATCCGCATTTTTCATTATCTTTTAGAAACTGGGCGATATTGAATATCAGGCTGCTGTCAACAAATATCGATAGTTGATCGCGAATCTTATCATGCCCGGATACGACATCACCGAACTGATCTTTGAGCGCGTTCAGCACTTCCTGTTCTTTAATTGTCAGCTTTTCCTGATTCATTCTAATCTATTCAAGAAATAAAGTGGCCTTTTTAATTTCAGGCCGCTCCTTTTTTATCTTTCAGCGACTCTTTCATTACCTTCTGATGCAGCTTCATAATACCGTCAATCAGTTGTTCGGGTCGCGGCGGACATCCGGGGATGTAAATATCAACCGGAATTATCCGATCAACACCCTGCAATATCGCATAATTATTAAAAACTCCGCCGCACGAAGCGCAGGCTCCCATAGAAATGACCCATTTGGGATTAGGCATCTGTTCGTAAAGCCGTTTAATAACCGGAGCCATTTTATTGGAAACCCGTCCCGCGACAATCATCAAATCGGCTTGACGCGGCGATGGCCGCATTACTTCCATTCCGAAACGAGAGAGATCATAATGAGAAGCGAAGGTCGAAATCATTTCTATCGCGCAACAGGCCAGTCCGAAACCAAAGGGCCACATCGACGATTTGCGCGACCAGTTGACAAAGAAATCAACGGTGGATAGAATGACCCCATCCGGGATTTTTTCTTCTAATCCCACTTCAAAGCTCCCGCTCTTAAAACATAAATATAGCCAACCAGCAGAATCGCGATAAAAACTGCCATTTCTATTAGCCCAAACAATGCTAATTCATTGTAGATTACTGCCCAGGGATATAAAAATACCACTTCCAGATCAAAAACGATGAAGAGAATGGCAATCATATAGAATTTTATGGAAAATCTCTCTTTGGTATCGCCGGTCGGTGCAATTCCACTTTCATACGGCTCAGACTTGGTTTCACCTTTGGTTCTTTTGCCGACAATAATCGACAAAACAAACATGGCCGCTGCCGCACCGCTTGCCAGAAGAACTAAAACCAGTATCGGGTAGAATATTTCAAACATTTGCATCCGTCCCAAATAGTTGACCGCCATAGTAATAACAATACCCAATTGTGTCAATAAATATTTAGATTTATTGAGTATGGCAACTCAGGCGCAATTTTCGCAGGTCGATTGGCCCTTATTATAATCATATCATTTGCAATACGTTAGGACAACCAAACAATGATCCTGGGTTATAAAATAAGATGCCAGAGGCTAAGAAATTACCCTGATGTGATTGGTAAATATCCAGCCTTTGCGGCTGCGATAAACTTCCACCCGATACGTGCCAGCTTCGCTTATATTTAATTCTATTTCTCGCGATTGAGATTCAAATATACAATTGCCGTCATGAATAATCCTTATCTTGTTTTTAGTAGGGACCGATATCTTTACCTTAGTATTATCGTCGATATGAATTGTGCCTCCTATCGTCACCAATTCTGTGCCATTTGAAATATCAAATCTAAAATTGCTGGCGTCGCCCCACCGATAATTTGACATAAATACGCGTGCGTCTCGAATAGCTCCGTAAACTTGTCTTTTCGCTGTCATAAAATCTCGTGAGAGCGGTTCCGGCAATATCAAATGAGAACGCAGAGTTTTAAATTGGACTTTATATGGGAAAATGGTCAATTTCAAAGGTCCGGCACGATACAAAAATCCATGGGCATCGACCGAGGCGATCCCGACAACTTTGCGTTTAGAACTGAGTTCATCCCATTTTCGTAGAATTCTATCGGTAGGAGAGCGCAAAAATTTACGAGGAGAGAAAACCATTCGGAGCTGATTATAGAATTTCAAATTTTCCATCCATTCAGACATCTGATTCCAGATTTCGATGCCGTCAAACCGGGTAACTGACCAGTCCGTCCAGGGATAGGAACGAAACCTGGCGTCGCGACCCCGGATTTCATCAGGATGGGCTATAATTCCGATAGCTCCCTTGTCAGCCGCGGCGGTTACATACTCAGCCGCCTCCCAACTTGCGGAAAATACTTCGTTATTATCAAATATTAAAAAATGGTTACAGTCGTCGGTATCGTTATGCTCGTACCCAATAAGAGCCAGAACATTATCGTAGAATCCTTCGCGGCCGTCGTGCAACGATTGAAGAGTCATATGATCGGCAAAAATTATAAAATCAAGGCCAACCTCCCCTGCTATCCGGGTAATAGCTTCATGGCTTTTCGTCCCGTCCGAGTCAGTTGTATGCACATGAATGACGCCTGTTATAACATTTTGTTCCATAACATATTTACTCCAGATTCAATACGGCCGCCCAATAATAATCCTTAAAAATAAACTTGTTCACTTTCCCCCACCTCTCAAAAACCAGAAGCAATTCCTCTTTATCAAAATAATTCTTGAGAATCGTAAACTCCTCCCCGTTTTCGAGTTTTCTCAATTTATAGGAGTTTATCCCATCCTCATCCCAGATTAATTCTCTCTCCATCTCACATAATAAATTATTATCGCATAAAAACGCCGGTGAGCCAGGGGGAATAATGCTCTTTATCGCTTCCCGCAGAGCATCGTTATCCTGCCTTTTAACATGGGATAAAACATAAGTCATCAAAAGTCCGTCGAATTGTTTATTTGTTTCCGGCATTTTCCGCCAGTCACCGGTAATAAATTCAACCGGGCATCCGAATTCCTTTGTACCGGCTTTATCAAGAGTCGTTTGATTGATATCAATTCCCGTTATCTTGCGCGCCTGTTCTGAAATTATCCGCGTCCAAAAACCGGTCCCGCAGGCTACATCGAGTACCGACCGCCCCGCCAGAGCATTTTGGGATAAAAGGTACAGGTCTTTTAATTCCGCCTGGCGCTCCGGATTATCGCGGTAGTAAATCTTATCGTATTCAGCCGCCCGTTTCTGATAATATTCTATTGTTTGAGCACGCATCGATTTCTCTTTCAACTAAAGGAACCTTTCTAAAAATGTACAATCCAAATGCCATCATTATCGCCAATGCCAATACACCCAGACGATATGGCAGCTTCGTTGCGGCAACATCCGATAAATCAAATAACCTGCCAATAACCTGCCCTATAAAAAAATCCTGAGAGAACAAATAAACGACCGCACCCCAGACCATCGGTCCGCAAATTGCCGCGGCTCGACCGGAAATCGAAAACAGGCCAAAAAATTCACCAAGTTTTTCCCGAGGCGTTAGGAGAATCAAAAGCGGCCGCGACACGGCCCAAACTCCGCCCAACAACATCCCGATAATCGGCCCGGATATCCAGAAAATTGTGGGAACGTTGTTTACTGAAAAAACAACAAGCGTTATGACCCACCCGCCGACAATAAACGATAACACTTTCCGGGGATGATATCTATCCGCCAAAACTCCGAAAATATAAGCCCCAATCATCGCGAATACCGTTGAGATCATCATAAATAAAGTTTTCTCGCTGTCTCCCATTCCCAGCACTCGTTCAATGAATACGGCCATGAAAATAATTACCGTGGCAATCGCGTCTTCAAAAAAATAATCGGAAATCAGAAATCGCAGTAATCCGGGGTACTTTTTTGTCGATGTCAGTGATTTCCAGACATTTTTATATGCGGTCAACAGACTATGGCTATCCGTAGTATTATTGATATGAACAGAACGCGTTATTGTTTTTTCCCGAACAAACAGAAAAATCGGTATGGCGAAAATTGCGAAATAGATGGCTGTTGGCAAAAATGCCGCCGATTTACCTCCAGCCGATATAAAAGGAATTTCAAGACCAAATAAAGAGCCGGTGACAAATGGCAAAACCAGTATCATGCCGACGATTGACCCAAGATAACCAAGGGCAACTCCAAAACCCGATATCTTTCCCACATTTCCGCTATTGGAGACTGAATCCAAAAGAGCGTTATAAAAAACTATGCCCCCCTTCAAAGAAGAAATTGGATAGCATGAAAAAGAATAAAATTAAAAATATGCCCGATGCCGGAGCCAGAGAAAATGCGAATACAGAGATTACCGCCCCGAACGTGAAAATTGCAAGCATTACCAGTTTTTTCTGGGATGATTTATCTGAGGACCTGGAAGGTTTATCGGAAAAATAGCCAAATGCCGGCATAAGTATGGCCGAAGCAAACATTGAAATTGAATATGCCATTGAGTAGTAAATATCTTTATATCCCATGTCAACGACCAGCCAGCCGGCGAAATAGAGAGACAGGATATTCATGGAATATATGGTATTGGCGAAATCGTACAATGCCCAGGAAATTACATCCTTTTTGATAATATCGCGAAAGCCTGACATATGCTTATAAGTATAGCATTTAACGGTCAAAAGGTCAAAGGAGGATTTTTAAATTGAAGCCCGGCTTATTCATAACCGGCTGCACCGATGCAACTTTTTTGGCCCGAATCCGTCAAATAATACAGGTGCAATTGTTTAATATCTGATGGGAGCTAACGATGAAAAAATCAATTATTTATCTTTTTTCCTTCCTGATTATTCTGACAATTCCAACTCTGGCAGGCCACAAAAACTATAATTATTCAATATTTGACGGCCACGCCTTTGCGATGGATGATATTGAAGTCGACCTCAATGATGATGGAATCATCTTATATTATGAATTTACAGATGATGAGGTCGAGATAACGGAAAACTACCGACTTTTCGTTAATGATGAAGAAATTGAATTAAATGCCGAACAGCAAGAACTCGTAAGAGAATATCATACTTTAGTTTATGGTATTGTCGATGAAGCTGTTCAAATCGGGATTGAAGGCGGCAAAATTGGCCTGGCCGGAGCCGGAATAGGCTTGAAGGCTATTGGCGGAGTATTCAAGCTTTTACTGACCAGTTATGATGAACAGGATCTGGAAAATGAAATGGAGAGGGAAGAAGCAAAAATCGAACGGCGGGCGGAAGAACTTGAAAACCGTGCCGACGAGCTCGAAGAAAAAATAGAAGATATGGAAGACGCCTTTGATGAAATGTTTGAGACTATCCCCGAACTTCGCGAATTGGATTGGCATTAGTCAATTTACAATCAATTTTAGAAAACCGGCCCTTAGCGGCCGGTTTTTTTGTGTATATTTTTCGGAATTTTGAGGCAACCTTACCTGTTAAAAAATCGTCTTTATAATAGGTAACTGGCAATGTACAGTAGATGAGGAGTTTTACAATGAAAAAGTTTTTGATATTTATTTTGGCATGTCTTCTGGCGGTTCCAATACTCGCCGATTCAAATTACAAGAAAAAATATAAAAAATACAATAAGAAGCGCACTTCAAAAGTGGTACGCGAACTAAGAAGCCATAATGATCACGATTTCGACTTAAATTTTGACTTTGATTTTGATTTCAACCATGACCATGACTATAATCATGGCTTTTATCACAGCGACGGTCTCAGTATTGATTTCGATGACGGTACTTTAATTCTCTATAATGACGAGATGGATGACGAAATAGAAATTACTGAGGAATTTGAGCTGTTTATAAACGGCGAAAGAATAAAAACCGATGCCAAGGCGCAAAAACTATTGGAAGAGTATTATAATCAAGCTAAGGATGTATCCGAGATCAGCAGGAAAATGGGAAAAATCGGCGGAGTCATGGGCAGTTATGGCGGTAAAATGGGCAAAATCGGCGCCATCATCGGCCGGCGAGCCAGCAGGCAAGCCATGTTGAGTTTGAGTAGCAGCCTAAACGGCATTTACTGGGACTATGACGACTGGGACGACTATGAAGATGCTCTGGAAGATTATGAGGATGAGCTGGAAGAGATGGAAGATGAACTCGAAGAGTATGAAGATGAAATGGAAAAGATGAGCGATAAACTGGAAAAATACGGCGACGAGCTTGAAGAAGTTGGCGATAAACTCGAAGAAAAAGTTGAAGATATGGAAGATACTTTTGATGAGCTATGCGAGCTTATCCCTGAATTAGATGAATTGGATTGGTAATAGATTTGTAAAATCACACTTTTTTGTACCTTTCGACACGCAATAAAAAATCGGGAGCTCCCCTTGACTCCCGATTTTTTTTATAAAGCGAAATCTCTATTTCACAACCCCAGCACATCACCAATCTTAAGCATACCCTCTTTTATCAAAATCAGAAAATCGGGCAGTTCCAATCCAAGGTTTGAGCAGGCGGAGATATTTTCCCGCTCGGCTCCGGCGGCAAACCGTTTTTCCTTAAATCGCCTCAGCATAAACTCTGTATCGACTCCCTCAAGCCTTTTGTCGGGGTGCATCAAGGCACAGGCAACCAGAAATCCGGTGGTTGGGTCGGTCGCGTACAAGGCCCAGTCCAGTCGGGAAATACATGGTTCATGCCCCGGGTGACACCGGATCGCCCGCATCATTTCATCGGGCAAATCGTATGGCTGGAGCCATTCTTCCGTGATAAAAGTATGCTTGTTTGGACTTTTAACCGTTTTGTCATAATCGAGATCATGCAGAAGTCCGGTCAAACCCCAGATTCTGGTATCTTCATCAAAATGCTCAGCCAGCCGAATCATGCCCGACTCAACGGCATAAATATGCTTTCGCAAATTTGTATTTTTAACTTTTTGTTCCACCAAAACGGCGGCTTCGTCCCGAGTAATCATGATAACCTCAATCGAAAAATTTCCAGTTTATCCCCCAGCTATAGAACCATCCCAAATATCCGTACCCTTCCGGCGCCGGATAAACTTGACCCGTCGCGTTGTGCATCAGGTAATAAAACGTAAATGTCTGCATCGATGCGTTGACGCCCCATGAAATAAGAGGTACGGTTTCGAGCTGCTCTATATTATATGAAAGGGGCTGTTCGGCATGGCTCATTTCCCCGAAAAATCGCAAATAAATATCATATCTTGTTATATGATATTTTATTCCAAGCCGTCCGTATATTTGCCACCGTGGAGAATATGGCGGCCGATTTCCATACCTTTCCGATTCAACCTTACGCATTGTCGCCGAAACCGAACCATAGAACGGCCCAAAATTCGAAAATGATCCGGATAGATTTAAATCAACAAAATGTATGGAATCGTTCTGAGGTATAACTTCACCTGCAGTATAAACCTGAGTAAAACGACGGTCATAATATATGGCCCGATTCAGCGTACCGGCGTTGGCCGATACCGATATATCATAATTCTCTTTTTTAAATTGCAAGCCGACGTTGCCTATTAATTTCTTTTCCGGCTGTAATCCGGGATTGCCGCCTTCGGAATACTGACCGGCGAGAATACCCTGACTGCCAATTGAACCCGAACGGAAATCGGTGTAACGCTCATCCAAAGTCGGAAATCTCGTCAAATATCCCAACGAAATCTTCGATTTTAAACTCTGGCTCAATTCATGCGACCATCCGATGGCACCCTCTATCGCTGGATGGTCTGTTTCAGCATTCTTCAACCGCGCGAAGATAAACTGTTGCCCGCCCAAAAATGAGCGAAAATCGGCGATTGTAAGCATACCATAATTTTGCGATAAATATTGATGATTTATATCGAACTTATTTTCCCCGCCTTGAATCGAAAAATAAAACACTCCGGCGTTATGAGACTTAGTGTAGGCAATTTGTGATGAATAGTATAGCGGCTTAACAGTCCGAAACACTGTCGATGAAAAAGAAAAATATCCTGATCGGGATGATTGATAGTAGAGATTGCCGGTCACTTGCCCGCCTAGAAAATCATGCCGCGTAATACTCACACTGATTTTATTGTCTCGTCGAAAACGATTGAAAGTATTTCCGCCCGAATCCGGCATAACCGGAAAATTCCCTTTGCGGCGATAGACGTGGATACTCGACTCGATATCGGTATTTTTCATCAGATGCGCGACCATCCGCGTTTTGACATAATAACTGTTATCATTGGCGTTCGGATTATATCCGTCGCCGTTGCGATAGTCGGTCGAAAAGGCGACGCCGAACCGATTTCCAAACATCCGCGCCAATCGTCCCCGGGTATAAGCATATCCGTATGCGCCCCTCTCAACAATGAATTGAGATTCAGCTTCGCCTTCGGGGATCGCAAATGGTTCCATATACAATGCTGATATTTCACCGTCAAACGAATTCAACGCCGCCAGCGGGCCTTCGATAATCCCAGCCCGATTAATATCGCCCGTAGAAAAATCGGAAAAATCAGGCATTCCATCAGGCGGAATCGTTCTATCGTAAGGCATAAATGGTACACTGCCATCGGTGACATACAATTGCCGACCGGGCAAACCAAAAGGAGCAACCGTTGTTCGCAACGGGGTTTCATGATATGACAATCGATAATAAGATGCTTCACCCATCAAGAATCCAGCCGCATCCCGTGGATAAAGATCAAATTTAAGAACATCAAAATCATGCCATTGACGGACAAAATAAAAATTCAGACTATCAATGATTTTCACGGCCGGGATATATTTCTCAGCAGTCGATTCAAATCCAAGAGAATCAATCGCCAGGCTTTCGGCATTAAAAAGGCTGTCCCTGAGATTATTTGAAATACTGTTAATTGTGAATAGGCTATCAATTGGATTGAATGCGGAATCCGAGGGCATCGTCCCCGCATAAACCGGAACGACATTCATGATCATCAGAATATAAATTAATAGCAAAAAAGGCCTAAACTTCAATTTTATTCTCCGTATTGTACAGCCTGACAATCGCCGGATAACAGACCGGGAATATCACCATATTTGAGAAAATTGTAAACAACGCAAATGACATTCCAGCCAGCAGGTATTCCCAAAAAGGGCCGTACAGCCAGGCTTCGACACCGTTTAACAAAATCTGAAAAACAAGTCCCGACAGCAGACCATAAATAGCGAAGATGATAAATCCGGTTAGTGACACTTTTTTGAGAAAAGGAAAACCGTACAAAAATCCGCCCAGTATGCCTACCAGTATCATTCCGACAATTTGCGAAACCATCGTTGGGATTGTAGTCATGCCAAACGGATTAAATACAGTCCATAAAAATTCACCAATGCCTCCCACAAGTATCCCCACCCGAATACCATAAATAGCCCCAGCGGTAAATATCACAATAAAAATCAAACTGACATTGGGAATATAAAAACTGGCGTACGCGAAGACATAAGCCAGAGCGGAAAAAATCGCCACTCTGGCTATAAGCCGACTGCGTTTCATCATCGCAAAACCATAATTTTTTTCAAATGTGTTTCACCGCCGAGTTCAATCACAGCCATATATGGCCCGGCCGCCACTACTTCTCCATCGTTGTTTTTGAAATTCCATCCGATGGTAAGACTGCCGGTCCCGGATAAACTCATATCTATATCTCTGATCTTTTCTCCGGCCATATTCAGGATGGTAACTTTCATCGCCTGGTTGGAATTACCCGGCGCGATAACCGCTTTGAATGTCACCGAATCATGCGACTGAATCCAGCCGGGATTGGGATAAGGATCAAATATCCGGTTCCCGCCGGCAACATCAATCGTAAAAATGGCATCGGATATATCAAAATTGGACAGGTTATCGACATCGGCTATTCGAATTAAACACTCTGCGGATGTGAACTCGGGAATAGTCCATGAGTAGGTAGCGTTCTGATTGTTAACTTCGGCAATATCGCTCCAACTTACACCATTGTCGGTTGATAAATCAATATCGACCGTTGTGACAGAATCGCCAAAAAACCACGATATATCATATTGCATACCGGCATAAAGGACTTCTCCGCCATTGGGTCGTATGACTCCCTCACCCAATGCCGATACAACCATCGAATAATCCACGGTCGAATCAAGGGTCCCCAATATCGAAGGAATCAAAACTATCTGGTTAAAACTGGAAGCGTTTGGAATTGATATATGGGTCGTATTTTCATCATAAATTTCGGGATCAATATATATCTGACCGGTAGATACATTCGATGGCAGACCAACCACCCTCAAATTCCAAGGGTATCCCGGGGCAGGATTAAAAATAATTCTAATGCCTTGTGTCATTGCCGTCAGATTATTCAGCATGATATAATTCGCGGCCCAGCAATCCGGCAAAAGTGAATCAGCGACCTGAATAACCGCCGGATAAGAATTAACTTCATCGGCCAGGAGAACCATATTATAAAGATTCGCCTCCTCAAAGTACTCGCCCGGTCTCGCTCTCAGTCCGGTAAATAGATTCCATAAAGTAAATTCCCGAAATAAGCTCGATAACGTCTCCGATCCTCCCGATCGGGTATTAATGACATCATTGGTAGCGGATACCCAATTTGGCCCCGGAATCGCACGGCAACTATCCCAAATCTGAGTTATAATTTCAGAATCGTACTTTTGGGCAAGAAACAACGGCCATACGACTGAACCATACATATGGAAATTCCTGTTTTCCTGAGCGCCCGCGCGATAGGTTCCGAAGCGCAAAGAATAATGCGGGAAATTATAGAAGAAGATTAGGTAAAACTTCTCGTAATCATTGACATTATCAAAATGTTCTTCTTCCATAAAAGTCGCCGACATTTCAATCCATGAAGCATTTAAATCACCGGGGAACGGCGTTGTTTCGATTTCCCCAATATCATAACTAAATTGGATAACATGAAAAAGTTCATGGGCCAGAGTTACCGACAACGCCGCCAAACGATCATTTTGATAACTGGGAAAACCAAAGTAATCATTTTCCATATATAGATATGAAGTATATGTAACCGGCGTAACCATAGAATCAGCGAATGTCGCCCCATAAAACGGAACATCGGAAAAATAAACATCGATTCTTCCATCGCCGCCGCCATTGTAATATCCATCTGATAAAGGCACGTCATATCCCAGATCATTGATTAAATGGGCATATACCTGCTCGGAAAATTTGCTTGCCATAAAAATATAATTTGGCGTTCCCGGCAGGCTATCCTGTTTGTTAAATTGATAAATTGAATCGGGGCCAGTGTCGGTATAGTGAAATAAGAAATGCGCGGTACCATATGTAAACGACATAGAATCCAGCCTATCGCCAAAATCAAGGACCCCGGCGGCCAGATTATCCGGCCGCTTGTTATTCAAATCAAGAAAGATAGGCGTTCCGCACTTAATCGGCTGTTCTTCGCCGGTAGCCATTCTATTTTTATATTCTTCCAGATATGTTTTTACATCAGAGGCGTACTGAAGCCATTCCTCATCCGACATCTTGCCAGCATAGATATTCTGGACACATAGAATAATAATCATCAAAAACAGTATTTTTTTCAAAAGAAATCTCCTGTTCCAAATCAATTCCGCAGTTTTTCCCAGACGGATTTCATCACGGTTAAATATTCATACGGTACCTTTTCATGGCCGATATTTCCATATCGCCCGGTCCGGTTGTGCGAATCGGAGCCTCCGGTACAAAACAAGCCCAATCTCTCGGCCAGTTTCCGATACTTCTTGCGTTTCGCCGGTCTATGAGTCGGATGATAAATTTCAATGCCATCCAATCCCCAAGATACCATTTCCTCAATCAAATCATCCTCATTAGTCAGTCCGGGATGGGCCATGACCGCCACTCCTCCGGCATTATGGATAAGCTCAATCGCTTCACGCGGAGTCAGTTTGGCTTTGGGAACGTAAACGGGTCCGTTTAGAGTCAGATAATCTCGAAACGCTTCATCGTAACTCGAAACAACTCCCCGTTGTGCCATTACCTCAGCCACATGCGGCCGCCCTATGGGCGCTTTGCCGGCCAATTCCACTACTTCATCGTAATCTACCTTTATACCAAGATTACCCAGACGCTCAACCATCTTTTTGCCCCGGTCGAAGCGAATCTTTCGGAATCTATCAATCGCTTCCAACAATCCCTCGTCATCGGTTCGGAAAAGATAACCGAGAATATGAATATCATCGTCTGTCTTGGAAGCCGATAATTCGATTCCCGAAATAACTTCAATTTCTTTGCCGGCGGCATAATCAATCGCCTCGACAACTCCCGAAACGGCATCATGATCGGTTATGGCAATAGCTTTCAATCCCAATGATAATCCGGATTTTACGGCTTCAACCGAAGATTGCCGACCGTCAGAATGGTCGGTATGTATATGCAAATCAATCAGGTCAGGCATTAATTAGTTTCTGCTCTACAATACGCGCAACATCATCAGCCAGCGCTTCTCCCCGAGCTTTATAACTCTCAATTTCACCCGAGAGTTTCTTGACAAAATCTTTATCCGAAAGGCCGGAAAGGTTAATACGAACATTCAAAATGGCTCCATCCATAGCGGCTTTGGCCATGAGAGCGCCGACACCGGAATCTGTTATGGAATTCTCATTCCCCTTTTCAGCAATGACTTTCAGAAGGGATAATACATCAAGCGATTTCTCGGCGACTTTCAATGGTACCAACGACGCTCCCTTGTTGGCATCTTCTATCACATTTGCCCGATGTTTGACTTCTCCTTCAGTGTCTTTAGGCAGTTTAAATGCGGCCATTACTTTTTCAAACGCTTCTTTATCTTTGATAATCAAATCCGCCAGTTCGGCTCGTAAAACTTCGCTGCGTGTTAGAATGGCAGAAAGTTCATCATGAACCGCTTTATATTTTTTCTTAGTCACTGTTAAACGACTGACCATTGATGCCAGAGCGGCTCCGAGAGCCCCGGCCGCCGATGCCACCGATCCGCCGCCGGGGGCGGGCGTGGCCGCCGCAACATCATTGAAAAATTCATCAACCGAACTTTTTTGCATCTCGGCTGATTTCTTGAGTTTTTCCTCAAATATCTGATCTTTGGAAAAATTCTCAAATCGCAAATAATAATCGACCGCCTTTATCAAAGCATCATTGGGAACTAATCCGACAATTTCCGAAGAGGTGACATTTACGCCATATCGGGCGGCCTCAAGTTTTATCGTTTCAAAAACCCTGTGAATCGGGGTCTTTTTGTAATTGACCAGGTTCATTGAAACCTGAACGCAATTGTGCTCTTTGATTTCAAATCCAAGCGCCTTGCAATACATAAATCCGCCTGAACGGGAACGAATCGCCTTGGCAATATTTTTTGCGACTTTAATATTATTGGTGTCAAGATAGACATTAAACGCAACCAGAAACATCCGGACACCTATTGCCGTCGCGCCCGCCTTGAGATTTATTTTCTCCGGCCCATAATCAGGCTTATTCCCTGGATTACTGCCGATTGCTCTGCTCAATCCTTCATATTCCCCCTGGCGAACTTTTGCCAAATCTTTTCTACCTGGCGTAGCCGCCGCATCCTCGTATAAGAAAACCGGTATCTGAAGCTTTTCACCAACGTCCTGAGCCAGTTCTTTGGCCAGCTGAACACATTCTTTTACGGTAATTTCTGAGATAGGGATAAACGGGCAAACATCAGTAGCCCCCATACGAGGATGCTCGCCGGAATGCTCGCGCATGTCAATCAATTCGGCGGCTTTTTTATAAGCCCGAAATGCGGCTTCTTTCGCTTCCATCGGGGGACCCACGAATGTAACCACCGCCCGATTATGACTGGGATCCATTTCTTTATCTAAAAGAATGATATTTTCAACCGACGTAATTTCCCGGATAATTTCATCGATTACTTCAGGGCGGCGCCCCTCCGAAAAATTGGGAACACATTCAACCAGTTGTGCCATAACATTTGACTCCGTTAATTTTATTTCAGACGTTTTTTCGCCTAAGCGATTTATATAGTTTAGATTTAAGCCCCCAGGCCAACAAAGGGATCATAATCTCATGATGGCCGACAAAATTATATCCGGTTCCTCCATGCATAGTCGGCCTCTTAACAACATTGACCGAAGGGCGATAATGCATAATCATATCAAAATTGGCCGTGATTATTTTTTTCGGTCGTCCGTAAACATTGCGCGCCACAGTAAGCGCCTTCAAAAATACTTCTGGTAAAATAACGGCTGAACCGATGTTAATAAACACTCCGCCGTTTTCTCCAGTGGATATTTGATGCGCCAGTATCTTAAAATCCCGATGACTGGCTTGAGCCGCGGCTCCGGCATCATACTCGGGATGCTGGCAAACAATATCGGTATCAACGGCGATATGCACCATGGCCGGTATTTTCAACTTTGTACAGGTCGCCAAAAGAGAATATTTCTCAAAACGCGTTTTTTTTGAGACCAGTATTTCTCCCGATGCTTGTCCCAAACCAATTTTGCCATCTTCAGCCATCTTGACAATTTCCGAAAATATACAAGATGTTTCGCGCGACATCCCAAAACTTCCATCACCGATACCGGCCGCCACATCTTCTGATGTTTTTCCTGCGATTGCTATTTCACAATCGTGAATAACGCCGGATCCATTTAGGCAAATTCCGGTGATCAAATCTGCTTTCATTAAATCTATAATGACCGGTGATAATCCGAGTTTAATCAAATGGCCCCCGGCCATGATAATAACCGGTTTATTTTTCTTGCGAGCCTTGATAATACCGGTAATTAAATCCTTTAGATCATTAGCTTTTAAGTATCTGGGAAGATTATCAAAAAATCTATCTGCCCCCGCAGTCGATGGAATCCCGGCTAAAGATTTTATCGTTGCCAATGATGGGCGCGATTTTAACGATATTGTTCTTATCCGTCCCAAATCGACCGAATCAAATTTCTTATTCAAAACTCCTCCAATTGCCCCAATGTATAATCGGTCAATTCGGCCGAAATTGATCCCACGACAACTTTCGATTTCATTAAAACCGGAAGGCGCAAACGATCATCAGTCATCCAAACGGTAAGTTTGCCTTCGTGCCTAAAAACTCCAGCCGATTGAAGAATCGGCTCAACTACCAGGCAATCGAACTTTCCAGCCTTGGTTTTAATTGTCTCGCGTTTTTGGATTTTAACTTCCAGAGGATATTTCCTTCCATCCGTGAAGTTTTCCACGATTATGGATTTGCCTACTTCGAGTTTCTGAGTACGAATAAAGTACAAAATTGATAAGGCATCCTGAACATAAGGAGCTATTTCAATAGTGTCATTTTTATAAATCACCGAATGATTAATCTGATCAAATTCATATTTCCGGTGCGCTCGATATTTTCCTTCCCGCAGGTTTTTATCAAATTTCCAGGAAAAAAGCCCGATGGCATCCATGATTGATTCAACTCGGTCTTTGACCGGATAAAAAGACGAAAAGAATTTATTTGAATTGGCGGTCGTTATAATCTGATATGCCGGACGCCCGTTATATTCAATTAATTGCTCGACTTCCATTGTCGCCGTACCGGCATTTATAAAACCATATCCAATATCAAAATTAAGCTTCTCACCTACCCCAAAGGCATTATTTTCAATATAACGGCTGATTTCTTCGGGGGCATCAAATGCTGATGTGTTTTCATTGGGAACATTATCTTGCGCCGCACCATATTGTACCCGGGCAAAATAACCAAGGGGCGCCAAACCGCCGACAACAATTAAAAAAACTGTTGCATTTTTTATTAATGTCCTAATCATTTGCCCCGGCCGACCCCTTTTTCTTTTTGGCTAATTCAATAATATCCAAAAATATCCGTCCCAATTCCTCGCCAATTTCCAGAAAAGTATGATTATACATATCCAGGGAAGCCCCAATTGGATCGGCGACGCCGTCACCTTCGTCACCGGTCTCTGGAAATTTCTTGAGTAGATATGTCCTGTCAACCGCCTCAGGACTCATCGAAATTATCGTTCGGTAATGACCTGAAGTCATGGCAAAAATCAAATCAGATTCCTCCAGCAGTTCAGGCGATAATGGTCGAGAATGATGCCTGGAAATATCGGCATGCCACGTCTTGGCGGCCTCAATTGCATACAATGTTGCCGGACAAGCCGGAATCGCTCCGGTTCCGGCCGATAAAACATCAATATAATCTATCCCGCGACCCTCGAGCAGTACTCGCAAAGCGCCTTCGGCCATTGCCGAGCGACAGGTGTTGCCGGTACATACAAATAATACTTTGAATCGGCTCATTTAATTTATTTCCGCCAAGGCTTTTTCAATAGCACTTACTGGTATAATTCCCGGTCTCAAAACTTTCGTCCCGTCCCCGACCCATACTACTGTCGAAGGCATAATTCCCCGACATTGTCCGGCATCAACATATAAATCAACATTATCACTTAAATCTCGCCTGATTTCATTGATATCCGAAGAACTGTCTTGACCGCTGATATTGGCCGATGTTGCCGTCACGGGGCGATCCATGCCTGCCATTACGGCCTCAATCACCCGCGACGATGAAAGGCGCAAACCGAAACCGAACTCGGATTTGTACTCGGAAGAGATAAAATCCTGTCCGATTCTTTCCGGAACAATAAGAGTCAGCGGTCCGGGTAAGAACTTATCCGCCAGATGCCGAGCGGTTTTATTTATTATGCAGAATTTCTCAGCCATATCCAAATCTTTTACAAATAAAGCTGGTTTCGAATCCATATTTCTTTTTTTAATCTGTTCTATTTTTTTCAGAGCCGATTCGTCCGCTCGAATTGATAAAGCATATTGAGTTTCGGTCGGCAAAACGATAATCTTCTTCCCGTTTAACGCAATTATGATCGTATCAATTGTTTTACCTTCAGGGCGGTTCGGATCACACTTTATTTCCCGACTCACCTTTCATACTCCGGGTTTTCATTCACACCTTCATTAATGGTTCTGGCTGAATCGGTTTCCGGGCTGGGTAGAATCGGTTCTTCATCAATTAAAATCTTCGGTTCCGGACGAACTCGCAAATTAACTCTTGCCACCCAGGCTCCCCGATACCCAATCGAGCGAATCTCGGATATCATGTTTTCGGCTTCTTCCCGTTTGGCGAAATCCCCGATACGGAGCTTATAATATGGCACTTCGTAATCAAGATAAACGGGGAGATTGAATACTTCATCGGCAATTGCCTTTTCTTTCCGGGCTTCATTATATAAACGCGAAGTAAATATTTGAACACGATAAACGTCGGTCGGAGAGGTTCCGGATTCTAACGAATCAAGAGCACTGAAAGAATGGGATAGCGGCGATACCAGAGAATCGCCAGCATCCGGAAACGCCATCACATTAATGGGATGAATTTCAGGAACCACTTCACGATCTATCGAAGTTGCCAAAGGATCAAGAGGCAGAGCGCCAGCCGATGGCTCGGCTGGCTCTGACAATGTGGATGCGCGCTTGGTGCATGATAAACTGAATGCGAGAAAGCCGAATGCCAGGATAATCGTTAATGCATTTCTGACCAGCATTTAGAGAAACTTCCTCAAATCTTCATCGGACTCGATTATGTTCAGTAATCCTTTTATTTTATCAAGATGCGTTTTGTGAGCCACAAACAAGACATCGCCGGTTCGGACAATCACTAAATCTGAAACTCCCAGTGCAGCCACCAGACCTCCGGTATCATTTACAATCGTGGATTCAAAAGTATCCGACAAAATCGCCTGGCCGATGACGACATTATTTTCCTTATCGGTATGCTTGAATCGTTGCAATGCCAACCAGCTGCCGATATCATCCCACGTGAATTTGCCCTGCAGGGTCAGAACATTATCAGCTTGCTCCAGAATGGCAACATCAATCGATACCGATTCGGCCTCGATGTACAATTTTATTCGAGCCTTTTTTTCGCTACTCTTCCCGATATGCTCAGAGTACTCTAATAGTTGCTGGTACATCTCCGGCATATGCTTTTCAAAAGCTTTTAATATCGATCCCACCGACCAGATGAACATCCCCGAGTTCCACAGATGTTTGCGTCCATAATAATATTGTTGAGCTACGGTTGGTCGTGGCTTTTCCTTGAATGCCGATACTTTGCAAACCGAGATTCCGTCGACCTCATATTTTTCATCACTCAGTTCGATGTAACCATATCCGGTTTCAGCGCGCGAGGGAACTATGCCAATCGTAATCAAATTATCCTGTTTGGCGGCAATCTTCGTTCCGGCCTTTATAGTTTCCACCAACTTCTCGGCCGGCTCAATTAAATGGTCGGCCGACAGAACAACCATAATGCCTTCAGGATCACGCTGCTGCAAATGAATGGCTGCCAGACCTATCGCCAGACAGGTATTGCGACCATGCGGCTCGCATAGCATGTTCTCATCTTTTATTAGTGGACATTTAACCAGAATCGCGTCTTTAATGTTCTCACCGGCGACAACAATTGTCTGATCTATTGGGATAAAATCATCAATCCTCTCTATTGTAACTTCAAGCATGCATTTGTCATCGGTAATCGACAGTAACTGTTTGGGCCGGGACTCGCTCGACAGAGGCCAAAACCTCTCGCCTTTTCCCCCAGCCATTATGATACTATAAATCAATCGGCATATCTCCCCAAAATAAATCGTCCAACTTACTCCAGCATAAGATAATACCCACGCTCAGATTCAAAGTCAAGTAAAGTTTAATAGACCAAATCAGCCAAATTGGGGCCTGGTATAAAAAATATCATTTAGCGGTTTGCATTCCTGCATAAAAAATCATAGTTTCAAGCATGCCTTCGTAGGTATTTTCGTACATTATTCGTACAAAGGACTGGCCATGGAAAATATCAATCTGTATGCCGGGTGGATTGGAATCTTACTGGGATTTGTTGCCGGAGCCGTGACGGGAATGTTTTTTTACAAAGAAGACTGGCTCGGGGGTTACTCCTCATGGCCCCGCCGAATGATTCGCCTTGGACATATTGCGTTTTTCGGAATCGGATTTATCAATCTGGTTTACGGATTAACCCTTAATGCGCTCAACCTGCCGGGTTATCCTATTACATCAATCATGCTCATTGTTGGCGCTGTGTCCATGCCTGTCGTCTGTTATCTATCGGCGTACAAAATGATTTTCCGGCACCTGTTTTTTATTCCCGTTGTCAGTCTGATTCTTGGTGTCGGAATATTCTTATATGGAGTATTATTCGAATGAAAATCGCACTTATTGCCATGAGCGGTATCCGGGTCGCCGATACCGAACTTCTCGAGATGGGCCTGACATTACCCGGATTCGTCGAAAGAAGTAAAATAATCGCATCGCTTCCCAGCCTCGGCCTTTTGACCCTGGCCGGCATGACTCCCAAATCTCATCAAGTCGACTATTACGAAATTGCCGACATACAGGACAGCATCAAAGGCAATTCCGTTCCGCAGAACTATGATCTCGTGGCTATTTCCAGCTACGGCGCCCAGATAAACGAAGCCTATTTATTAGGCGACATCTATCGCGAGAATAATATTCCAGTTGTTATGGGCGGCCTGCACGTCAGTTTCGTTCCCGAAGAAGCCAAAGTTCATTGCGACGCCGTTGTCATTGGTGAAGGCGAACCGAGCTGGCTTGATGTCCTTAAGGACGCCGAGAATAAATCACTCAAACCATTTTATGGCTCGATTGATGACGAATATGATTTAAACAATGCGCCTCTGCCCGCTTTCAATCTCTTGGATATTAACAAATATAATCGCCTGACGGTCCAGACCAGCCGCGGCTGTCCGCATCAATGTGAATTCTGCGCCAGTTCAACATTGCTTACGAGCAAGTACAAGCAAAAACCGGCTGAAAAAGTCCTGGCCGAAATAGACGCAATTCTCGATATCTGGCCCAAACCGTTTATTGAATTCGCCGACGACAACACGTTTATTAATATTTCCTACTGGAAAGAACTATTGCCGGAGATAAAAAAGCGCAATATCCGCTGGTTTACAGAAACGGATATATCAATCGCCAAACATCCCGATTTGCTGAAACTGATGCGCGAAAGCGGGTGCGCCCAGGTGCTTATCGGACTTGAAAGTCCGCTTGAATCGCCACTGAATGGTTTGGAAATCAGAAGCAACTGGAAATTGAAGCAATGGGCCAAATACAAAGACGCCATTCAGACGATTCAATCGCATGCCATCAGCGTCAACGGTTGTTTTGTTCTGGGGCTTGACGGCCAAACGGCGGATATTTTCGATACTGTTTTTAATTTTGTCGAGGACAGCGATTTGGCCGAGGTTCAAATTACAATTCAAACCGCATTTCCCGGGACGCCTTTGTACAAGAGACTCCAATCAGAAAATAGAATCATTGAAGAAAACGCCTGGCACAAACTGAGCCTGTTTGACGTTAATTTTATCCCGAAGAACATGAGCCCGGCCGAGCTTCGCGACGGATTTCATTCACTGGCTAAAAAAATCTACAGCGATGATGTAACTCAAAAGCGCCGCGAGAAGTTTAAAGGCCAGTTGCGCAAATATATAAAAAAGCATAAATAGCTCTGTGCAAGGAGCGTTTATCGCAAGGGAGTCAATTATGAAATCACACAAATGGATTTCAATTTTATTCTGGATCGGCGGGATATATGACTTAGTCCTGGGACTTTTATTTTTGCTGTTCGGGATGTCCATCTTCGAGATGTACAATATCACTCCGCCCAATCACATCGGTTACATTCAATTTCCGGCGGCGCTTTTAATTATCTTCGGCCTGATGTTTATAGCCATTGCTCGCAACACGGTTGCGTGGCGTCATTTTATTATCTATGGCATCCTTCTTAAAGTCGCCTACTGCGGGACGGTATTCAGTCATTGGATTATTACCGGCCTGCCGTGGATTTGGAAACCGTTCGCCATCTGCGATCTGATTTTTGGCATATTGTTCGTTATCGCCTATATGCAATTGAAACCGTCGAAGTAGCAGGCAAAGGCGTGTTTTCAGAATTGTAGGTCGAAACCCCTGCGGTTTCGACAATTCGACAACCCGAGGGTTGTCGCTACGCGGGAAATATAATTCGGTGTCATTCCAGCAAGTTTCGCGATAGCGAAACGCAAGCTGGAATCCATGGAGACTTTGGCTATATCCCAGATTTTCCATTTTCTTTTAACTCCGCTTGGCTTTCGCTGGCATGACATATAGAATAAACCCGCCAGTGCGGGACATCACATTCAAGTCGATTTGTCGGATTTCTCGCTCATAATATTCACTCGGAACACCAGCATACAAACATGCCGTTTATTTTGATTATTTTATCAAGAGTTATCCACATTTTATTTTCAAAAATTCCTTATAGAATTATACGCCTCTATCGGATACGGCAGAATGGCTTTGTTCTGTCATTTTTAGTTATCCGCTACTAACATGATGGTGATTACGACCGGTAAAGAATTATGCTTTTCATCTTGCAAATCTTTCTTGTTCTGACAGGTCCTGATTTCGCGAAGCGAAATTGTGACCTGTCAGTTTTATTTCCGTCGGTTCACCGCTTAGCTAAGGAAGCGACAGCACGCAAAATGGGTTTGTTTTGTCAGAATAACGTTTTTGGTCATATCAAATCGGTGGTGATTATGGCGGGCTCGTCGCGACGAGCCCCTACGGGTGATGGTCGATATAAAAAATACTGCATCATACTAAATGGGATGGATTAGGGCTTAGTAGTGGATTGGTGGGGAAAATGTTAGCAGCTCTGCAGGTCAAAATTAATGCGGTTTCGACAATGCGACAACCCGAGGATTGTCGCTACACAGGTATACCTATAACCTGGCGGAGGGGCATTGGGGATTTAGTATGCAGGTGTCGCAGCGGGGGCGGCGGGCGATGCAAACGGCGCGGCCGTGATCTATAAGTAAATGCGTCAGGATAATCCAATCTTTTTTGGCAATCAATCGCATCAAGTCGAGTTCGATTTTGTATGGGTCTTTATTGTCAGTTAGGCCAAGCAAATTGGCGATTCGTTTGACGTGAGTATCGACGACGATCCCTTCGATCTTTTTATACCACGTTCCGAGAATGACCGACCCGGTTTTGCGCCCGACGCCGGGGAGTTTGATAATATCACCCAGCTTATCGGGAACTTTGCCGCCAAAATCATGAAGGATGGCAACGGCGGAATTTTTGATTGATTTGGCTTTGTTGCGATACAACCCGATTGATTTGATATTGTTTTCGAGTTGGGTCATATCGGCCGCGGCAAAATCGTGTATCGATTTGTATTTTTTGAAAAGTCCGGGCGTGATTTTGTTGACCTGCTCGTCGGTCGTCTGGGCTGAGAGGATTGTTGAAACAAGAAGCTGATGGGCGGTTTTGAATTTGAGCGAACATCCCGAATCAGGGTACTCGGCTTTTAGAAGCTCAATGATTTTTTTGGCTCGACGTTTGGTATCCTTAATCATAATGAATTAAAATTTGCTGATTTTTTTCGCTTGTTGGTCAAATTGTTTGTTGGTCACTTCGGATAGTTGTTTTTTGGTATAACTCAGTCTCTTCCGGCCAGCGGTTTTAAGAAATTCGCCTGATTTAATTTCGGCAAACAGTTTTTTCATCTGCTTCTTGACGCTTTTGTCAATGACTTTGGGGCCGTTTGTGATCGAACCAAAGCGGGCTATCGGCGAGATGCGGTTGAGCATTCCCTCAAGGCCATATTTTTTTGTAAGCTCAACCAATAGGTCAATCTGGTAGGCAACTTCGAGGTAGGCGTTCTGCGCCGGAATGCCGTTTTCGACAAGAGTCTCGAATCCCAACTTCAAAAGCCGGGCCAATCCTCCGCAAAGGACCGCCTGCTCTCCAAACAGATCGCCAACGGCTTCGACGGCAAAAGTTGTTTTGACAAGATGAGTTTTGGGAATGCCAATGGCTTTTGCCAGTCGGGTCAGATTTTCAAATCCTTTTTGTTTGCCACCCTGATGTACTGCAATAAAAGCAGAATATGGAATCTTATTCAGATAATTATCACGAACGGCCAAGCCTGGGGCGTGAGGCGCAAGCAGATAAATAGGATAATTTTTGGGCGGTACAATCTGCTTGAAATGAATCGAGGATCCGTGAAGAAATACCAGCGCCGGTTTTTTTCGGAGGAAGTTGAAAAATCCATAGGTCAGAATATCTTTGTGAACATGATCGGGCAGGGCGACAATGATACAGTCGGCATCAATTGAGGCAGATAAGATGGACATTGCGCGCAGTTTATCCTTTTTGATCCTGGTTCGGGATTTTGAACGCGGCCGCAGTCCGACGGTTACTTTGAATCCTGAATCGTTAAGGTTGAGCGCAATCGCGCGGCCCTGTGAGCCATATCCCAATACGGTTATGTTTTGATTTTTTCTCATTATTCGCACCTCATTCGGGTATGATGGAAATATCTAAATAGAGGGTTTTTCCGTCAGGTCACACTCGCCTGCGCGACCAATACCTGACCGAACAGTTTAGATTGCCGCGTCGTTCCGCTAACGCGGAACTCCTCGCAATGACAAATCAAGCCAGACGGCAGGAGCCCTTCAGGCTCCTTCCCGACAGTTGCTTTCTACTGTTTTCTTTGCAAAGACACATCCAGGATATCTTCATCAAACCTCTTTCGTGAATGGAATATAGTCAGTAAATTGCCGGGCCCAAACCGATTTTTTCAAATTTGATTATAATTGACAAACCGGCCAATAAACCGTATCAAGAATTTATGCCGAGCAGAGAGAAAATTCTTTTGCAACAGGTGATGAACGCTTTGCAGGAGGACGTCGGCGCCGGCGATATTACCAGTTTGGCAACGGTGCCTGATTCGGTTACCGGCGAAGCCGAAATTGTCGCCAAATCCGACGGGATTATAGCGGGTTTGCCGTTGTGTGAGCTGACTTTTCTCAAGGTCGATCCCCAGATAAATTTCACAATGTTGATTGAAGATGGTCAAAAATTCGAAAAAGGCGACCGGGTGGCGCATCTTTCGGGTCGATTGCGTTCGATTTTGACCGGCGAACGGACGGCTTTAAATTTTCTGATGCATATGTCGGGAATCGCGACGCTGACGGGCAAGATGGTTGAAGCGGCGGGGCCGGACAAGGTTCGGATATTGGATACCCGCAAGACCACTCCCGGTTTGCGATACGTTGAAAAATACGCGGTCGCGACCGGCGGAGGCGAAAATCACCGTTTTGGCCTGTATGATATGGTATTGATAAAGGATAATCATATCGCGGCGGCCGGTTCGGTGACGGAGGCGGTGTCGGAAATCCGTGAATTTATGGCTTCGGATAAATTTATGAAGATTTTTCATACCGAGGCGTCTGCTATTGAAATTGAGGTTGAGATAGAAAGTCTCGAACAGCTAAAGGAAGCTCTCGACGCCAAAATCGAACGGATTCTATTGGACAATAAATCGCCGGAGCATTTGAAGGAGATGGTTGTTTTCGCCCGCGAGCATGAAAACGGTACGGGAGTTTTGCTGGAGGCATCCGGTAATGTCACGCTGGACAATGTGGCGGAAGTAGCGACCACAGGAGTTGATTATATTTCGGTTGGAGCTTTGACTCATTCGGCTCCGGCATCCGATTTTTCGTTAAAAATTATCACTGATGAATAAACAAAATCTAAATGATCTGTCGGATAATCTGATCGCGATCATCCGACGCCGACCGGGTTATTTTTATTCCTTCACCTATCTTAGAAAAAGGCTTGAAATTGATGGAGATTTGCTGCTTGAGGCAATTGAGCTTTTGCGGCAAACGGGGTACCGGATAGAAACTCGCAAGGATAGTCACTGCGCGTTTAAATCGGCGCCGGATTTACTGCTTCGGGCGGAGATTCTTTGCGGGCTAAGAACAAAAAAGATAGGCCGTATCATTCACGCTTTTCAATCTGTCCAATCCACCAATATGATTGCCCGTCAAATGGCCGAGGCAGGGGCGGCTGAAGGGACTATTGTCGTCGCCGAAGAGCAAACTCGCGGACGGGGACGGTTGGGGCGAAAATGGTTTTCATCCGGCGGGAAGGGCATCTATCTCTCGATTATAATCTATCCCAATATCAAGCCGACGATGGCCCCGGGGCTTTCAATTATGACCGCTTTGGCACTTGCTGATATATTATCTGATTACAACGCGCCTGCGGTGAATATCAAGTGGCCCAATGATTGCCTGATAAATGGCCGCAAAACAGCGGGAATATTGACTGAATTGGCGGCTGAGATTGGAAAAGTGCATTATGTAATTGTCGGAGTGGGGATTAACGTTAACCATCGACGCGGAGATTTCCCGGAGGATATCCGAAAAACAGGGACTTCAGTCGGGGCGGAGTTAAGACAAAATTTGCACCGGGTGGAATTGCTGCAGAAATTTTTATACCAATTTGAAAAGGATTATCAAATTTATCAAAAGTCGGGACTAAAAAATCTGCGGAAGCGGATTGTTAAATATTCTAATTTAATCGGCAGTTATATCAGTCTGGGGCAGAAAGACGAAGTAATTTCGGGAGTTGCCCGGGATATTGATATTGAGGGACGCTTGATATTGGAATTGCCGGGCGGGCATAGAAAAGCCTTCAACGCCGGAGAAGTCACGGTAATTAAGGAATAAAAAAGGCCGGAATATTGCATCCCGGCCTCTATCGCACAGGGGGTTGGGAAGGGGGCTTTGTTAGCCTTTGGAAAGGCCTACGTTTTTCAATATCAGCCCCAGGGTAAACACTGCGGCGGTCACCGGCAGTAGATAGAAAAAGCTGTACGGCAAAAATAACCCCAAAATAAATGCCGCTGCCGCTGCCGGTAAGACCACAAAAAATATCAAATCAAACGACAGTTTTACCAATTTATATATTACGAGCGCAACTAATGCGGCCACCAAAAAATAGGCCGCGTAAAGTCCGTTCTGCCCGAACTGGTCAACGATAAATTGCCGGATGGGATCGAGCATCTCCTGATGCTGAGAAACCTGAGAGGCAATGATATCGTTATTTATATTCGATAGCAGACTCATTAATCTCCTGTCCTATAAATATAATCGGCCAACTTTGAAAAATACTTAATCCACCGGCTCAATTGTTAAACTCGATTCCCCTACCTGGGTCAAGCCGATCATTCGGCTGGTCAAAAAATTCTTGGATGTTATCCATTTTTGGGATAATTCCAGGATTTCCTCCTGATTTAACTCTTCTTCCCAGTCAAGGATAATATTATCAAGATGCTGGTTTTCAACAATGACATCATCCATTGTAAGAGTAAATTTGACCTTCATGCAAACACCCGCTTTTCTCTCAATTGATTCACCATTTCGAGATTCCTTTTGCAAGGCCGATGCCAAGCCTTGCCGCTAAACTAAAAATTGTCATAAGTATTTATCTATCTATGGATTAGGGCGGATGATTATCCTGCATTTATTAATTGGGCGAAAATTTGAAGCTTCGATACAAATAATTATATGGGCGATTTCCCATTACCTATTGGGAAGGCCGAAGCCCCATTTTAATGGGCGTGTTGATAAGGGTGTCGTCGTGATGATAGCCCAAAGAATTGAAAAGTAGTTTGAATTGTAAGCTCTTGATACATATCAGGTCACAATTTTGTTGTCACAAAATCAAGACCTTCCGCAACACTATGTTTGGGTTTATCAACAAGCCCTTATTGGCCTGGGAAATAATTGGAAGAAATATCACAATCTGATTTTCACAAAAATAATAAGCTCGAAATATGGAACCGCTTTTGTAGAGAATGGTAAAATCAATTGGATGGGGACATCGGGTCCCGGAATTTGAATAACATCAGGAGGAAAACTATGAAGCGGAAGTCAATTGAAACTCTCTTACTTCTGTCTTTCTTCTCAGTAGCATTATTTTCGGTCAATATTTCTTTCGGCAAGGATGATGGGAGTTTGAACCCCTGGATAGGCGTTTACGCCCAGTCAATAGATGACGATATCGAGGAAGCATTTAACCTTTCTCGCAGCGAGGGAATCGTTATCATCGATGTCCTGGACGGTTCGCCCGCCGAAGAGGCGGGACTGCGCAAAAAGGATATAATCGTTAAATTTAATGGTAAGAATATTGACGGGTCAACTCCTCTTAGGGATTATGTATTGGATACGGAAGCGGGAGATGAAGTTGACATTGTTTTTGTGAGAGATGGTGATGAAAAAACAGGCATCGTTAAAATTGGAAATCGACCCAAATCATCGACTTTTGATGAATCTATTATGGGATATAAGGGTCCTCGCAATTACGGTTATTCACTTATTTCTGAGCCGTCAGGATATATCGGCGTTGGAATTTTGGATATCAATGACCAATTAGGGGAATATTTTGGAGTTGAGGACGGCAATGGAGTTCTCGTGGCAGAAGTTAAAGAGGGATCTCCAGCGGAAAACGCGGGAATTAAAGCCGGGGATGTAATTATCGGGATTGACGGTGAAGATGTCAATTCGACTGGAGAATTGCGTGAAATTATCGGAACCAAGGAAGAAGGCGACGAGGCCAAGATAAGTTATTTACGAGATAAAAAGGAATATGCGGTGACGGTTGAAATAGCGGAGTATGAACCTGAAGTATATTCATTTTCACCGCCCCAAATCAGTATTCCCGCACCGGGTTCAAAGAATTATGGTCTGCGGTGGTTCGGCGACGATGACTTTGATGTTCATTTCGATAATCAGAGTTCGGAGATCAACGAACTCCGGGAGGAGATTAAGAAACTCGAGAAAGAGATCAAAAAGATAAAAGAAAAACTCGAATAAAAATCTTTATGGATAGGTAAAGAAGGAGCATCACGATAACTCCATCCTTTTGTAATTGTACCCTGGGCCCCCGATGCCAATCGGGGGCTTTTTTATTTTTGCACTTCATTATTGATTTAAAAATTAAATATCTCTTTATGGTAAAAAGACTCAAAAGCTATTGCCAAAATCGCGAACCCTGCCTATATTTGCCCGACATATTAGTATGATTTATGTGGCGGCACTTGAAATATGGAAATAGTCAATATGAAGCAACGGTTCGCTACGGGGGGTCGGCTATATATAAAATCTTTAATAATTGTGTTTTTTCTTACATGTTTTTGCTGTTATCAAATTAGGTGTGATAACGCATCATCTCAAATTAGCAATTCTGACATTTTTTTCCCCAGTTATGACTATTTCATGAATGACATGAATAATATCAATCTCTCCATTACTAATTTTGGAGTTTGGGGCGCCGGCAGCGATATCATTCGGCATAAGAGCTGTGAATACCCGGTTAATTCTCATATTGAGTATTTAAGCAGTATTAACTTATGGTTCGGAGGAGTGGTTGATGGTGACACTCTCGTTTCTACCGGAACTTATTCCAATAAATGGTCTACGACGATACGGACTGAGCTTTTTCCCGATTGGGATGGGCGCGGAGAATTGATAAAAAAATCCGCGATTAAGAGAAATTTGTATTATGCCGAAGATGCTGTTTCGGATCTGGATTTAATATGTACTTTCACCGATACCATGCCGGATTCATGGTCATTTTCCACAATACCGGTTGATAGCCATGATGATCGTTATCATAAACCGCTCAATATTTCCGTCACTCAAAAGAGCTATACCTGGACCAATGATTTCACTCGAAATTTCATCATATTTGATTTGTCTGTAAAAAACGTCGGGGAGCAGACTATTGAGGCTTTTTATTTGGGGTTGGAGGTTTCTCCCCTGGTTGGTTTCCGAGGAAATGTCTTGCGCGGAATCAGCGCTAATGATGAGGTCGTTGGCTTCATAGAGACATCGGAGATTTCATCTGAACCTTGTTTTCCCGTTGATACGATTAATATGATGTGGTTTGCCGACAATGACGGCGATCCTGAAAATTACGTGAGGTACAATCATAATTCTGCCCCGGCCGCAGTCGGCCTTCAGTTTTTACGTCTCCCGGAAGAGGCAAACAGCATTAATTTTAACTGGTATTACGGCGGTTATAACTGGAGTACGGATTTTGGGCCGCGTCTCTGGGAAGGTTTTCGAGAATTTCATAACGGGATAGGAACTCCCACGGGCGATAAAAACAAATACTATATGCTGTCTCATCGGGAAGTTGATTACGATCAGATGTTGACAATGCTTGATCATCAGGGCGATGGTTTCATGCCGCCGCCATCTTTGAATTTTGCCCGGGATCTGGCTAACGGCCATCAGGTGACGGCGCTATATTCTGCGGGACCAGTCGATATCGACCCCGGTGATTCAACCTTTATAACAGTTGTATTTTTAATCGGCGATAATTTGCATAAGGTACCGTGGAGTTTTTTCAGATACTTCGATCCTACCGAACCGCAAGACTATTACAATAGATTGAATTTCAATACTCTTTTTGAAAACGCCAAAAACGCAAAATTCACGTTTGATAATCCGGGGGTGGATACAGACGGCGATGGCAATCTGGGACGATATATCTGGAAATGCAAGTGCGAGGAATTGGATTCCTGTTATCAGGAGGGCGAACATCCTCCCGATACAACCCAGGATTGCTGTTTTAAGCGTTATTTTACCGGCGACGGGATTCCCGATTTTCAAACCGCCTCTCCTCCCCCTCCTCCGTTTGTGAGGACCATTTCAGAATATGATAAAATGACGGTTCGATGGAATGGACAGGATTCGGAAGAGTATATTGATTTCTTTACTCAGGAAAAAGGTTTTGAGGGTTACCGTGTATATTTCGCGGAGAATAATCGTGAACAAGATTTTGTTATGGTCGAAACTTACGACAGGGATGATTTTAAGGTTTTTCAATTCTTTCCCAAGGAAAAAATCTGGAAAGGCATCAGCCTGGGAACGACCCGCGACAGCCTCGAAATTCTCTACGGTTCCGAATTCGACCCTGAATTATATTATGATGAAGCGCACGCTCTATATATCAATGAAACTAACATTTATTATTATTTCGTCGCCCAAAACTGGAATAATGCCGATCTATCTAATCCTCGCCGCATTCATAAGGTTTATCCATACGCATCACGCAATAACCCAGGTGATACTACCCTGGAGGGTTATCTGAAATTTTACGAATACGAATATACAATTGAAAACCTGCAACCATCAAAACCTTACTATTTTTCCGTTACGGCTTTCAATCGGGGATCATTTGATCCCAAAATAGGCGTTATGGAATCATCACCATTGTCTAACGCAGTGCGCGACTATCCCCTGCCGTCGTCCGAAACAGTACAGCGGGAAGGCTTGAATGTGATGGTGTTTCCCAATCCGTATCGGATCGACGGCGGTTATGCCCGGGCGGGATATGAAAATCGTAATCGCGCGAAATCGGCCGAACGTTCTCGGGCGATTCATTTCGCCAATTTACCGCCGATATGCACCATTAGAATTTATACGGTTGACGGCGATTTGGTCAGAGAATTAAAACATTTTTATCCCGATGGCGGTCCCGGATCACAGGAGGAAACGTGGAATGTTATCAGCCGCAATACGCAGGCAATTACGACGGGTATGTATATCTGGCATGTCCGCTCCGACATGGGCGACCAGATCGGGAAACTCGTCATTATGAAATAGGTGTTATGCGGAAGTGGAACGAGGCGATACCGGTTTGAATTTCTTTAGCCTCAAGGAATTTGTCACCACAAAAATAGATGATAGCGCCATTGCCGCGGCCGCAAAGATGGGCGACATACTGATTCCGACCGGATATAGTATCCCTGCCGCAACGGGAATCATAATTATATTGTAGAAAAAAGCCCAGAATAGGTTTTGTTTTATGATCCTCAGGGTTGATTTTGATATTTCATAGGCGGTCAGGATTGCTTTAAGAGATTGACCGGTAATAGTAATATCCGAAGATTTAACGGCTATATCCATCCCTGTTCCCAATGATATTCCAATATCGGCCGCCGCCAGGGCGGCCGCATCATTAACTCCATCGCCGACCATGGCCGTAATGTACCCGGTGCGTTTCAAAGTTTCTATCGTAGCCAGTTTTTTTTTCGGTTTGGCATCCGCTTCAACATGGCTAATGCCAACCTTGGCGGCGGCCGCCCTGGCCGATTTGTAATTATCTCCGGTCAATAAAATCAGTTCGTTTTGCAAATCCTTAAGATAGCCGATGACTTCGGGCGCGTCTTTTTTCACAGCATCCGAGAGAATAATGGAGCCTTTATATTCATTATCCACCGTGATGTGAATTATAGCTGATGCCTGATTATCATCGGTTTTATTAAATTGATCCGCGAATCCTTCCGGCATACCCTGTTCAATTAAATATTCCATCCTTCCGACTACGACTTTCCTGCCTTTAATCTGTGATGAAACACCCTGGCCGGGAACATAAGTATGATCTTCAATGTCAAACAGTTTACTGCCATCTTTACGCGCCCGTTCTCGGATGGCCTGAGCCAGCGGATGTTCGGAAAATCGCTCGGCCGAGGCTGCCCATTGGATCAATTCCTGCTCCGAAAGACTTCTCTCACCGACTGTTTCGGCGACAATTACTTTTTCGACGATTGGATGACCCAGGGTTATCGTTCCTGTTTTATCAAAGACAAAGCAATTAGCTTTCGAAAATCTCTCAAGAATATTTCCGTCCCTAAATAGCACACCAAGTCGAGCCGCTCGCCCGGTCGCTACCAGAATAGCGGTTGGTGTCGCCAAACCCAGAGCGCAGGGACAAGCTACCAATAAAACCGCTACCGGGGCGGTCAGCGCCATTGAGGAACCGGGCATTAAGAGAAGCCAGAGCGTCATCGTTAATAACGATATTATGATTATAATGGGTACAAAAATTCCGGCGACTTTATCAGCCATTTTCTGTATCGGAGCCTTCTTTCCCTGAGCCTCCCTGACCATTCGAATCATTCTCTCAAGTACGGTTCCGCTGCCGGCTTTAGTTACCATCATTTTGAAACCGCCGGTGGTATTCACCGTGCCGCCGATTACTTTATCCGCGGCCTTTTTGTCGAGCGGAAGGGATTCACCGGTTAGAAGAGATTCGTCAATTGATGCCTCTCCTGTGATTATAACGCCGTCAGCTGGGATGGATTGACCGGCCCGGATAAGAACAGTATCACCGATTTTGAGTTCATCAAGCGGTATTATTATCTCCTCACCAGATTCATTTATACGGATTACCTGGCGCGGGAGCAGAGTAGCCATTCCCAAAGCGGCGTCGCGGGCTTCGTGGGTCGCTTTCGCCTCAAGATACCGGCCAATCATAACAAAGGTTATAATCATCGCGGCAGTCTCAAAATAAACAGGCGACGGTCCCACATCACTGATAAGAAAGTAGCGCAAACTCACCAGAAGAGAATATATAAGAGCACTGCCAGAGCCAAGAGCAATAAGGCTGTTCATGTTGGCCCGTTTATGAAGGAATTGATTATAGGCATCAATGAAAAAAACTCGCCCCGAAAACACGACCGGTAGAACCAAAACCAATTGAATTATAACGGCCGCCGCAAAAGGAAGACTGAATAAGTCCAGTGCGTGCTGGCCAAAATGCAGGGCGAAAATCAAAGACGAGCAAACAATCGCGATGATTAATTCACGTCGAGATTTTTGAACCTGAAGTGAATTATCTTTCTTGCTGTCAAGGTATGCGGCATCATAACCAATTTTTTTTATATCTTCGATTAGGCGCTTGCCCGAATACGAGCTTTCGAGAAAATCGACCTCCCCGGTCTGGGTCGCGAAATTAATACGGGCATCGATAATTCCGGAGATTTTCTTAAGGCCGTTTTCGATGGTCGCGGCGCATCCGGCGCAATGCATGTCAAATATTTCAAACGATTCATGGGCCATCTTTGTTTTCAGCCCCAGGCGATTGATTTCATCAAGAACACGATTGATATTATCGTTATATTTTTCACCAGCCCGGGTTAGAAATGTGATTTTCCTTTTTTCGGTATCAACACGCACATTTTCGATGCCGGATAGATTTGCGATGTGAAGGTGCAATTTATCGGCATGAACAAATGAACTATCCTCGTCAATATCGATATCAATTTGTTTCGAATCATCATTCATTTTCCGAGAGCCTTATCCAAATCCTCTATTAAATCATCGGCATCTTCGATCCCGACCGACAACCGAATCAGGCGATCATTTAATCCCTTGGCTTCTCTTATCTCCCTGGGTATGGAGGCATGCGTCATGACCGCGGGATGCTCAATCAATGATTCTACCCCGCCAAGGGATTCGGCCAATAAGAATAATTCGGTTCTGGAAACGATTTCGAGCGCCTTTTCCCGATTGCCGGAAATTTCAAATGAGATCATGCCTCCCCCGCCTGACATTTGGCGTCGGGCAATCTCATAATGAGGATGGCTTTCAAGAAAAGGATATATAACTTTTTTAACATCTTTGCGCTTTTGCAGCCAGTTGGCGATTTTCAAGGCGCTTTGACAATGCCTATTCATGCGCAAATCGAGAGTTTTCAATCCCCGGTGAGCGATAAAACAATCAAAAGGACCCGGGACCGCTCCGGCCGAGTTTTGCAATGTTTTGTATTTGATATACAACTGTTCATCATTGGTAATAATAGCGCCTCCGACCGTATCGGAGTGACCTCCGATATACTTGGTTGCTGAATGTACGACAGCATCGGCGCCCAGCTGTAATGGCTGCTGAATAACCGGTGACATAAATGTATTGTCTATTACCAATGGTACTTTGCGTGCTTTTGTAACTATTGAAATTTTCTCAATATCGGCGATTTTCAAGAGCGGGTTCGAGGGGGTTTCCATCCAAACCATTTTGGTGTTTGTTTTTAAATGCGGTTCTAAATTGAAATCACCGAACATATCAACGTACTCAAACTCAATCCCAAGGGGCTCATACAGGGTCGAGAATAAGCGATAAACTCCTCCGTATAGATCATCTCCTGCAATTATATGATCGCCGGGGCGGAAGGTTTTCAGAATGGTATCGACGGCCGCCATCCCTGAGGCAAAAGCCAGTCCATAATTGGCCCCTTCAATACCTGCCAGGGCGCGCTGATAGGCAGTCCGGGTGGGATTATCGGTCCGTGAATATTCGTATCCTTTGTGATGTCCGGGAAATTCCTGGCTATACG
>JBDREQ010000002.1:0-8121 GCA_043819555.1 Candidatus Zixiibacteriota bacterium | reverse complement strand
AATCTCATTAGGAGTGAAGCGAGTCGGGAATCCATACAGCATCAATAAAAGCTGTTGCTGTTATCATATAATTGGAGTATTATTGAACGAATAGGCGGGAACCCACCGTTCCGCTGCGCGGAACAATGGGCCACCGGTCTACCATATTCAGTTTGTATTCACCTCGGTCGCCCGTTCTATCAAGTAGACCAGCATTGAACGCGTTCAGCAATGTTTGGCCAGGATTATTCAGACCTTGACGCCATTTGACAACTCTTACGGCCTCACTTAAAATCTCCTTATTAATAGTCTCCTTGCGGTCGTCTTGGCAGGATTCATACAGATAGTAGTAAGCTACGGTCGCAGCGAAATGCATATCGTTCTTAGGAATCTTCTCGTCTACGAAAGATTTTAGGTCAATAACTTCTGCTGATTTCGGTTGAAGTACTGATTTGTGTGGTAAAGCTCCAATCGTTGCCTTAGTAATATGCGAATTGGGATGCATATCCAATTTCTCGGCAGCCCACCGGAAAATGCGCTCCCTTGCCTCGTTATCAAATGATTCAAGAGTGGCAACTACGATTCTAACAGCGTCCAGGTCATCTTTTGGTTTATCCATTTTTCTCCCCACTAGTTATATTGTTTGATCCGTTGGTAGCCGAGTGCTCCACATCTTTATATGTGTGGGTAGCCTTATCAGTCCTCAAATAGGATTATTTAGATTCATCTACCCAATTGCCCACTATAGGATTCATAATACTAAATTTATATAATAATGGCAATCACTTTATTGATTTATGAATAATTTGGCAGGAGCCCGTCGGGCTCTTGCCCTACAACAGCCGTTTTGTCGGGTTTCTCGTTTTGCTCGGAACGCCGACCTTCGAAAAAAGAAGACAACAACCCGAGGGTTGTCGCTACGCAGTAAATAGATTGCCACGTCGCTTTGCTCCTCGCAATGACGGGCAAAAGCCTATTTTTGGCTGTCGCGTGGTGTATCATTTGTACGAAAAAAATAACGACAACTCGGGAGTTGTCGCTACGCAAAATCAATAATCATATCCTGCAAACAATCTTATACGATTATTGCATAGTCAGATTGGCAGTATCCTTGCGATGCTGCCAATAAAAAATATATCGCGCCTCTGCGCGATTGGCAGGATCGCAGGGATCTTGCCCTACTCAAATAACCCTATGGTCACAGGTCCAGTTGTCGGTTTCGATTTGCTCCCCTTATGCTTACCTTTTTTGCCCCTAATGAAATTGTTTGACTTATGAGCCGACGGTTTTTACCTTATGGTTCTGTGTAAATGAAATTTAAGGTAGGGAAAGCGATGAAATATACGCCCATTAAAGCCGCTCGAGGCCAAAAAATCAGTTGTAAAAGCTGGCAACAGGAAGCCGCCTTGAGGATGCTCAATAATAATCTCGACGAGGAAGTCGCCGAAGATTCAAAGAATCTGATTATCTATGGCGGCTCCGGCAAAGCCGCGCGCGACTGGGACTGCTATCATGCTATAGTAAATTCGCTGAAAAAACTGGAAAATGATGAAACGCTTTTGATACAATCGGGAAAACCGGTCGGCATTTTCCAGACGCATGAATATGCTCCGCGGGTTTTAATCGCCAACAGCCATCTGGTTCCGCATTGGGCGACGTGGGAGAAATTTCGGCAGTTGGAACGGCTGGGTCTGATTATGTTCGGGCAGATGACGGCGGGGAGCTGGATATATATCGGAACACAGGGGATTATTCAGGGCACATACGAGACTTTCGCGGCTCTGGCGGATAAACATTTTGCTGGCGATCTGACGGGGCGATGGATATTGACCGGCGGCATGGGCGGGATGGGCAGCGCTCAACCTTTATCGGGAACGATGAATAAAGCCTCAATTGTCGTTATTGAAGTTGACGAAGAAAAGATTAATCGCCGCATCAAAACCGGTTTTTGCGACATCAAAGTCAAGACCCTGGATAAGGCGCTGAAGCTGATTAAAGAACATACAACGTCCAAAGAACCGATTTCGATCGGCCTCGTCGGGAATTGCGCCGAACTTTTTCCGGAAATATTCAGGCGGGGCATGATTCCCGATGTCGTCACTGATCAAACTTCGGCTCATGACGAACTCAATGGTTATGTCCCGGAAGGGTTGACGATAAACGAAGCGATCAAACTGCGCAAGAAAAATCCGGCCGATTACATAAAGCGTTCTTACGCTTCGATGGTGCGTCATTGCGAATCAATGCTTCGTTTCAAAAAAGCGGGATCTATAGTTTTTGATTACGGCAATAACCTCAGAGGACAGGCCAAAAAAGGGGGATTGGCGCAGGCTTTTGATTATCCCGGATTTGTGCCCGAATATATCCGGCCGTTATTCTGCAGCGGCCGCGGACCGTTCCGCTGGGCGGCTCTTTCGGGCGACCCCAAAGATATCGACGTCACCGATAAAATAGTCCAAAAGGAATTTAAGGATAATGAATCGCTGATGCGCTGGATTCGTTTGGCGCGTGAGAAAATACCATATCAGGGGTTGCCTGCCCGGATATGCTGGCTGGGGTATGGGGAACGGGCCCGTTTCGGAGAAATAATCAATGATTATATCAAAAAGGGCAAAATTTCGGCGCCGGTCGTAATCGGCAGGGATCACCTTGATTGCGGATCGGTGGCCAGCCCTTATCGCGAAACCGAGGCGATGCTGGATGGTTCCGACGCTATCGCCGATTGGCCGTTGTTAAATGGCATGCTCAACGTTGCCTCAGGCGCAAGCTGGGTTTCGATTCATCACGGAGGCGGGGTAGGGATCGGCAACGCAATTCATGCCGGGTTGGTGATTTGCGCCGACGGCACCAAAGAAATGGGCGTAAGATTGAATCGCGTCCTGACTAATGATCCCGGTACGGGAATAATGCGCCATGCCGACGCGGGATATAAAGAGGCGTCGAAATTTGCCAGGGCTAACGGCATTAAACTTCCGATGATCAAATAAAAATGCCCAAAAATAAAAATCAGAAAAAAACCACTCTCCTGATAGAGAATATCGGGCAACTGGTCAGTATGCGCGGCCCCGTACCCCGCCGCGGAGCTGGTATGTCGGAAATCGGATTGATTGAAAACGGATTTGTGGCCGTTTCCGGAGATATCATTACCGCGATAGGCTCAGCCGAAGAAAAAAGCGGGAAGATCGACCCGGCTGAGAATTGTGTTGTTATATCAGCGGAAAACAAAGTCGTTTCACCCGGTTTGATTGATGCTCATACACATCCCGTTTTTACCGGTACTCGTGAGCTTGAATTTGAAATGCGCCTTTCCGGAAAATCATACATGGACATCGCCAAGGCTGGGGGAGGTATTCGAGCATCGGTTCGGCATCTCAGGGAAGCCGATGAAAAATTTTTACTGGAACGAACCCGTAAGACGGTTGATGCATTAATGTCTTATGGTGTAACGTCGATGGAAGCCAAATCGGGGTATGGTCTTTCGACTGAGTCCGAAATAAAAATGCTGGAAGTGATTCAATTGCTCAATGAGCAGGGACCGATGGATCTTTATCCGACTTTTCTCGGGGCGCATGAAATTCCGGATGAGTACCGGGACAATCGAAATGGTTACATAGATTTGATTATAAATGAAATGATCCCGGCCGTGGCCGAAAAAAACCTGGCTCTGTTCTGTGATGTTTTCTGTGAGGAAGGTGTTTTTACTATTGATGAATCGCGCAGAATTCTTGCTGCCGCCATACAGGTGGGAATGAAAGCGAAACTTCACGCGGACGAATTAAAATCGACCGGCGGAGCGGAA
Source organism: Candidatus Zixiibacteriota bacterium (assembly GCA_043819555.1). Taxonomy (GTDB): domain Bacteria; phylum Zixibacteria; class MSB-5A5; order GN15; family JAAZOE01; genus JAZGGI01. The sequence goes on along the minus strand of JBDREQ010000002.1, from coordinate 4,343 downwards.
TTGGCGGTCGAAATGGGGGCCGTATCAGCCGATCATCTGGGGTGTATTTCCAAAGCGGGAATCAAGGAACTGGCCAATTCGAATACGGTGGCGGTGCTTCTGCCCGGAACCGCGTATGCCCTCGATCTAAAGGATTCGGCGCCGGCCAGGGAGATGATTGAAAAAGGGGTAATTGTCGCTCTCTCGACCGACTGCAATCCCGGTTCATCGATGACCGAATCATTACCGATGATTATTTCGCTGGCTGCTGTAAGGCTGAAGATGACTGCCGCCGAATCTCTGTGCGCCGTGACGGTCAATGCCGCCTGCGCGATTGGTCAAGGCGATCGAATCGGGCGTCTGGAGAAAAACCTGCCGGCTGATATAGTAGTCTGGGATATGGAAGATTACCGGGAACTGCCGTATCATTACGGTGTTAATCTGGTGGATACAGTTATTAAAAACGGGAAAGTTGTAATCCCAAAATGACGCGTTTAGTTGTACAGATATTACTAGTTTTGATCTTCGTTTCCGGATGCGGGCCATACTCGTTTTCGCCTTCGGGCAAATCCGCTTTTAAGTCGGTATATGTTGCCCAGTTTGAAAATAACACCATCCAATATGAGATGGGCGACCGGTTGACAGATGCCGTTATTAACGCCTTTGTTCAGGATAATACCGTTCAGGTAAAAGAGTCCGATAAGGCCGAGGCAGTACTAAACGGAACGGTTATCAGCTATCGGCGCGACCCGCATACTTTTGACGAGCAAGATAATGTCACCAAATACGCGGTTAAAGTTTCTATAAGGGTTAAAATCGTCAAAGCCAATACCGAGGATATAATCTGGGAAGAGACTTTTTATGCCGAGGGTGTCTATGATGCCGATACCGAGACCGAAGAGGGTGAAGGCCAGGATCGCGCAATTTCTCTTCTGACGGCAGATATTTTGGATAAAACGACTAAAAGCTGGTGAGATTTGAGTTTAAATTGTGTATAATAGACTGGCCGATGTAATTTTGAATTTGATGCCCAGGCATCTACACGAAATGAGTTAGTATGAATAAATTTTTTTGCCGTCCGAATGGAATAATAACAGTTTTGATAATAGCCCTTGCTATTCTAATGATATCGAATATTCCGATCAGGGCTGGAGATATTAACAAAAACGCAGGGACGACCGGATTCTCGTTTTTGAAACAGGGAGTTGGCGCCCGGGCGGTTTCTCTGGGCGGAGCCTTTGTTTCCATCGCGGGCGATCCTTCGATAATCTATTATAATCCGGCTGGGACTATTCATCTTGACGGCCGTCAATTTCTGGCCGGTTATCATAATTATGTTCTTGATGTTCAATCTGGATTCTTGGCTGCGACGATGCCTTTAAAAACCTACGGAAACATCGGCCTGTTTATATCTTACATGAATTTTGGCGAATTTACGCGGACCGATGTTAACGGCGTAGTCGATAACACTGATCCGACTTTTTCCGGAGGCGATTTTTTATTGGGCGCCAATTATTCGCGTTTTTTGAATCCAGCCCTTTCAGCAGGCATTAACGCAAAATTTATATCTGAATCGGCCGACGGGTATTCGTCTCAGGCAATTGCTTTTGATTTTGGGTTGATGTATAATTTTGGTGATTCTTTGACTAATGCCGGTGTATCGGTTTATAATTTTGGCGGAGTCCTTTCGGGGTTTTCAGCGGCCTCTTCTGATTCTCACAAAGACAAACTACCTATGGGAGTGCGTGCCGGATTGTCTCATTCACTGCGAGAACTCCCCGTTATTGTTTCTCTAAACGGCATTTATCCAAATGATAACGATTTGTATATCAGTACCGGGTTGGAATTTTATAAGCTGAAGCCTTTATATCTGCGATTTGGGTATTCGACTTTTGGCCAGAATTATAAGACCGGTTCTGACCGCGATGGGCTGGGAGGATTTGCCTTTGGCTTCGGGCTCGATTACAAACAATTTCAAATTTCGTATGCTTTTACGCCTTATCTTGATCTGGGATCAAGTCATCGCGTAACTTTTGTAGGGGGCTTTTAGAATGTACAAAAATTTACTGGCGTTAATTTTGGCAGGGATAATGATTATCTCCGGGTGTTCTTCCAAACCGAATACCGACCAGGACCCGAGAAAAGTCGTTATTAATTTTTTTGGAGCAATGGAAGCAAATGATGATAAAGCTATAGCTCATTATATTGATTTTGAACGGATGATGAAGCCACAAACCACCGATTATGCCCTCTCGGGCGATACGGCGCGCAAATTCAGTTTACCGACCGACATAATTGATGATCTGATGGATGGCGGGCTAACCAAAAAGCGTTGGTTTTCGATGCAACGGATTGTCAACAACTCCGAGAATTTCGGCGACAGCGCTTCGGTCGAGGTTTCATTTATAAATCCAACGACTAATACGCAGTATTTGACCAAATTCGGCCTGCGCAAAATAAACGATACCTGGAAAATTTACAGCTTCAAGATGGGCGACGGCGAAAAGTAAGAAAATTGCAAATATGTAAAAAAAGGCGTCTTTTGGGGCGCTTTTTTTTGTTGACATAATTATCCAAATTTAATAATAACAAAAAAAATGGAAGCTTGCCGGCCAAGGGTTCTGTAGGGACAGAGGGGGAAGGTCCCCGTAGGAGAACCTGTGGGATGGCGACAAACTTCCATACTCAATAAAATATAATGTCAAAAATTGTCAAGTATTTTGTGGCCTATATATTGGTATTACATAAAATACTGGAGATTATGTCTTGTAATTGTTTAAGTTACGGCGACTAAAAAAACCCCGCAAAGCGGGGTTTTTTGGCCTCTATTGTCGAATATTTTTACTCAAATACCATATAAAACGGCGGCGCCCCGTGATGTTTCATACCCGAATTATTTCCGATAGCGATTGAAATTTGCACCGAATCCGGTGTTGAGAAAGTCAAATCAACATCATCGGCGTCCATCGTGGTAAGATGCCGGGCAAAAACAACTGTCCAGCCGGTGCCGTCATGTTCCGAAACCGCCCGTACATCCCAGCGAGAGCCGTCAGCACTGGTGATTTGATTATGGTAAAATGCGGGAATTGTAACCCCGGTAGAATCCCCTGACGCAATACCCGGTACCCAGGCCGTATCACTTATACCTTGATTAAATGTTACATATATCCCCTCCAATAGGGCAGGGCCGGTAAATTCCGAAGAATCCGGATGCATTTTATGAGCACGCTGAGCAAAAGTACTATCTGAATTTAGATTGGCCGCGTTTCCCCAATATAGGCTATCATTTGATTGTGCCTGAGGGTCTTGCAAAATATTAGTATCCGTAATATGCATATCTTCCGCAAAACCACCTTCACCCGTGCGATTGGCTTTCCAGTGCCAGACATCCGCGTTATCATTTCCGGTATTATAGTGTCTCCTGCCTATCGAACTGGTTGACGTATGGCATAAGCTGGCACAATTGGCGCCATTAGTTCCGCCATTATCAAAGAAAATGTAAAACCGATCCTCATTTCTAAGAAGAGTTGTATCCATCAATTCCCATTCAACTTGGCCACTAGTCATCCATCTGGCACGCAGTTCCCCGAACCGATTATCCTCGGAATTATCATTCCATTCAACCCTGACAAAAATCGAATCATTGGCTATTAGAGCTTTCATACTGGCGGTTAAACTATTGGTAAAACCTATTCCTGCATTATATTTGGATGAATCACCAACCGAGACATCTACTGCCGTAATCGAATCCCAGACGGCATGGTCAATCGAACCCAATCCCGGACTCTGATGAGTTCCCACAACCAAGCGCGGCGGAGGGGGAGGAGGCGTCGGTCCAACGCCGTTTTCTTTATCGCTACTGCAGCCATACCAGGTTATCGCAAAGGCTATTATAAATATAAATGAAAAGATTTTCCTGAACATAGATACCTCCGTTTACGGAAAAGTAATCCCAAGACTTTCTAATCTTAATATCGCCGAAATTTGGAATTTGTCAAGCTACGTTCCTGGAATAAAAAATCCTTCAGCATTTATCTTATACAATATGAATTTGAAATAAATTGACTCTAATTTTTGTTTTGATTGCTGCAGGTCAAATCCTCTGTGGTTTCGACAATAAATATCTTATAGGGCAGACTCCCTTGGGGTCCTGCCAAAGTTAAAAGCTCGGCAAACACCAAACTTTTTTATTTAACACACCCTGTCCGTTCACCAACGCTATTTTCTTTGTCATACCCGCGAAAGCGGGTAGGTGGATTCACATTTGAAGTGCAACAGTTTATCTCCAAATAACTCAGCTGGGGTTCGAAAGTCCAGACATTTCCTTGGAGTGTTATTATAAGCGCAAATGAGTTTGAAGAAGC
>JBDREQ010000001.1:0-75450 GCA_043819555.1 Candidatus Zixiibacteriota bacterium | reverse complement strand
ACGAGAGTTGGACGAATGCCCCTTTGATGCCGATGGCGATGGCTTTGGCGATCCCGGGCACCCGCAAAATATATGTCCCGATGATAATTGCCCCCTGGTTTACAATCCCGATCAAACTGATTCTGATGGTGATGGAGCCGGTGATGCCTGTGATATTGGGCAAGTGGACGTCGCCCTGAGCGGAGACTTGGGACCATATCCCAACGATACGATCTATCTAACCGCCAATCACCATTTTAAACTCCTCTTAGAAAACGATGTATTACTGGGAGGTATGGAACTTGGCTTCCAGATTTATTCTCCTGATGGCGCCACTTGGACATGGAACGATGTTGGCGGGTATGGCCCCACCGGACTCGGCACGGGAAAAGCCTGCGTCACGGTTGTTGGGGGAAGTCGAATGGATCCTCCTGCCAGCGTATGGGATGCAGGTGATTTGCTTGTATGGGAACAGGATATGGATGAAATCTCACCTGATACGGTCAAAATTGGCGGCGTGGCGATGAATGGAGGATTACCGGCGGGATTATCCGAACATATGCTTTCTATTCACTTCTCGGCTCTGGTAACTGGCGATAATGACATTGGGACTATTTGTATCGATTCCTCCTTTATCCCTCCGTCAGGTGATTGGATTTTTGTCAACAGCACCGGTACGACCACTCCCCCAAGGATTTTTGGCCCCTATTGCTGGCCCGTTAAAGAATTGGACCTATGTCCCTATGACAGCGATGGGGATGGTTTTGGAGATCCGGGTTACGCCGAGAATTATTGTCCCGACGATAATTGCCCTACAATTGCCAATAATGATCAATCTGATTTGGATGGCGATGGAGTTGGTGATGTATGCGATAATTGCCCGGATGATCCTAATCCACAGCAGGAAAATTCCGATGGTGATGATTTTGGAGATGCTTGTGATAAATGTCCGGATGTAGCCAGCGATGAAAATAATGATACCGATAACGACGGTATTGGCGATGATTGCGATAACTGTACCGATACTGATGGCGATGGGAAGGGCAATGCTGGTTTCCCAGCCAACACATGTGATCCGGATAACTGCGATGCAGTCGCCAATCCAGACCAGGAAGACTCAGACGGTGATGGTATCGGAGATGAATGCGACACCTGTACCGATACCGACGGCGATGGCTACGGGGATCCGGGTTATTTCCGAAACACTTGCCCTGAAGATAACTGTCCCGACCAGTATAATCCCAGCCAGGCAGATTCTGATAATGACGGCAAGGGCGATGCCTGTGATCCAGGATTTGTCGGTTTTACAGCAAGTCCTCGATGTGGTCTCCATCCGTTGACAGTTCAATTCACGGGTGGATCTCCTATAATATATCCCTGGTTGGATAGCCTGCGTTGGGATTTTGGAGACGGATATACTTCGACCAATGCAGATCCCGAGCACACGTACGATACAACCGGAACATTTGACGTAATTCTGTCATATTATGAAAACGGATTCGGAGACACGACAATCAAAGTGAATTATATTATCACCCAGGAAAGTATAACTCCCGTTCTTGATTATTCGCGTCAGCAAGGTAGTAAAACCGTTACATTTACAGCCAGTCATCCCGGGGCGGTTGTGACAAGCTATTTATGGGATTTTGATGATGGTACTACCAGTACTCAGCGCAATCCAATTCACATTTATCCATACGCCGGGAATTTTCATGTAACCTTGACCGTATATTTTGATGTGGCAGGCTGTTCGAGTCAGGAGGCGTCGGTTTCTGAAGATATTATTGTCAATGATTTGATTGCCGATTTCTCGGGTACTCCAACCGCAGGATTAGATCCATTGTCGGTGCAGTTTACCGATCTGAGTTCGGGTAGTCCTACAAGCTGGTTATGGGAATTTGGAGATGGTAATACAAGTGCCCAGCAACACCCAAACCATGTTTATTATTCACACGGGATATATACGGTAAAATTGACGGTAACCAATTCCCTGGGCTCAGATGACAAGACAGAAGGTTCGTATATCCATGTTGATGAGTCGTATACAGATATGTTGACAACTATGGTTGATTTTGAAGCCCGGCCCGGTTTTGATATTCATTTTTTGGTTTATTGGGGTAATATGGGAGTGGCGCCGGGTGATAATTGCGTTATTCAGATTCCGCTTGACCCGTATTTAAACGTTTATGACGTGTGGGATTTAAGTGTGGGCCACTCATCTTATTCCGGATATGACATAGTGGGCAATACATTGATTCTCAATTTGGGAACCGTGGAACCGACCGGATATAGCTGGGATTACGTTCGCGTATTTGCGAATTTATCCGAATTCACTCCGATAGGATATTTTTTACCGTTTCCAATCGATATATCAACCAGTTCCGTTGACATTAATCTTGATAATAATCATTGGGATCATGAAATTGAAGTTGTGGGGTCAATCGATCCCAACGATAAATTATGCGATCCCGAAGGAAAAGGCGATGAAAAAACGATCGAGCCCGGCAACCGGCTGAACTATACCATACTTTTTGAAAACAAACCAGAAGCGACAGCCGATGCTATCTACGTAAGGGTAATTGATACTCTTGATCCTAATCTTGATTGGAATACGCTTAATATCGGCGGTATGAGTCATCCTGACGATTGCGATGTCGAGTTTGATAATAATACCGGGGTTATAAATTGTTTTTGCGACAGCATAATGTTGCCGCCCAATCACAATCCCCCGGAAGGAGAAGGATATTTTACCTTTTCCATATCTCCAAAGGAAGATATTATTCCGGGTACCGTGATTCCCAACACCGCCTGGATCAGGTTCGATTATAATGCCTGGTTAATGGCGCCTGAAACGGGGCCTATACTAAGAACGATAGATTTTCTTTATGTTTGCGGAGACGCTTCCGGTGATCAGCAGGTAAATCTCGGTGACGCTGTTTTCATCATTAATCACGTTTTCAAAGGCGGGCCGCCTCCTGAACCATTAGAAGCCGGAGACGCAAACTGTGATGGAAATACCGATATTGGAGATGCTGTGTATCTTGTAAATCACATATTTAAGGGCGGTTCCAGCCCATGTGCCCTATGTGATTAATAAAATAATTAAGCGGAATTATTGAAAAAAAAGGCCTCGAAAACGAGGCCTTTTTCATTTATTGAAATCATCCTTGATCGTCAACGATTATTACTAATTTGCCATCTTAATAGAAATGAGTTTTATTATCGCGCTAACCGTTTTGGCGTTCCTAATTTCCATGCGGATAGCTCTTCCTTCAGCGTACTTTTTTGCAACGTCAATTATATTCATAACCGAAACCGGAAGGTCGCTCTTGTGAGCGGCATTTGCCGCTTTTTCCCCAAGTGAAAGCCCGGCATGAAAGTATCCTTTGCACGGTGTCAGGTACACAACAGCTCGCTTCTTCTGTTTTAGTCGAAGCGCCCAGCCCCAGGCTTTACCAGAATATATCCATGTTTCTGTGAGCGGCTCATACACATTTGCCAGATGGCTTTTCAGGCTGTCCCATTGCTTGATTGCACGCCCCAGGGTTATTGCCAACTCATCTTTTTGCGGTATTTTGGATTTGTCGTCAAATATGCTGAGTGCCATACCTTGTTACCCCGCTTTAAAAATGTGAGACTAAACGCCGGTCGAAGCCGCCGTATGACTCGTCATAAAGGTTAGAATCTGTAACCGCCGTTGATTTGCACTAATACCGAGTTATAGCCAAACTCATTCGGTCCGGGCTCATTCCACGGCATCGTGTGATCAGCCCGCGCCCCTATGAAAGCGGCCACCCGTGCTCCCATAAACACAACCTCGCTGGCCTGATAGTCGATCCCTGCCCCGAGCTGCCAGATGAAATGCGCTGCCGCCGCACTTTGCTCGAATCCCGGCGAGTAGTTCTCTTCAAGGTCGACGTTGAAGGTTTTGCCGTCTACATTGGTGAAACCTACTGCGCCGAATGCATAGGGTAGCGCTTTACCGTAACTGCGTCCCCCTTTCGCCGCAACAAGCAGGCCATAGCGGTAGTCAGCCTCGTAGGTGACCGTATCGGGAAAGTACTGCTTGTCGACCGCTGTTCCTTTCTGTATGTAAAGTGGCAGCATAACCTCGACACCGGCAACCCAGTCGTTTTCATATTGGCGGTGATATCCAATGCTGATGCCAGCCATAGGACTATCGTCGTCGTAATCCCCGGTTGATTCTTCATGCAAAGGATCATTGGAATTAAGCTTGCCGGAAATATAGCCGCCGAAAGCTCCCGCATACCAGCCCGTCCAATTAATGGGTTCGCCAGCAAATGCCTGAGACGCCGCAATCAGTATGACGATGATAACAAGAATACTCCAAAGTTTAGTTTTGCATGTGAGCATATTGTCCCCCTTTGTTGTGAGTATTTGGCTTATTAATAAAAACCGATTTTTCAGTTTTTGTTGTTACAATATAATTGCCGAATATTAGGCCCGCAAGTGCATTGAAGCTAAAACGTGATTGATGAGGAATTTAACAACGACATATTATTCGGCATATGCAAACTGCTACTGAGCGGCTTAATGTTGGATATTAGAATTTGGCGATAGAATTCTCATTAATATAAAAGGGGAGCTTCAGCCCTTTCAAGGATTTATGCTCCCACTTCCACAGAGTTTGGCAGCGGTACGGGGAATTGAACCCCGGTTTGATGGCTGAGAACCACCCGTCCTAACCACTAGACGATACCGCCGTAAATTTTTGCCCGAGCTGTAAAGCCCGGGCGTATCCTTCCTTTGTGGAGTTCACACACCATTAACCACATTGGAGGGTAATCAAATATACGGCCATTTTGGCCTAAGTCAATAATCTTGTTTTAAAATCTCGTGACAATAATTTGGAATCAATTGAAAACTCATCTGACTAATCTATTGCGGGGTAATTAAATAGTTGATTAAAACTGTCTTGTTTGAAAACCTTCTTTATTCTAATGACTTAGGTTGAGATAATTCTTTAAAGCGGGCTTTGATTTTTCCAAAAAAGAATACAAAAATATCAAAATTCCCGAAAATATGACAAAATCATGACATTATTGCGATCTGATTTTATAAATTCCTGCTATGAACCATGTTTTGAATACAATGAGGGCGATTTAATGCAGTTTATTGGAGTTGTGGGAGTCAGTGTTTGTAACCAGGGATGTGGATCCCATAGTGTTAAGCTTATGGGAGAGTTAACCATAGACACGGAAACAAGAGTTGAAAAACTGAAAAAGCTAAAAAAACTGGCTGGAATCGACGAGCTGGTTTATTTGGCAACCTGTAATAGAGTCGAATTTATCTTTACTGCCACTAATTCAACCGGAGTTAATGCGGTTCGCAATAAAATACTTGATTTCTTTTTCCAGAATAAGGATAGCCAGAGTATTTCTCCCAATGATTTATACTGCAAATTCGGTCTTGAATCAGTTCGTCATTTATTTTCTGTTGCCAGCGCAATTAATTCTTTGGTAATTGGCGAGGCACAGATTTTGGGCCAGGTGAAAGACGCTTATTTCTACGCGCTGGAGAATGATTTGGTAGGGGATGGCCTTGGTAGAATATTTCAGCAGGCGTTCCGGGTTGCCAAGAAAATTCGGACTGAGACCGAGATGGGTAAAAAATCAGTCTCAATGGTATCATTAGTTACTTCCTTAATTAAAGATGTGGTTGAAAAAGAGGGCAAAGTGCCCGTAGCCTTGATAGGCGTCGGTGAAATGTCACACAAGCTGGCTGATTTTTTAACAAAAAATGATGTCAGCGACTTGGTATTTGTTAACCGCACGGTTAACAATACGCAACCGTTTGTAGAAAAGTACGGCGGGCGGGCAATCTCGCTTAATGACTTTTTGAATAGTCCGCCCGACGTACGAATTATCTGCACAGCAACTTCGAGCCCCGATCCGATTTTTACCAGATCTTCAACAGAAAACCTTTTGGCCCAAGATAAAGATTTACTTCTTATAGATTTGGCGATTCCTTGTGACGTTGATGATGAACTGGAAAATTCTGTTGATAATCGGCTAAAAATCTATAATATTCCAGCCTTAAAGACAATTTCGGAACAAAATCGGAAACAGCGATTCCGTGATGTGGATAAGGCGCGTGCCATTATTTCTGCCGAGGTGGTTCGGTATCATCAGAGTTTGATTGAAAACGAGTTAAAACCCGTTTTCAGTGTATCGTATCAGCAGGCGAAAGAGTATGCCGATAAGGGTCTGGAAAGTTTATTTAATAAGAATTTGTCCCACCTTGAAGAATCAGACCGAAAACGGATTGCTCACCTGGTTAATAAATTGGTAAGTTATTCGACCTTTCTACCGGCCCGGACAATGGCCGATAGAATATCCTCGAGAAATAATTCTGACACCGGCGCCGAATTGATGTCCATTCGTTATGGGCAATTGGTTCAGGTTGAGGCATTTCGCAAAGGAGCGTAGGTGCAGGAAATCAGGATTGGTACCCGGGGTTCGGATCTGGCCCTGTGGCAGGCCAATTTTATAAAGAATCAACTGGAAAGCATTACCAAATTTCCCGTAATCCTGAAAATTATTAAAACGCGAGGCGATAAGATCACCAATTTGTCTTTTAGCAAAATGGAGGGCAAAGGGTTTTTCACCAAAGAACTTGAGGAAACCCTTCTCAATAATGATATTGACCTGGCAGTTCATTCCTTAAAAGATTTGCAGACGGTTATGCCTGAAGGGCTGGCCCTTACTGCGGTTGGTTTTCGCGAAGATAATCGTGAAGCGTTGCTCATCCGAAAAGAATCGTTTTCTCCGGATAATCCACTGAAGATAAAATCAGGAGGAATAATCGGCAGTTCTTCGGTTCGACGGCTGTGTCAAATTTCTAATATTCAGCCTGATTTACAAATGAAAGATTTGCGTGGAAATGTCCCGACCCGGGTCGGTAAACTGCGCGAAAGGAAGTATGACGCCATAATCATTGCCTACGCCGGAATCAAGAGGCTGGAATTAAACCTGTCTGATTTACATTTGGAACTTTTGGATGAAGACTTTTTCCTGCCTGCTCCGGCTCAGGGTATTCTTGGACTTCAAACTCGCGCCAATGATAGTCCGGTTATTGATATCGTATCGCAATTGGATGATAAAACGGCTCGCATTCAGATCGACCTTGAGCGAGGTTTGATGAAGCTCATGGAAGGGGGATGCCAGCTTCCCCTGGGCGCCTTTTCAAGAATTGAAGGCGATAATTATCGATTGTGCGCAGTCTATGGGCTGAAAGAAAATCATAAATGGATCGGCTTGAAACGAGCCGATGTCATGGGTAATGATATTGCCGAAATGATTGAAGAAGCTTATCGTCAATTAAAAGCATGAATTGACCGTATTTTAATGCGTATGAAATAGAGAATAATCGGGGCAGGAGGATAATATGAGCGATTTTATATATAGGCCACGCCGATTAAGGCGGACTCAACTTATCAGAGATACTTTCGCCGAGACAAGATTAAATCCCGATGGAATGATTCAGCCATATTTTGTATGCGATGGAAATGGAATCAAGCATGAGATTGCATCGATGCCCGGCATCTACCGCGAATCTCTTGAATCGCTTCTAAAATCGATTGATGAAGACTATAAGCTGGGTATTCGCCGGATTATGCTCTTTGGCGTTCCTGATCATAAAGATGCAAAAGCATCTTCGGCCATCGGTGACGACTCGCTTGCCGCAATGGCGGTTCGATCATTAAAAGACAAATATGGGGATGAGCTGTTTGTCTCCGCTGATGTTTGTTTGTGCGCTTACACCGATAGCGGCCATTGCGGTTTAATTAGTAACGGTGAAATTGATAATGATAAAACTCTGCCGATTCTGGGGAGGATGGCTCTGACTCTGGCTAAGGCGGGGTGCGATTGCCTTGGGCCGTCGGATATGATGGACGGACGGATTGGCCTAATCCGAGAGGCTCTGGAAGAAAATGGATTTGCCAATACTCTGATAATGGCATACACCGCCAAATACGCTTCGTCTTATTACGGCCCGTTTCGTGATGCCTGTAATTCAGCGCCAGGCAAGGGCGATCGCAAAGGATATCAAATGGATTGGCGCAATCGCCGCGAAGCGATGGTTGAACTCTCTCTTGATGTTGAAGAGGGGGCTGATATTGTAATGGTCAAACCGGCCCTGGCATATCTGGATATAATCTCAGATTTTAGAAATAATTGCGACCTGCCTGTCGCGGCATATAATGTCTCCGGTGAATATACAATGGTAAAGGTTATGGCCAGAGAAAAGATAGTTGACGAGAAACAATTAGTCCTGGAAAATTTGACGGCCATTACTCGCGCCGGCGCCGATATAATATTAACTTATCATTTGCGTGATGCCCTAAAAGGAGAATGGTTTGTCTGATTATCACAAATCTGAAGAACTATTCAATCGTGCCATAAAAGTAACACCCGGCGGGGTAAATTCCCCGGTTCGGGCATTTTCGGCGGTTGGTGGCAATCCCCTTTTTATAGAACGAGGCGAGGGAGCATATATATTTGATTATGACGGGAACAGGTTCATCGATTTTTGCTGTAGCTGGGGGCCACTTATATTGGGCCACGCTTACCCAGAAGTTATCGAGGCAATCAAGAAAACGGCAGAGAAGGGGACCACTTTTGGAGCAGCGACTAAGTTGGAAGTCCAATTTGCTGAGAAAATCGTCGGGAAAATCAGCCCAATTGAAAGTATCAGGTTTGTTTCATCTGGGACCGAAGCGGTTATGTCTGCAATTCGTTTGGCCCGCGGGTTTACCGGCCGGGACAAGATAATAAAATTCAATGGATGCTATCACGGTCATAGCGACTATTTATTGGTGAAAGCCGGATCCGGCTTGGCGACGCTAGGTAAGCCTTCTTCAGGAGGGGTCCCAGCTGATTTTGCCAAACATACACTAATTGCCGATCTTGATGATGAAGAATCGGTAAAAGGATATTTTGATAAATACGGAAACGAAATCGCATGCGTCGTGATTGAGCCGATTCCGGCCAATAATGGTTTGCTTTTACAGCGCCGAGAATTTTTGCAATTCTTACGCGACATCACCGAAAAGAATGGATCACTTCTGATTTTTGATGAAGTTATTTCAGGTTTTCGCGTGGGCTGGGGCGGTGCCGCGCAGTTGTATGATATTATTCCCGACCTGATGACATTCGGCAAAGTTATTGGCGGCGGGATGCCGGTTGGAGCTTTCGGGGGGAGGAGTGAGGTAATGAATATACTCGCTCCCATGGGTTCGGTCTATCAGGCTGGAACGTTGTCGGGAAATCCAGTGGCAATGGCCGCAGGATTGGAAACTCTGAATGTTCTCGAGAGTCATGACGGTTTTACCAGGCTTGAGAACCTTGGCTCTCATTTTGAAAGAGTTTTGAAACAAAATCTTGATGGCGTTGTTTGCTCCATTATTCGTCAGGGTTCGATTATCTGGATATTGTTCCAATCCGATATCCCTCGTCGTGCCGACGCGATTGATGCCGCCGCAATTGAAAAATATAATTCAATCCATCGCAAAATTCTTGATAGCGGTATTTATTTACCTCCTTCAGGTTATGAAGTATTATTTATATCGCTGGTGCATACCGTCGAGATGCTTGATGAAGCGGCTGAAAAAATCAGCCGGGCCATCAAATCCTAATTGATTTTTCGGGGAGAACTCATTGTCAAATTATAAATTTATCAAAGCCGCATTTGGTCAGCCACATGAAGGCGTGCCGATCTGGATAATGCGTCAGGCCGGGCGTTATCTGCCGGAATTTCAAGCAGTCCGTGATAAGATATCATTTATGGATCTATGCCGTTCTCCCGAGCATATCGCGGAAGTAACCATGCAGCCGATTGATATTTTTGGTTTTGATGCCGCTATTTTATTTTCCGATATCTTGATTCCGCTGGAGCCGCTGGGTGTTGATGTCTCATTTGATAATGGAGGACCGCGCGTGGCGCCAACTGTGCGCTCGCCGCAGGATGTCAAAAATCTCAAAACCTATAATCCCGTTGACGAAATGATTTATCCTTTGCAGGGGATAAAGGAAATAAAAAAACGCCTCGACGGTCGGATTCCTCTTATTGGTTTTTGCGGAGCGCCTTTTACATTGGCCTGCTATTTAATCGAAGGTGGAGGAACTCAGAATTTTACCGAAACCAAGAAATTCATATATAATTATCCGGCAGAAGCGGCATCATTACTAAATCATCTGGCCGACATAACAGGCAGATATTTGAAGGCACAAATTGAGGCTGGAGCGGATGCGGTGCAGCTATTCGATTCCTGGGGACTGGCGTTGCCTCCCGAGGTTTATAAGAAATACTCTTTTCCGTTCATTAAAACAGTGTTTGAAATATGTAAAACTGAAGGCGTTCCCCGCATTCTCTATGTGAATAATACCACGCCTTATTTGGGAATTATTGCCGAGCTTGAATGCGAAGTAATCAGTATCGACTGGAGAACAGAGATTGCGCGGGCCGCTTCGATCCTTGATGGAAAATCCCTCCAGGGTAATCTCGATCCGCATGTATTATTTGGGTCCGGTGAATTCGTCTGCCGGGAAGCAGCCCGTATTCTTGAAGCGACGGTGAATATGGATGGATTTATTTTCAATCTTGGTCATGGAATACTGCCGGATACCCCGGTCGAAAATGTTCACATCCTGGTCGATACTGTTCATGCTTTTCATCATGGCAAGTAATAAGGGCCAGCTTTTTACTGTTCTATTCTTACCTTTCCCATTTGGCTTAAGCTGGGCATCAAAATAATTTTAATTTCTCAAACGAAAAATTGAATACCTGCCATCATTTACGTATACTAATTTATGGAGTATTTCGTTCAGATTTTGCGTTTGCATGTCCAATCAATTATACTTCGTGTGAATAAGGAGGATTTTCAATGTCGGAAATAAATAATAAATGGCGGATTCCAGTGGAGAAACTTCGTTATCGATTTGAAGAGAAAAAACTCGAACAAATGCATTTGGATGAAATTGAACCATGCTGCGGGATCATCGGTCAGGATCGAGCCATTTCCGCGGTTGAGTTAGGGCTTGAGATAAAATCAAAAGGCTACAATATATTCGTAACCGGTTTGCCCGGCACCGGACGGACAACCGCCGTAAAGCTCCTTCTGGACGAAATCGAGAAAGATGAAACGGTCGAACTAAAAGATATTTGCTATGTGAATAATTTCAAAATGTCTGATTCTCCGCGGGTATTATACTTTGCTGCCGGAGAAGGGCGCAAATTTAAGAAGGCCGTTTCTTATCTGATAGATTCTTTGGTAACGATAATTCCCAAAATATTTTCGGGGGAGAATTATCGACAACGGCGCGAGCGAATAATTGCCGAGTTTGAATCGCGGCAGAAAGAATTATTCAAAGATTTTGAAACTAACCTAAAGGAAAAAGGTTTTGTTCTGGTTCAGCTTCAATTTGGACAGATATCACGGCCGGATCTGCACCCCCTGGTTGATAATAAGCCGGTGTCTTTGAATGAACTTGAAAAATTGACCGGTGAGGGTAAATTTCCTGAAATCAAATTGAAGGAGCTGGAGGCCGAATATGAAAGATTATCGAAGCAGTTTGAATTGACTTCCGGTCAAAGCAAGAAAATATCATCAGAATTGGAAGAGAAATTAAATAAGCTTGATGCGTCGTTGGTAATTCCCCTGGTAAATGATAAAATAGAAACTCTCAAACATTTATATGATGATGATAAAACACGCGAATACCTATCAGATTTGAACGAAATCCTGATTGGTGAACTTGACTTGTTCCGGGGGACCGGTGTGGAACCGGGGGAGCAGGATGGGGCTTCCAAAATCCGTTCATTGCTAAATGCTTTTACCGTGAACTTATTAGTCGATAACAATGGATTCACCAAACGCCCGATCATTATAGAAGAATTTCCTACCTTTAAAAATCTATTCGGCTCGATTGAGCGAGTGTATTCTCCGGATTCGGGATGGAGGTCCGATTTTACGCGCATTCAAAGCGGTTCTATTCTGCAAGCCAACGGTGGTTATATGGTTTTAAATGCCGTCGATCTGTTTAATGATCCCCATCTGTGGCCTATGCTAAAGAGAACCTTACGAACTGGTCATCTTGTTATTTCCAATTTCGATACGCCGTTTATTAGTGGGGGCGGTATGAAACCTGAGAAAATTGATTTGGATGTCAAGGTGATTTTAATCGGCGAAAGCCGTGTCTATGATACTTTGTTTCAAGCCGACGCGGATTTTAAAAAAGTTTTCAAGATCAAGGCCGAGTTTGACAATGTTATGAATAATGACGAACCGGGGATTAATCAATATGCCCAATTTGCTAAAAAAATAATTGGCGAAGATGAATTGATAGATATTGATCGTTCGGGATTGGCGGCCCTATTAGAATTCGGCGTAATACTTTCCGGGCGACATGATCGTTTATCAACGCGCTTTACCAATATCGCCGACGTCATCCGCGAGTCTTCATGGGCGGCTCGAAAAAAAGGAAAAACCAAAGTTGATCGGGAAATCATAAAAGAAACAATCCTCATGCAGAAAAACAGAGTCAATCTGGTTGAAACCAAGGTGCATGAGATGTACCAGCGGGCATTGTATCTTATTGATGTGTCCGGATGGGAAGTCGGCCAAATAAACGGTTTATCGGTTTATGACCTGGGAGAGCATTCTTTCGGGCGGCCAACCCGAATCACCGCAGCCCTTTCACCGGGGGCGGATGGCATCATCAATATAGAACGCGAAGCCTCATTATCCGGACGCCTGCATGATAAAGGCGTATTGATTTTAACCGGGTTCATGCGCCACCGGTTCGGAAAAAAACGTCCCCTGGTTTTTACCGCCTCACTTTGCTTTGAGCAATCGTATTCCGGTGTTGATGGCGATTCGGCTTCTTCGACAGAAATTTATGCCCTGCTTTCGGTCCTGTCAAATAAACCGATTAATCAATCATTGGCCGTAACCGGCTCGGTAAATCAAAAGGGAGAAATTCAGCCAATCGGAGGAGTTAATCAAAAGATTGAGGGTTATTTTGATACTTGCCTGATTAACGGCCTGACCGGGGTGCAGGGAGTTTTGATTCCCAGGCAGAATGAGGTCGAATTGATGCTTAAAGATGAAATTATCGAAGCGGTCGAGGAGGGTAAATTCCATATTTACGCAATTGAAAATATTGATGAAGGCGTTGAATTATTGACCGGCATTCCCGCGGGTGAGATAAACGATGATGGTGAATATCCGGAAGGAACCATTAATTTTCTGGCAGATCAAAAACTTGGGGAACTGGCCGATACATGGCGTGATTATATAAAGTAAATAGTCATGCATCCCTGATGCGTCAATGTTTTGAACAATATATATTCGCGGTCGAAGCAGAAGATTATTTTATTCCGCGTAAGAGATTGATGCAAACAACCAATGATCTTGGTCGTTTAACATGATGTTTGAGTCAATGCTCACAAATTGTACGCAAGATGCAGTATCTGAATAAAAAATCATGTGATAATGTTTTTAGTATTGACTTAAAAATAAAAAGAACTACTTTTGATAAAGTAATGTGTTCACACACCATTAACCACACTCGCAATTCAGAAAATGATGCGAGAATTTGAAAGGAGGGTTTTTCAGTGAGAAAACCCGCAAACAAGAAAGCGTCGCCACGGAAAAAGACTGCGACGAGAAAGGTTGCGCGCAAACCTGCTCGCACTGCCTGGAAGAAAGCAGCTCCGAAAAAAACTGCGAGAAAAGTAGTCAAGAAAGCCAAACTCTGGACGCCTGCTGAAATTCTCGAATTAAAGAAGCTGTATAAAATGACGCCCAATGCTCAAATCGCGAAAGCTCTGAAGAGGACTTTGAGTTCGGTTCGTTCCAAAGCTGTAGCGCTTTCTTTGAAAAAAGCAGCCACAACTAAGAAGGCGGCGCCAAAGAGAAAAACGGCGACCAATAAAAAAGCGGCTCCTAAAAGAAAGACAGCCATGAAAAGAAAAGCCGCTCCCAGGAAAATGACTGCGATGAAGCGCAAAGCGGCGCCGAAAAGAAAAACGGCAATGAAAAGAAAAGCCGCACCCAAACGCACAATGAAACGCCGCTAAGATTCCAATTGGATGAAATGAAAAAGCCCCGATACGGTCGGGGCTTTTTTTATTGCTTTAATTTTGTAATTAAAAATCGGCTCCCAGCGAGAAATAATGTTTGGTGTGGGGTTCGACGGAATCAAAATCGGTGCGCCAGGCAAGGTCGTAACGCAGCAAAATAAATCCAAGATTGGCGCGAGCTCCAAATCCAAATCCGCTTTTTATGCCGATCAACATGGTGCCGTTGGCGGCCTTGAAAGTGTCATCGCCTTTATTCCAGGCGGCGCCTATATCCAGAAATAACGCCCCTTGGATGCGGGCAATTCCAAGGCTCAACGGGTAGCGCATGACGAAATAGTCAATAAACGGGAAGCGTAATTCCATATTCACGACGCTATACCGGTCACCCACAAGATCGTAATAATCATAACCTCGCAGCGGTGTAATAAGGCTGGAGAAATAAAGATTCTCGACATCATAAACGCTATTGTCAACCGATATGGACCCGATATTGTTAACGTTTCCGCCCAAATAATAATTCTTGGGGAAGGCGCCATTTGACAGGCCTCCCGAATACCGGAACGCGAACGTAAACGAACGGCTGAGCGGGAAATACTGACGATAATCAATTTCCCCCGAGTAGTATTCTAAAGATTCGGCGCCAAATACGGGAGTAGCTCCTTCGACGCCGAGTTTGAATCTTCTGCCTTTAACCGGTCCGGTGATACCCCAAAGAACATTATCCTGAGTCCAGCTTAATGTCGCCGTGGACAGGCGGACATTACGTTTTTCATCAAGCGGATTATCATAATTACGACGATCGATGAAGAATGTCGCCAGGTTCATATCGATACGTGTATAACGCGACTGGGGCCATGAAATTATCCCTAAAAAACCGTAGAATCTATCGGAGAATAATTCGTTGCGGCCATTAATATAGAAGTTTTTGGTATGAAATAATCCGCCTCCGATATTTATCCGATGGCGTTTATAATTGTAGAAGGCCTGGATGTTTGATTGATCGATGGTATTTACCAGATCCGTCGCGATAATAATCTCATGATCGCCGAGATAATCGGAAAACAGGAATACTGTTTGGCCGCGGAAGCCAAAAAAGGTATCATATTGCAGCCCGCCCGAAATTATATCCGGAGTAAATTTGGTTTTATACGGTCGAATTTTATATTCTCCATCCTTCAGTCTATTGTTTAGTTCCACTTCCAGAAGGCTATCGACTGGTTCCTCATCAAACAGTTCCTGTCCGTCCTCAGTCATTATTTTTCCGGAGGGTGAAAAGACGGATTCTTCCGACGGAGGCGCATGAAAAACATATATATCTTCTTCCCCGGTCTCTTCGGTTTTATCGCGGACATATGTCGAATCGGTTGAGGATTCTTCCTCCGGCGGAGTCATTGTCTGAGTACTATCAGTTACTTCCTCCGCGTTATTCGGATTTTCGTCATCAATGCCGCCGATTTTTGATTTGTTCCCATCATCTTGAATAACCTGCGCAAACTCTGACGGTTCTCCGGCTGGTTTTATTGGATAATCCGGATCAATCGGGGAATTATCAGTTACCGCCAATCCGATATGGTTTAATTCAACATGCTCATTTTCTGGTTTTTTGCGCGCCCATTCAATGGGATTATCAAACTTGCCATTGGCAAAATCCGTCAAAGTCAGCACGCCGTTTTCTCCCTTAGGTTCTATTCTTGACATCACATAGACGTCAAAACCGCCTTTATAGAAAGTCGAAAACGCCAGCTTATCTCCTTTATCATTCCACGTCGGTGACGAAATCTCGGTAATGGCGTCGGTTACCGCCTGTGTTCGTGCGGAATCGACATAGTATATATATAAATTCTCAATGCCGTTGCGTCCGGAAACAAATGCGATCTTTTTTCCGTCAGGCGATATAACCGGTTCGCGGTTATTTCCGGGACCGACATTTATCGCAGTAATACTGCCGTTATCCAGGTTAAAGGAATGGAGGTTATAATAACCATAAACCATTTCATCCTCGGTTATGTCCAAGCCGTTTTCTGGATGAGGCCTGTCCGAGCTGAATATTATTCGTTTGCTGTCGGGGTACCAAGCGACATCGATATCATCGTAAAGTTCATTCGTTAACTGCAGTAAACGATCCTGCTCGAGATGGTACAAATAGATGTTACGACTCGCTTTATCGAGGGCCGTAAACGCGACCATTTTTCCATCGGGTGACCAGGCGGGGGAGATTATTGATTTTAGTCCGAATTTCTTGGATAGAAATATGTCTTTGCCCCGAATTTTCAAAAAGTTTAAGGCGTCTTCGCCTTTGGACTTGGCGACGAAGACTAAGTTTTCGCTATTGGGCGAAAATGACATACCTGATGTGTACCACCGCAACGATTCGAGGGCGGAATTACGCTCTCCCTTCACCAGCCGAGAGATTTCTTTTCCATCAATGGGTGAGATCAGATAAATCTCTGAATATCCATTACGGTTGGTAAATATAGCCAACAGACGACCGTCCGGCGAAAACACCGGTTTTTCATTATAGAATGAACCGTCTTCTCCCTGATGGGTCAGTTGTTTGGCAAAATCTATCGGCTCCTCACGTGCCGCGATATCGGGCCAGTATCTTTTTTTCATTTCCTTATTGAATTTTTCAAATAACTCTTTGGAATCTAATCCCAATGATGATTTCAGGGCTTTATCAATTGAGATAAGTGCTTTTCCCTTTTTGAATATTTCGCCGGTTTTTTCAATCCCGTAAGTGTCCACGATATACTTGACAAAGGCAAATCCTTCGGTATAGGCGAGCCCTCCCATATATCCCGGCGGACGCAAATATCCGTGAACAGTGGCATCGCGGACGATCATGTCCGCCTCAGCCGTCCAGCCTCCGTTAGAAGTATATTCGGCATATCCTTCAGCGAGCCACAAGGGGATAACAAATAGGCGGGAGGAGCTAATCAGGGATTTAAAAAACTGACCATATACTAAATCGTACGCAACCGCATGCGATAATTCATGATGTAGCAGGTGTCTGAATTCGGCATAAGAACCCATGAAATGTACGACCATGCGATTTTTGAAAACTTCAGTGAAGCCTTGAAGTCCCTCGGAGATATCCTCACCAATTATATTCGTCTGTTGAAAATCATTATGCGAGCTGTAAATAAATACAGGTATCCGGCGGGCGACGAAGTACTTGAGCTGTTCTGTTATTATTCCGTACGATTTTTCCAATTCTTCGGCGGCAAATTTGGCGAGGTCATATTCACCGTCATAAAAATATATATCGAAATGATCGGTTTGAATATAATTCCAATCAAAGTTTCTGTATTGGACTTTATTTTTGCCAAAATATGTTTCCTGCGCCCCTGCAATAGAAAAGCCGCAAATTAGCAGCGCTGCAGTGATTACCGCAATATATCTCATGATTATCATCCTTTCAGGATCCATTGCTGACTCTTTTTATATCGCCGCCCAGCGCCCGCAACTTTTCTTCCAGTCGATAGTAACCCCGATCAATATGGTATACTCTCAATACCTCAGTTTGTCCTAATGCGGCCAGTCCGGCGATAACCAGGCCGGCTCCGGCACGTATATGAGGAGCCATAACCGAAGCTCCGGTCAGTTTTTTTACTCCCGTTATGGCGGCTTCATTCGCGGTGACGCTGATATCCGCTCCCAAACGGTTTAATTCCATTACGTATGTAAAGGCATCCTGAAAAACCGTTTCACGGACGCGGCTGAGTCCATCCCCCTTTGTTAATAGCGCGGTCATGCAAGCTTGCAGGTCAGTCGGAAATCCGGGAAACGGGAAAGTAACCACGTCAACAGATTTTATTTTCTTCGGAGCGGTGAGCTTTATACCTTCTTTTGTCGTTTTAATATCAGCGCCGGCTTCCGCTAATTTCCTTAACACAATTTCGAGGTGAGAAGTTTCCGCCCCGGATATTAAGATATTTCCTTCGGTGGCCATAGCGGCCATCAACAAGGTTCCAGCTTCAAGACGGTCGCCCATGACGGTATGTTTAATGGGCTTTAACTTTGCGACGCCTTCAATAGTCATACTTGGGGTACCGGCGCCTTTTATTTTTGCCCCGGCGCTGGAAAGGAATTTTGATAAGTCGACTACTTCAGGGTCGCACGCGGCGTTTATGATATGGGTCGTACCTTTGGCCATGACCGCTCCGAACATTATATTTTCGGTGCCGGTGTGGCTGGGCCGATCAAAATAAATGGTATTTCCTTTCAATTGCTTTGCCCGCGCGATAACATATCCTTTTTGTTCCGAAATTTCGGCGCCCAGTCCGGCAAATCCTTTGATATGATAATCAACCGGCCTCGGGCCCAAAGCGCATCCGCCGGGGAGAGATACTTGCGCTTCGCCCATTCTCTGAAGGATCGGTCCCAATACCAAAAAAGACGCCCGCATTTTGCGCATGAGTTCGTATGGCGCCTTATTGCTGGTTAGATTTGAAGCGTCAATGGTCATGACCCCTTCACTGCGGTCATGGCTCACTTTTGCTCCCAGATGAGTCAACATGGCGATCAGCGTATCGATATCTCTGAGAGGGGGAATGTTTTCTAATACCGTTTCGCCACTGCTGATAAGAAGTGATCCGGCTATTATCGGCAGGGCCGCGTTTTTCGCGCCCTGTACTTTCATCTTTCCCGAAAGAGGTTTGTTACCGCGAATTACAAATTTATCCATAATTATTCTCTACCCCATACAGGTTATACAATGTTAATATCAAAAAGATGTATACTAATTCCTTATTGTCTGAGTTCAATTATATAGTCCTTCAATGACTCCCGAACGCGCAGCAGAAAATCAATAGCATGGGTGGTGCGGTAATCCGGGTAAGTCCATTTTAGCGGGCGATATGATTTGTCTTCATAGAGAAGCGTTATTTCGCCGAAAATTCCATTGCCCAAATATATCCGGTGTGAATATTCTTTTGTGGAAGCCAGGATTACATTGGCCAGGCTTATCAAGCCGGGATCAATATTTACCAGACGCCCGCCATCGGCATTGACAAATCTGCGTTCTATGGAATTAGTCTCGGTTTTAATGTCCTTGAGAGTGTCGGGCATGATTGGTTTTTCAAATGAAATAAACAATCGCTTTAGGTTAGGTCCCATTTCTTTCTTGTAATACATCGTATGAGCAAAATCGAAATGCTCGGATTCACACTCCACCGGCCCGAATTTATTTTCGAGTATTTCCAAAACCTGACTCATGGTTTGGATATCGCTGTAAATGAATCCTGAGAACAGTTTTACCGGTTCAATGTTTGTTTTTTTTGCCATTATTCATTCTTCTGGGCGTGAGGGCAACAGTTGAGGCACAAGCCGCAGATTAGCTGTCCAAAATTATTTTGTTTTGAGAAATATATTACCTGGTCATTACACTTTTCCAATGAAAAATCATCAATCGACGCGCCGATCGCACCGGCCGGACATTTCTTTATGCAAGCTTTGCATTCGCCGCAGTCATTGGCGATAATTTCATCCGGCTCAAGTTTGAGATTGGCCAGAATTGTCGTCAGCCGAATTCGTCCGCCATATTTGGGATTTATCAAAAGGTTATTTTTTCCTCGCCAGCCGAGTCCAGCTTTCCCGGCGATTTCCCGGTGATTAACATGGGCCAGAAGAGGGTATCGGGTGACGATCATCGAAGCCGGAATAGGAATAGCTCTTTTCCCCAATTCACCAATTCGTTTGGCCAATTGAAAGGTGATATTATCCATAGTCGCATTGGCCGTGCGATAATGCGATTTGTAAATATCATTGGGTCGATCAACAAGAGTATCCATAACGGTCTTGCGCAATGAAACTCCGATAGAGATTGCATAGGGCAGTTTTTTGGCTTTATCTCTGATTTCAGGATGAAATTTCTTGATTAAATTTCCGACCTCACAAACCCCAAATGCCGACGCGCCGAGTTCGACGGCCAGAGTCCTTAAATTATCCTTAACCTGAGCCAAATCCATAGTTTTATATAGTAGAATCTTGTAGTACTGAAGTCAACAAAAAGGGGAGGGGAGGGGGATCACGGGACATACTTAGAAAATTCATGAAATGAGGAAATTAGAATATTTTTTCCACATTTTTGGGAAGAAAAGCGTCTTATAAGTGTAATCCCCTCAGAACATCGATATAACCTTTAAGCTCATGGAGGTGGATTATGCGTATCAAATCATGCATACCACATCTGATCCTCACCCTTCTCCTCACCATAACCGTGTTTTTCGCCGTTGCCGGAGACGCCGGCAAGATCAAAGGCACCGTGACCGACGCCACAACCGGTGATCCAATTCCCGGAGTCTCGGTTCTCATCAAAGGCACGACAATGGGAGCCAAAACCGATTTGGATGGCAATTTTGTTATCATCTCGGTTCCGCCGGGTACTTACACATTAATAATCTCTTCTACCGGCTTCGCCACCGCTGAATTGACAGAAGTCGAGGTAATGGCCGGCCAGGTTACTGAGAAGATTATCAAATTGACGCCCGGAGTGCTGGAAACTGGTAAGGTTACAACTGTGACGGAAAAACAAAAAGGGATTGGTTTTAATCAGACGGGAACGGTTCGAGTAATGACAGGCGACGCACTCAAGTCCATCACTATTCCCTCCGGTGATTTTCAGGTCTCTCGCAAAGACAAAAAAACCGAAAGTGATTCAAGAAGTAAGGTGCTATACAATGGCGGGCGCCAGGGGTATTGCCAGGAAGTACAAATCCCTCCCGCTCATGGCGGATCCTCGATTGTCAATGATGAGCCTTTTGATGCCATGTTTTTCAAGAACTATGGCGTCAATCCATTTGTCGATACTGAAGACGATCATCTTTCAACGTTCGCGACCGATATCGATGATGCCTCGTTTATCATGGCTCGTTCATATTTGAATCGAGGAGAGCTGCCCCCGGCTGACGCAGTTCGAGTTGAGGAATTCATCAATCATTTTGATTATCGTTATCCGGCTCCCTATGAAAAACCATTTGCCGTCAATATCGAAGGGGCTCCCTCAGAATTCGGGCAAAACTGCATGCTTCTCCGCATCGGAATCAAGGGAATGGAAATCCCGGACGAAATGAGAAAACCGGCCAATCTTGTTTTTGTCATTGATGTATCGGGGTCGATGAATCGCGAAAATCGCCTTGGTCTGGTCAAAAGAGCGCTTCTCATGCTCCTTGATGAATTGCGCTTTGATGATAAAGTTGGAATTGTCATCTATGGAAGCCAGGGTCGTGAAATACTTCAGCCGATTTCTGTCCGGCAACGGCATGTAATCGATAAAACAATCAGAAGCCTTAGGTCAGAAGGGGCAACGAACGCCGAAGAAGGTATTGTTCTTGGTTATCAAATGGCCCGGCGCAATTTTGAAAAAGGTAAGATAAACCGGGTTATCCTGTGCAGCGACGGCGTTGCCAATGTAGGCCGGAGTGGCCCGGACGCAATCCTGAAGCAGATAAAAGAATATTCTGATTTTGGAATTACTCTTTCGGCAATTGGATTTGGGATGGGTAATTACAACGATATCCTGATGGAGAAACTGGGTAATAAAGGCAATGGCCATTACGCCTATGTCGATGATATCAACGAGGCGCATCGAGTATTTGTCGAAAACCTGACCGGAAATCTGCAGGTAATAGCTCGCGATGTAAAGATTCAAGTTGATTTTAACCCTGATGTTGTTCGCAGTTATCGATTGTTGGGATATGAGAATCGAGATGTTGCGGATAATAAATTCCGGGATAATAAAGAGGATGGCGGAGAGATCGGCGCCGGACATACCGTAACGGCTCTTTATGAGATTAAATTCCAAAAGTATAAAAACAATGAACCGATCGGTAAAGTTTATATCAGATATAAAGATCCGATTAGTTTTGAAGTTACCGAGTTTAGCAAGCGGCTCAATCATGAAATGATCCGCAGACATTTTGAATCATCATCTCCGGGATTTCAATTGGCGGCGGTTTCAGCCGAGTTGGCTGAAATATTGCGTAAGTCATACTGGGCCAAGGACTCACGGCTGGAAGACGTTTACAGGATAGCTCGCAGGATAAAAAGGAATACTGAAATTTCCGGAATTGACGAGCTTTTAGAAATGATTTTGGCAGCTCAGAGGCTTGAAGATGAGCTGGCGGAAAAATAGAACAAAGCAAGGGATTCGGCTGGAGGGCAGAATCCCTTTTTTTATTAAAAAATAAAAATATATTTGGCAAAAATAGGATAAGAACTTATATTGCATTTGTTGGTTCTAAGGGATCTTGTAAGCTGAGTGAGATTTTTATCGGGGCACGGCACAATAAAATATCAGAAATTTGATAATCAAGTGCGTTTCACTTAATTAATCAGAAATTATTTCTCGTCGTTTCTTCTTTCCCTCAAGGGATGGTATTAATGACGGGATTCCGGCCGATGGAGTTCGTGCTCTCTTCATCGGCCATTTTTATTTATATCAATTTTAAAATATATTTTATTTGCACAGGTTGCCAACTCCGCGGCATTTATATAAATTGGAGTTTATATTTTGTGTTTATATGGTTAGCATCACGAAAATATTTGGTACAAAAACATACTGCTGGTTGAGGAGGAACTAATGTTTAAGTCACGCGTAGCAATTTTTCTGGGGCTATTGATTGTGACAATGCTGGGGGCAAATTCAAATGCGGATGAAGGCCGCCTATTGCGCTTTCCCGACGTAAGTAAGGACAAAATCGCCTTTGTTTATGCCGGAGATATTTATTCGGTTGCCCGGGATGGCGGCCTGGCGATGAGGCTGACATCGGACGAAGGATTGGAGCTATTTCCCAAGTTTTCGCCTGATGGCGATAAAATCGCTTTTACTGGGCAATATGATGGTGACTTTTCAGTTTATTACATGTCTCTTGATGGCGGATTGCCTGTCAAGCTGACCTTTCATCCCGGCATAGCAAGAACTTCCGAACGAATGGGACCGGAAAACATAGTGATGGGCTGGCATCCCGACGGTCAATCGATTTTATATCGTTCCCGTAAGGCAGAACCTGATGTATGGCAGGGCAGGGCGTACCTGGTGAAGACCACCGGCGGATTGCCTAAGCCGTTGCCAATGGCCTGGGCCGGATTCACCAGCTTTTCTCCTGATGCCAAAAAGGTCGCCTACTGCCCCAAGTTCCGAGATTTTCGGACATGGAAAAGATACAAAGGCGGGATGGCCCAGGATGTCTGGATTTTTGATCTGGAGAGCCTTGAGGCTCAAAAGATAACCGACTGGATTGGAACCGACAACATGCCCATGTGGTATGGTGATAAAATATACTACAATTCAGACAGGACGGGACGGTTGAACCTCTATTGTTATGACATTACCACCGGTGAAACCCGCACCGTAACAAGTTTTATAGACTTTGATGTTCGCTGGCCGAGCTTGGGATCAGATGCGATCGCCTTTGAAAATGGCGGTTATATTTACTTGCTGGAATTGCCGGCTGAAACCATCAAAAAAATCTCAATTGAGATGATATCCGACTACAATTCTATCCGGCCGGAATTTATTTCGGTGGATAATAGTATTAATGACTTCAATATTTCCCCTGATGCCAAGCGAGCCATTTTTTCAGCAAGGGGCGACATTTTTACGGTCCCGGCCAAAGAAGGAAATACCCGGAATTTGACCAATAGTTCGGGGGCTCATGATAAAGAACCGATTTGGTCGCCCGACGGAAAGTGGATCGCCTATTTATCCGATGAGACCGGCGAAGATGAGCTATACCTGATGTCTGGAGACGGTAAGGAAAAACTCCGCCTGACAAATTATGGTCACTGCTTCCGTTACATGGGAACGTGGTCGCCCGACAGTAAAATGCTGACTTTTGAAGATAAGAATAATAATCTGTACTATATCGATATCGATAGTAAAAAAATCATGCTTATTGATCATGATAAAAATGGAATTGGCGGTCACAATTGGTCACCTGATA
The DNA here is from genome assembly GCA_043819555.1 of Candidatus Zixiibacteriota bacterium. Taxonomy (GTDB): domain Bacteria; phylum Zixibacteria; class MSB-5A5; order GN15; family JAAZOE01; genus JAZGGI01. Next base: position 51,421 of record JBDREQ010000001.1, on the reverse strand, counting down.
GCAGGTTCATTGTTTATGACAAAAATCTTGAAAATAATATCCGAGCCATTTTTGTGTATGCCATCGATGACGGCGACTCCCGCCAAATTACGCCCGGCTATACCGAAGACTATAATCCGGTCTTTGATCCCGACGGTAAATACATTTATTTTCTTTCACAACGATCTTTTAATCCTCTATTGGGCAGCTACGAATTTCAATACGTTAATACGGCAATTACCAATCTATATCTGATCCTTCTCCATAAAGATGACAAATCTCCGTTTTTGCCTGAAAGCGATGAAGTCTCTATTGCAAAGAACGAGGATAAAGACAAGGATAAGAAAGAAGATAAGAAAGGCCAAGAAGAAGATAATGGTAAATCGGATGATGATTCTCCAAATATCAAAATTGATTTTGATGGAATTTATGATCGCCAGATCGCGTTCGATTTGCCGGCCGGAAATTATATGGGCTTGTCGGCCGTTTCCGGAGCCGTCTTTTATGTGTCCAATCCCTTGAGTGGTTTGCAGGGGAATATTACCGACGGCGAACGCACATTATATAAATATGCCATTGACGACAGGAAAAACCACAATTTCGCGGCAAATATCGGCGGTTATGTTCTCGACTCCAAAGGTAAAAACATGCTCTTGACCCGCAGCGGTTCCTATCACATTGTCAGTATATCCGGCGATAAAGCGAGTTTTGATGATAATCAGTTAAATACTTCACAGATGAATATGAAGCTGGATCGCAGGGCCGAATACGCTCAGATGTTTCATGAAGCCTGGCGGCGCGACCGTGACTTTTTTTATAATGAAAATATGCATGGCGTCAACTGGGAACTCATGCGCGAGAGATATGGAGCTTTGGTTCCGTTTGTCGCCCACCGTTTCGATTTGACCTATCTCATCGGAGAAATGCGAGGCGAATTATGTTGCTCGCATACATATACCGGTGGAGGAGATTATTATCATCCGCCTTCGAGCCGAGTCGCGCTTTTGGGTTGTGATTTTGAAATCGATAAAAAAAATGAGAGAATTAAAATTGTTAATATTCTTGATGGTGAAAACTGGAACGGACAATTGAGGTCTCCATTGACTGAAACTCACGTCGATATCAACGAAGGAGATTATCTTTTGGCCATCGATGGCGAGGAGATTTGGGCTGATACGAATCCATATAAGCTGACTCAGAATAAGGCGAATCAGAAGATTACTTTAACCGTCAATGATCGGCCAAGTTTGGATGACGCTCGTGAAGTCGTCATTGAGCCTCTGGCATCAGAAAGCGACCTGCGGTATTACAATTGGGTCGAGTCTAACCGGGCCTATGTCGATTCAATTTCTGACGGGAAGATTGGATATATTCATTTGCCCGATATGGGTAGTTATGGCCTCGTGCGATTCAACCAGATGTTTTATCATCAGTTGCGGAAAGAAGGACTCATTATAGACGTACGCTGGAATGGAGGCGGTTTTGTTTCGCAGCTGGTTCTCGATCGGCTGCAGGAAAGACTTTCCGGAGTCAACACTTCCCGCAACGGAAATCCGTCTCCGCGTCCGGGTACAGCCGTAACAGCTCATATGATAACTCTGTGTAATCAATTTTCATGTTCGGACGGTGATAATTTCCCGTACTTTTTCAAGTTTTATAAACTGGGAACTGTTATGGGGATGAGGACCTGGGGAGGAGTAGTTGGGATTTCGGGATCACGATCTCTTTCCGATGGAGGATATGTATTTGTTCCTCAATTTGCCACATATTCGATAGACAGCGAATGGGTGATGGAAAACGAAGGCGTTATACCTGATATTGAAATTGATAATACTCCTGAACGGCTGGCTAATGGATTTGATGATCAATTATCAGAAGCGATAAAAATGTTATTGAAAAAGATCAAAGATGAACCGGTGGTTTTGCCTCCACACCCGGGAATTCCTGAAAAACGATAAGCCAAACTAATAAAAAAAAGCCCTGATTAAAGCACTTCAGGGTTTTTTTATTGAATATTATTTTTTCACAATTCCTTAAGCAGTTCTTTTACAGCCCGGACCAATTGCGGATCTCTTCCATTCATAAAATCATCAGGAAGTCGTTCGACTAGAATATCCGGCTGACGCGGAGAAAGATCGGTATCTTCCATATCAATAGTATATGCCCCGGTAGAAGGCCGGCGAATGCGGGTCCCGTCTATTAGAGTATAGCTGCTGGTGCCAATGACAGCTCCCGCGGTCGGTTCGCCGATAACTTTACCCAATCCCAATTTTCTAAAACCTTCGGCGAAAATCTCAGAGTTTGACGCCGAGCCTCCATTTATCAGAACGTTCATTGGTTTTTCGAAAGCCTTTGATCGATATTTGGTCTCAGATGTAATCGGGAAATCTCGGAAGCTTCTGAGGAAAAATGGTTTTCTGGCCAACATACCCAGAAGATGAACGGCAATATTACCGCCTCCATTATCGCGGACGTCAATAATTAATCCATCTTTTTCTTCGGCATAAGCGATTAATTCTTGCTTGAATCTCCGCAGCCAGGTACCCGACATTGCGGATATGTGTATGTATGCCAATCGATTATCTGAAAGTGCATCTACCAATCGTCTACGGTCTTCTATCATTTCATCATATTTAAGTTCGGTTAACTCACTGTTCGAAATTGGCTTAATTGCGAAGCTGGTATCTTCTTCTCCCGCCTTATCTCCGATCGCTAATGTCAGACGCTTACCATTTTTACCGGAAAAGTAAGAAAAAAAATTATCGCCCGATTTTAATTTATGGTCATCAATTTTAATGATATATTGTCCGGTCTTAATTCCAGCGATTGCGGCCGGCGATTCAGGTATGACATGGGCAATCCGAAAATCGCCGGATTTCTCCAAATTTACATAATCAAGCATAATGCCGGTTTCGGCTGTAACAATATTGCGATTCGGTCCGGGATCGCGAGAATATATACTTAAATGAGAAGCTCTCAATTCGCCCATCATTTCAAGGACGACATCTCTAAACTCCCGGTCGGAACGAACATGCTCCACAAGAGGTTTATATTTTTTTCGGACGGCATTCCAGTCTGTGCCATGAAATTCATTATCATAGAAAAACGAATTCAGCAATTGCCATGATTCCTGAAATTTCTGCCGATTGAGTTCCGGGAGTTCAATATCCATTACCGCCGAAAAGCTGACAGTACTCATTTTGCTGTCGTCTATCCCGATTTTTTTAATCTTTTCATCTTCGAGGAAATAGATGGATTTTGAATCCTTCGAAACGCGTAAAAAAGACTTTTCGGATTTTGAATGAGTCAGTTGTTTCAGATCGAGTTTGTCTTCGGTGTCAACCGACCATATTTCCGGATCTTCCAGAAGAGAAGCGATAAATACGAATTTTTCGCCATCGGGAGTTAATACGGGTGAGCTGTTAGAACCCGATAAATCGAAAGCCAGCGCTCGCCTTTTTTCAATGCGAGTAAAATCAATCAAGGTTTCTTGAACCAATTCATCTTTGTTATCTTTGTCTTTTTTATCCTTCTTCCCCTTTCCATTTTCTTCCTTCTCATCTTCCGGCCCTTCTATAAACAGGGAATCGAATGATGATTCATAAAATTCAAAAGGCTCATGCCGCAAATCAATTTTAAATGTTTTAATTTCCCCCTCAAAAGAGTTAGAGAAATAGATTATTTTGCTATCTTTAGAAAATCGAGGACTATAGCTCCATCCTGAGGATTTGGATAAAAGCTGAGGCTCGCCGTCAAGAGAAATTGCGTAAATATGCATTTCATAAGTAGGGCCGGTCATTGTAAAGGTGAGCCATTTTGAATCAGGCGACCAATCATACTCAAAGTTCTGCTCAAGACTCAAATCGTAAAAATTTCCTTCAACCCAGGTTGTTTCACTGCTTGATTCGATATCATATCGCATTAATTTGTCCAATCCGCGATAATATGCGAGATATTTGCCATCGGGGGATACTAGCGGTTTGACATCGTTTTCGTCGGATGAAGTTAATTGTTTTTCCTCTCTGGTCGTAACATCGACGCTATATAAATCATAATTGCCATTGCGGTCGGATGAATAATATAGCGTTTTGGAATCATTTCCCCATACCGGGGTAATTTCCCGTGATGGGGTATTAGTGATCCTGAAGCCTTCCTCCGGATCTTTAGACGGTATAATAAATATTTCGCCATGGATTATCGTTGCGATTTTCTTTTCATCAGGAGAAACAGAGTACCAATCGACATCACTTTTAAATGATTTAGTTTCAATCAAATTGAATTTTTCATCGGAACGAATAGAAATTGGAATCCGTTTTGGCTTCCCCTCGACCGGATCAAGCATCCAGATATCAAAACCTTGTTCGAAAACAAGTTTATTACCCTGCGGATTGGAATTGAGCCATTGAACGCCGTCTCCCTTAAAACTGGTTAATGGTTTTGGTTTTCCTCCTTCAAACGGAATTTTCCAGACCTGAGCCCAATCATCCGGGCATGAAACATAATAGACTTCGCCCAAATCGGCATTCAATATAGGCCAAAGGTTATGGCGCGGTTCATTGGTCAGGCGTCTCGATGTAAATTTCTCTTCGGCGCGATCCTGGATATAAATATTGGCAGGAATGCTGGCTTTTAAGTCCCTTCGCCACCACCGGTTAGAACCGTTGTTAAAAATGAGATATTTGCCATCAGGAGAAATGCGTCCATTGTATTCCGCGGCGTAATGATAACCGGTTAATTTAATAGGCGTACCGCCGGATAAGGCGATTTTGTATATATCGTAGCGCCCTTCCCGGCCTGAATTAATTATTATCGAGTCACCCTCCGGGGTCCAGCCACTGCCATAATCGTATGATGTGTGGACGGTAATTTGCCGGGCCTCACCCCCTTCGGCGGGCATAACAAAAACGTCGGCATTGTTATATCGCCATGAGGTGAATAAAATGTATTTTCCATCGGGTGAATAAAATGGCAGAATGTCAACCGCATCGTGTATAGTCAGACGAGTAGCTTCCCCACCTCCGGAAGGTACCGTCCAGATATCTCCAAAATACGAAAAGGCTATTGTCGAACCGTCTGGAGATAAAGTCGGATATCTTGCGTATTTGATATCCTCTGCAATGGTTAAAATTGTAAATGAAATTAAAAGAATGAGAAGGATTCCAAAAATCTTAGATGATTGTTTCAATGCGATTCTCCAATCTGTGATGTTTGGTTAGAGCTCAAATTTATATAGAAATGCGGGTAATGTCAACCGGAGCAGGTTCATAATATGGATTTGGATTTTTGAATAATTGGCAAAAAAAAACGCCCCCAATGGAGGCGTTTCAAAAAATAGAATTACATTATTTTTTTTCAGTTGCCGCCGGGGCGTGAACGCCTTTGGCTTTCATCTTGGCAAAATCAAATGCTTTAGCGCTTTCAGCCAATTTGCCCGGGGCCTTTTCATTGTGGCAGCATTTACAGGTTTTCTCGTCGGGAATTATCAGTCCATTGGCAATCGCCTGTTCACGATCCTCCATAATGGATTTCTTTTTATAATCGGCTCCGGCGCCATGACAGGCTTCACATTGTACACCTTCTAAAAGTACTCCCTTGTCGTCAGTTCCGGTAGTATAATATTTCTTGAGTTCGTCTTTGGCCTTATCGGCCTCGGATAGCTTATCGTATACGGTCGCATGTGCTGTCGCAGACCACGAATCAAAGATACCATCCTTTTTATGGCACATTTTGCATTTATTCGCGCCGATGTAAGCATGTTTTGTTTCAGCTTTTTTAGCTTCATCGGCAACCACCAGTACAAACATTCCGGCGACAAGAATCATGGTGACTATAGCAATGATTGCTTTTAAACGCATATACCTACTCCTTTTACTTTTTCCCTCGCGAGGGAAATATTTTTCTTCCTTACTATCTTGTACAAGAATCTATGGAAATAGTTTGCAAAATCAATAGTAAAACAGTCCTTAATTAAAAAAAACACTTGCAGTTTAACCCCTAATCAACGCCGCCCAAAAGTGCTTTCCTGTTGACTTCTGCCTATGATTATATCATAATGTTTGGTTTAGGAGAAAATATGCCCGATTTATATATAGTTGCATTCAAAGGATTTCGGCGAGGATTCTACTTCAATACTTATTATCACAGTCTTGACAAAGGCAATAAAGTGATCGTCGAGGCTGAGAGGGGAGAGGATTTAGGGATTACCTCTGAAAAAGTACTGAATGAAGACTATATCGGTCCCGATGAGAAACCTCTGTCTATTCTAAGGCCGGCTTCGGCCGGTGATTTTAAAATCCAGGAGGAAAACGCCCGGGATGAAAAAAAGGCTATTGAATGCTGTGGGAAATTAATAATCAAGCATAATCTCCAAATGAAACTGATTGATTCGGAATATCAGCATGATAGAAATAAGTTAACTTTTTATTTTACGGCCGACCAGCGGGTCGATTTTCGCTCCCTGGTCCGTGATCTGGCCGCTATCTATAAAACCCGTATAGAATTACGCCAAATCGGAGTACGTGATGCCGCTCGCAGATTGGGTGGTTTCGGAGTGTGTGGATTGACTCAATGTTGTTGCACTTTTTTGCATAAATTCGATCCCATCTCAACCCAATTTGCCCGTGAGCAAAACTTATCGCTTAATCCTTCGAAGATTTCGGGTAATTGCGGGAGGCTTCTATGCTGTCTTACCTATGAAACGGAACATTATAAAGAGATTATAGGAAAATTTCCGCCTCAGGGCGAAGAGTATAAAACTGAAAAGGGTATAGGCATTGTTGAGACAATAAATATCTTTGAAAAGTATATGCAGGTCAGGCTTGAAAACGGTGAAATGGAAAAAATAACACTCAATGATATTCGTTTAAAGGAACGCCAAAAAGGATCGTTTTTCAATAATTGGCGCGAGTAGAAATTTAAGGAGAAGGAATTGCCAAATTGAACAATTTTTATGTCACAACGCCGATTTATTATGTAAACGATAAACCGCATATAGGTCATGCCTATACTTCAATCGCTGCTGATTTTTTATCGCGATTTCACAAAATTGCCGGAAGAAAATCGTTTTTTCTAACCGGCACTGATGAACATGGTTCCAAAGTCGCCGATACGGCTGCCGCCGCGGGGAAATCTACACAGGATTTTTGCGATGAGGTTGTTCAGAAATTCAGGGAATCATGGAAGACATTAGGCCTGGATAATAATTACTTTGTCCGGACAACGGATGAGAGGCATATCAGAGCGGTTCAAAAACTACTGACGATTCTCAAAGAGGCCAAAACTCCCGACGGTCAGAATGTAATTTATGATGGCGTCTATGAAGGGTTATACTGTACTGGTTGCGAGAAATTTTTGACGGAAACGGATTTGGATAACGGCAATTGCCCAATACATAAAAAACCGGCAACTCCACTCAAGGAAAGAAATTACTTCTTCCGCCTCAAACCGTTTATTCCTATTCTTAAAAAAATGGTTGTGAATAATGAACTGGTAATTTTGCCGGAAGAAAGGCGCAAGGAAGTCCTCGGTCTATTGAATATTGACTTACCTGATTTTTCAATCTCGCGAGAAACCGTAAAATGGGGGATTCCGTTGCCGTTCGACCCCAAACAAATAGCTTATGTCTGGGTTGATGCTCTTCCCAACTATATATCAGCCATTGGTTATGAGGATGATCAAGAACAATTCGATGCTTGGTGGAATAATGCCGAAGTCGTGCATCTGATGGCCAAAGATATTCTCAAATTCCATACCATATTTTGGCCCGCGATGCTGATGGCGGCAAAAATAAAATTGCCTGACCGGATGTTTATCCATGGTTTCTTTACTGTTAATGGCGAAAAGATGGGAAAATCAGCCGGCAACATGATCGATCCCAAAGCCATGGTAGATATTTATGGCGTTGATGCCACGCGATACCTGCTCTTAAATCAATATCCATTCGGCGTTGATGGTGATGTAAAAGAAAACGAATTCGTCACTCGCTATAATGCCGATCTGGCCAATGACCTTGGTAATCTGGTATCTCGAGTTGCCAAAATGACGATGCAGTTCTGCGGCGGCAAAATTCCTCAACCATGCGATGATGCTCCCGGTCAGAGAGAAATGATGGAAATGGCCGAAAAACTGACCGGAACAGTTTATGATCATGTCAGGAATTTCAGGATAACTAACGCCATCAATGATACATTGAATTTAATTCGGGCAACTAATAAATTTATTGAAGATGCTGCCCCGTGGAAGCTGGCCAAAGAAGGAAAGCTCGATATTGTTGGCGGAGTATTATATACTGCCGCCGAATTAGTCCGTATCGCCTGTATCTTACTTTATCCAATTATGCCGGCCAAGATGAGGGAGGTCCGGGAAGTTTTTGGACTGAATGATGATACTCTGACCCTGAATTCCGCCTGTACATGGTTTGATTTGCCAGGCGGCAATAAAATAAATTTCAAGAAATCAATTTTCCCTCGACTGGATGTCAAAGATGTTCCGACTTTGGTTAATACAAGCGCAGATGAAAAATCCGAAGATGATTCGGGACTTATCGCGATTGATGATTTTGCCAAAGTAAACTTGCGAGTCGCTCGGGTACTTGACGCCGAAAAAGTCGAAAAGGCGGATAAACTTCTGAAACTGCAAATTGATATGGGTTACGAAAAACGGCAAATTGTGGCTGGGATAGCCGAACATTATGGCCCGGAAGAAATAATCGGCAAAAATATAATTGTAATCGCCAATTTGAAACCGGCCAAAATCAGGGGTCTGGAATCAAATGGAATGCTTCTGGCCGCAAAGAAAGACGGCGTGCTTAAAGTTGTGACTGTTGATGGCGATATGGAGCCCGGCGCTGGTATTAGCTGACGGATACTCAGTTTTCTCATGATAGATACTCATTGCCATATTGATTTTCGGGATTTCGATAATGACCGCGAGGATGTTATCGTTCGTGCTTCCGAATATGGAGTTGATCGTTTGATTAATATTGGAGCCGACGTGGATTCGACCCGCAGATCTTTTCATCTGGCAAATGAATACGATAATATATTCTGCACGGTGGGGATTCATCCTCATGATGCCAAAACTATGACCGATGAATTCATGATTGAAATGCGAAAAATGGCCGGGAATCCCAAAGTAGTCGGGATCGGAGAGATCGGCCTTGATTACTTTCGTGATTTATCGCCGCGAAAGATCCAGCGTGTGGTCTTTGTAAAGCAGCTTGACCTTGCCGTTGAACTGAAAATGCCGGTTGTCATTCATGTACGCGACGCCCTCGATGAAGCCTTTGAGATAGTGTCAAATTACAGTGGACAATTATCCGGAGTGTTTCATTGTTTTCCGGGAACGGTCGAGCAAGCCGAAAAAGTAATTTCTACGGGATTTCATGTCTCTGTCAATGGCGTAATGACATATAAAAATTCGAAGATGGCGCATATCGGACGGGAAATCGATTTAACAAAAATACTGATCGAAACCGATTGCCCGTATCTTACGCCAATGCCGCATCGGGGCAAACGAAATTGCCCAGCCTATGTCAAATTAGTCTGCGAAAAACTGGCTGAACTAAGAAATATAAGTTTTGAAGAAGCGGAGAAAATTACGACTCGCACTGCTGAAAAATTATTTCGACTGGTAGAGATGTTTGAATAATGACTAAGGCTAAGAAATCTCTCGGACAGCACTTCCTGATCGATCCCCTGATTATCATTCAACTAATCGAAGCCTTAAATCCTCAGCTGGGTGAAACCATTCTGGAAATTGGTCCCGGTGAAGGGGTCCTGACGCTGCCTCTTGTGAATTCCGGGGCGGATATTGTCGCGATTGAACTTGACCGACGGCTGGCTCCCCGGCTGGCCAAAGAATTTTCAGACAGAGGAAATTTCCGAGTCGTCGAAACCGATATTTTGGGGGTTAATCCACGTGAAGCAGGATTGGATGATTTTGCTGTCATTGGCAATTTACCCTATAACATCACGACACCCATAATGGATTGGCTGATGCTGTATCATGCCCAGATTAATCGCGCCATTTTTATGATGCAGAAAGAAGTGGCCGAAAGGGTGATTTCACCGCCGGGCAAAAAAGCCAGGTCCACGATCTCAGTTTTAACATCATTGTATTTCGATAGCGAAATAGTCTGCCCGGTACCTCCCGATTCTTTTCGTCCCCCCCCTAAAGTCGATTCGACGGTCGTTAAGTTCATTCGCCATAACCGCCAATATCCGATTTCGGATTTGAGACGATTTGAGAAATTCGTTCGGAATAGTTTTTCGGGAAAACGCAAATCGCTATTGAATAATCTCAATTCAGCCTATCCCTTGCCCAGAGAAGAATTGGAAAAAATAATTATCAAGCTGACAAATTCATCGACCACAAGAGCCGAGCAACTCGAACTCGATGATTTTATCAAATTGGCGGATACTATTTTTGAAAAACTGTAATTCTTTATATTTATAATTCCTTGCCTTGGGTGTACGGTAATTAATATCTTCCAAATATGGGTCAATCAAAAGAAATCAAAAAATTCACCACACCAGAATTGTCCAAACCTCAAAGATTGGATAAATATCTGGCATCTCGGGAAGATTTGCAATTATCGCGAGCCTATATACAAAATCTGATTAATTCAGAGAAAGTCCGAGTCAATGATAAAGTCGTTTCGAAAAATCATAAATTAAAAGGCGGCGAAACGATTATTATTCAAATCCCTCCCCCGGAAAAAATGGATTTGATCCCCGAAAATATTCATCTTGATATCGTCTATAATGATGAACATCTGGCCGTTGTCAATAAGCCGGCGGGAATGGTTGTTCATCCCGGAGCTGGCAACAAATCAAATACTCTGGTGAATGCTTTGCTGTACCATTTCAAGGAACTTTCCGATAATGATTCAATCGACCGTCCCGGAATCATCCATCGCCTTGATAAGGATACTTCGGGATTAATTATAATCGCCAAAGATGACCTATCCGCCCGGAAGCTCAGGGAACAATTTGCGGAACGGGAAGTTGAAAAAATATATCACGCGATAACTTGTGGCCACATGCCAGAACAAGAAGGTACGATAGAACTCCCCATTGGCCGGTCCTTGCGAGATCGCAAAAAAATGACAGTGACAAATCTAAAATCCCGAAACGCGATTACTCATTATAAGGTACTCCAACGTTTTCTGATAAATGATTTTATCGAGATCAAGCTGGAGACAGGACGAACCCATCAAATACGAGTTCACCTGGCTCATTTTAATCGACCGGTGCTGGGGGATCCGGATTATGGCGGCCGGCAAAAATGGCTAAGTGGCATAGACCCATCACATAGAAAAATGGGAAAACATTTGCTGTCCCTGATTGACCGACAGGCTCTGCATGCCAAATCGCTTGAATTTATTCATCCGATCACTAATGAAAAAATATCGGTTTCAAGCAAGCTGCCTGAAAATATGGATAGGTTACTGAAATATTTGCAGGAGTACTGCGCGGCTTGAATTTTTTATTTCAATTTGCGCAAAACAGGGACAAACCGCCAACATTCGGAAGCGTTTGATAGTTTTATGTTCTTGTCCAAAGCTCCAAAACAATCTACTATTTCAAATCTGCCCGAAAGCTCAACCAATGCTTCGAATGTCTTAATCGAGCACCGCCGATAACGATCAGGGAATTCATATCGTTTTTTCCTTTCCGTTGAGGTTACATCAAACGATATGATGATATCATCGATTTCAGTCAAAGCGTCAAACTTCTGGTTATCTCCGCCCCAATTAGTCTTAACGCTAATATCGCCGCGAGTCATTTCCCAGCTGTTTTTCGTAGTCGATTTTTCATCGCCATAAAAATCGCGGGGGTGAGCCGTGGAAATAATATAGATGCCTCCATCAGATAATAAATCGGCGGCGCATTTGAAATTATCGATTATATCTTTATTGGTTAGAAGTTGAGCGAACGATGCCATGAGCATATAAACCAAATCATATTTTTTTTCGCTCCTATAAAAACGCATGTCGCCTTCAAAAATGTCGGCCCGGATATTTTCTTTGGAGATTAAATCCTGAGTATATTTTACCATAGCCAGTTCGATATCCAAACCGTCTGAAATAATGCCCCGACGAGCCAATTCACGGGTATGATAGGCCGGCCCGCAAGCCATCTCAATGGCTGATCTTACTTTCCGACCAAGGTAATTCTCGGCAGTTCCCAAAAGAAAATCGACTTCTTCAGGGACATCACGAAAATCAAAAGCGATGTCATAAATCTCCGGCAGAGTATAAGTTCGGCGGCAGTGTTCAAACTCAGTAATATTTCCGTTTTCTTGATCAGCCATAAAAATCCTCCCACACATTTGAATGCAATATACGACTTATATGTAAATTTGAAAAATCTAATCAGTTCCGGAATTTTACTAACTTGACAAGTCAGTCATACGCGACTAACTTGACCGGTACTATGAAAAACAAAAATAAGATCGATTACGCGTCGGCGGGAGTTAATCTCCATGCAGCCGATGAAGCGCTGGACAAAATAAAAAAGCTGGCCCGGGCAACTTTCAATGAAAATGTCCTTTCTGATATTGGCTCATTTGGAGGTTTATTTAAACCTCCTCTAGAGAAATTTAAAGAACCAATTCTGGTATCATCGACCGACAGCGTTGGGACAAAATTGAAGCTGGCATTTATGACCGGGATTCATAATACCGTGGGTCAGTGCATCGTCAATCATGGCGTCAATGATATTCTGGTGCAGGGAGCGACGCCTCTGTTTTTCATGGATTATTTGGGAGTCGGAGTAGTAAAACCGGAAATTATTGCCCAAATAGTAGAAGGATTGACGGTTGCCTGCATGGAAAACAATATGCCTCTTCTGGGAGGAGAAACGGCCGAGCTTCCAGGTTTTTATAAGCCCGGAGAATATGATCTGGTCGGAACTATCGTTGGTATGGTTGACAGGAATAAAATTGTTGATGGATCAGCGATAACCGAAGGCAATATTATTTATGGATTGCCGTCGGTGGGACTGCATACCAACGGATATTCACTGGCCCGCAAAATTTGTTTTGAGATAGCCGGGTTGCAGGCTGATTCTTATGTCGAAGAGATCAAAGGCAAAATCGGTCTAGAGTTGCTGAAAGTTCATCGCAGTTATTTAAAGTCGATTACTCAGTTGATGAACGAAGTCAATATAAAGGGGATGGCGCATATCACAGGCGGCGGTATCGCTGGAAATCTCATCAGGATTATTCCCAAAAATCTTAAAGCGGTTCTGAAAAAAGATAGCTGGCCCAATTTGCCAATTTTTGAATACCTGCAAAGACAAGGCGGTGTGGCTGATAATGATATGTTTGACGCCTTTAATATGGGGATAGGGTATATTGTTGTAGTCGATAAATCCGATATAACCAAGACCGAAGAAGTCCTTGCGAATCTTAATCAGGAATTTTATCGAATCGGGGCAATTGAAAAGGGCGTTCGCGAAGTTGGCATTAAATAGAGGGAAAGATTCACAAAAATCATTTTATCAGGCGTATAGTATTCAATTATGTTTTTACTCTGCATTTTAGATGGTTTCGGACTCCGTTCCGAAAAAGAGAATAACGCCATTGCGGCGGCTCGGAAGCCGAATCTGGATAAAATCTTTGCCGCCTGGCCCGGCGAACCGATTGACGGTTCCGGTTTAGCGGTGGGATTGCCCGAAGGACAAATGGGCAACAGCGAAGTTGGGCATCTAAACCTTGGAGCCGGGCGGGTTGTTTATCAGGATATTACCCGGATTGATAAATCCATCGAAGATGGATCATTTTTCCAAAATGAGGTTTTGGTATCATCGATAAGAAAAACCGCAGAAGCTGGCAAAGCGGTGCATCTGTTCGGACTTGTTTCTGATGGCTGCGTTCATAGCTCCATGAATCATCTTGATGCGCTGATTCGTATGGCCAGGAATTTGAAAGTGCCGGAATTATATCTGCATGCTTTCCTTGATGGTCGGGATACGTCGCCGACTTCAGGCGCGGGTTTTGTTCAGCAAGCGCTGAATATGTTTGAGAAATATCAAATCGGTTCCATTGCGACGGTTATGGGACGGTACTGGGGGATGGATCGGGATAAACGATGGGAGCGGATTGAGCGGGCATATCGAGCTATTGTTTTGGGCGAAGGGAAAAAAGTCGATAATCCTGTACAGGCAATAAAAGACTCGTATGTGGCTGGAGTAACCGATGAATTCGTCAAACCTGCGGTAATGAATGATGGAGATAACCCCGGCAAATTGCGGTCGGGCGATTTGGCTTTGTTTTTCAATTTCCGCGCCGACCGGGTGAGGCAGCTTAATCATGTCTTTGAAGGAAATCAGACTTTGCCAACGCTCGATACCGATAATGATTTCAAAGTCAATCTTGTCAATATGACTATCTATGATGAAAAATTGAAAACTCCTAAGATAGCTTTTCCTCCTCGGAGGATGAAACGGCTGTTCGGCGAAGTACTCGCTGAGAACGGCCTCAAGCAATTGCGAATCGCCGAGACGGAAAAATATGCGCATGTGACTTATTTCTTCAACGGCGGCAACGAGACGCCATATCCGGGTGAAGACCGGGAAATGATACCATCGCCAAAAGTGGCGACCTATGATTTGCAGCCGGAAATGTCGGCGCCGGAAGTGACTTCCAAAGTTATTGATGCGATTCATTCCGACAAGTACGAAGTTATTATCCTCAATTTCGCGAACTGCGACATGGTCGGACATACCGGTATAATTGAAGCCGCCATCAAAGCAGTTGAGACAGTTGACGGATGTGTTGGCAAAGTGTTTGATACTCTAATATCAAAAGGCGGGATGGGCATTTTAACAGCCGATCACGGCAACGCGGAGATGATGGTTGATCCTGAAAACGGCGGTCCGCATACGGCTCACACAACCAACCTTGTTCCCTGTTATCTCATAAACGGACCTGAAGGCACGAAATTACGACCGGGGGGAAAACTGGCCGATATTGCCCCGACAATCCTTCAGCTATTAAATATAAAAAAACCAATTGAAATGGACGGCGAATCGCTGTTAATTTAGCGGGTGCCGAAGATTTTCCAATATATAGCCAAATCTATCTGGCCTGATGATTTAACTCTGCGCCAGGAAAGATTATATTTGCTATTTTTCGCGGCTCTTCTGGCCGCCGCCTGGCCGCCGCTGCCTCTGGGGTTTCTGGCAGTCATTGCCCTGATTAAACCTCTGGATATTATATCGGGAAAGTCGTTTAGGCCGGCGTTTAAGCAGGGCTATTTTTATTTCTTTTTCTATCATTGTTTTTCGCTCTACTGGATTGGATGGGTAACTATCCCGGGAACAATCGCCGCCATTGGCCTGATTTCCTTATATTCGGCGTTCATGCTCGCTCTGTATTCAGCTCTCTATACAAAGTCAAAAAAGGTAGCGTTTATTTTATTACCGTTTCTCTGGGCGGGGATTGAGTATTTCAGGACATTACTTGAAATTGCTTTTCCATGGTCAAACCTGTCTTACACGCAAAGCGCATACACGGCTTTTATTCAGATATGCAAATATACCGGAGACGCTGGCATTACAATAATTTTGGTCATTGTCAATATTTTGCTCTGGCAGGCTTGGAAATATAAAAAACCGTTATACGTTTTTATCGTCGGACTGCTGATCGGACTTCCGACAATATATGGGTCGATAATATTATCTCAGACAGGACCGAGTGATGAAGGTCCGATAAAAGTCGTCGTTTTACAGGGAAGTTTGAGCATTGAGGAAAAATGGAATCCCGATAATAGGGATTACAATTTTTTCCTGTATGATTCTCTGGCGGTTGAAGCTGTCATTAATTCCTCGCAGAGCAAACCTGATTTAATTGTCTGGCCTGAAACGGCGGCGCCCGCGTATTTACTGTCGGAATATCGCCTGACTCGAATGGTCGCGCAAACTGCTCGGAAAGTCGAAACGCCAATGCTGGTGGGAACGCTTGATTACACTCGATTGGAAAATGACAGCATAAAAACATTTAACGCGGCCATACATTTCAACGCCGATGGTTCTCATGATGAACCGTATCACAAAAATAAACTGGTCCCGTTTGCGGAAACCGTTCCTTATAGCGAATATGTCCCGTGGCTGGCCAATCTTTCATTGGGTTGGTCTGATTTCGAGCATGGGAGAGAGCTTCCTATATATGAAAGTGATTTTGGAGGATATGGAGTTTTAATATGCTATGAAGTGATTTTTCCGGAACTGGTGAATCAGTATGTAAGAAATGGCGCTGATTTTCTGGTCAATATAACCAATGATACATGGTATGGACGTTCATCAGGTCCTTATCAGCATGCAGGGATGGCCGTATTTCGGGCGATTGAAAACGATATATATATTGCGCGCGCCGCAAATAGTGGTTTTTCGTATTTTGTTGATAATTTTGGGCGTATATACAATAAGAGTAATCTGTACAAAAAAACAATTGTCCATGGCCGGCTGAAACCGGTAAAAGAATTAACTGTCTTTAACAAAACTGGGCCCCTCCTTGGACAATTTGGCCTGTTGTTAATTGGATTATTGAGCATTATATTATTTGGACTATGGATAAAAGAAAAAACCTCTGCCTGACAGTAATTTTCTCGCTCTTGGTGATTTGCCTTTTTTCGATTGACATGAAGGCTGAAATAAGAGATTGGACAACCTATTCGTCATTTGGAAATACCAAAGACGCTGTAATATATAATGATGATTTATGGTTCGCTACCACCGGAGGATTGGTACGCATCAATCCCCGGGATATGTCATTCGAAACTTATTCGAATATTGACGGACTTCAGACAAATCAGCTTTTTTGCCTATATGTAGACGATATAAACAGATTTTGGGTTGGAGGACATGGCCGTCTTGTAAATTTCACCGATCCGGAATATCCCGATGGATATTTATTTACCGATAATGATGGCATACTTCTTGATATTGAGGATATTGATGGCGTTGCCGGGGGGGATTCATTATGGCTGGCCAGCCGCGCTGGATTAATACTTTTTTTGCCCGGAGAAAACTTAGCTGAGGGGCTGGTTCTGGATACATATAGTCGTTTCGGAGATATCGACCGAGATACTCCCGTAAGAAAGGTCGCGCTTGATGACACTAATATCTGGGTTGGTACTGATGCCGGACTGGCTGTGGGATCGCGATTTGATATCAGGCAACTAAAAGCCCCGACCGGTTGGACATCATATCTGCCATCTGATTTATCGGGTCCCTCAACCGATTCAATTAAGGCATTGACTATCAATACTGGTGGAATATTCGTGGGTACTCCGGCCGGAGTTTATCAATTTAATCCGTCTATTCCCGAATTTATAAATCTGAATTTGTACGGCAATCCTTTGGTCTATAATATGTCGGCCATTGGGGATTCGCTTATGATAAATAGTAGTCGTGGTTCCACTATATATTTTAACGGGGTGATTTCGGGATTACCGACCGCGGGCCCGCCAATACCCAATTCGTCATGTGGAATGATTGATATGAACGGTGATTACTGGCATGGGGGATTAGTTAACGGAATTTATTTTCAACAGGGCAATGAATTAACTCATTTTTCTGTCGGCAGTTTGCCATCCAATGATTGCCGCCAAATTATCTCAGCTCAGGGAAAAAAATGGGGCGCGTTCTGGAATGCGGGATTGGCTTATCTTGATAACGATATTTGGACGAAAGTTGATTCTGTCGTGGGAGGAATATATTGCCTTGGGGTTGGTCCCTTTGAAGATGTCTGGGCCGGTACCTGGGGCAATGGCGTTTTTCGCATCATGGGCGATAGTATAACTCATTTCACCTACAATAATTCCGCTTTATCCGGAATAGCCGAAGCTCCTCAGTTTACGGTCGTAGCCGATATTCATTTTTCCGGGGATGCAATTTGGTTTGCCAATTTGCGCGCGGCCGAAGGTGAGTTGGTGGCTGTTAATCCTTATGATCTTGGGCAATGGCAAAATTATATTTTGACCGGAGGCGTTCAGGCCGAATGGGTTGAAACTCTGACTAGTGGGCAGGGAACGGTATATATTGGCTCGGCCAATAATGGTGTTTTCGCCCGCCTGTATAACGGCTCGCCGTTTTATGCCGCCGACGATTATACCTGGCAATTCACATCGGCCAATTCCGGAATCGGTTCGGATATTATTAGATATTTGAAGGTCGATGAGTATGATTCGCTCTGGGTTGGAACCTCGTTCGGATTATCGTATCAATCACTGGGAGAAATAATCTTTACCAACGAGATATTGCCGGTCGATTTTGGACCCGAAATAACCGCAATTGGATTTGATGGTCAGGGAACTCTTTATTCCGGCAGCAGGCAAGGTATGGCGATTCGCGACATTGCGACTGGGAATTATGAACATTTGACCGAGAAAAACTCAGGATTGGTTTCAAACGTGATCAACGATATCTTTTATGATTCAAAAGATAAAGCGCTATGGATTTCGACGGTAGCCGGAATTTCAAGAATGACTATCCCTGCCAGACTTGCCGCCGATGAAGTCGATAATGTACTCGCCTATCCCAATCCGTATATTATTCGAACCGGGGATGAAACGGTGCGTTTTAATTATTCCGGATTATCACGGATAAAAATATTTTCCCTGGCCGGAGAATTGATTCGTGAGATTGCCGTAACCGGTATTTGGGATGGACTAAATAGTAATGGTCAACCCGTTGCATCCGGAGTATATCTCTTTACAATCACCGCCCGCGACGGTGAAGTGGGACGGGGTAAGATTTTTCTAATCCGCGAATGATGGAAATTAGAATTATAGATCGCCGCTATATCGATGAGTCGAGTTGGGAGAATCTTGCGCGGCGCGGCTCTTTTTACCACACTTTGCCCTGGGTTGATATCTGCGAAAAAGGAATTCCCGGACGGGGAATTTTCGTATGCGGATATGAAAATGATTCCCTAATGTGCGGTCTGCCGGCAATAATCTCGCGGAGGATGGGCGCCAAATCATTTTATTCCATGCCCAATGGAGCCTATGGAGCGGTTCTCTGGTCGGAAGAAATTCTTCGTGACCAAAAGGATGAATTCGCCAAGGGATTAACGGATTATTTTGCTGATAGTAGTTTTTCCCAGGCAATTATTGTCGATTACGCCAATAGTATTGGATTCTGGCATAACCGCCATTTTTTTTCAAAATCGGTATCAACTCATATCCTCGATCTGGGGAGTAAAGATGAATATTCTCCTCCCAAAAAGGTTTTATCTGAAATCAAAATCGGCGAGGAAGCGGGTGGCGATATTATAAGGATTAATAATGATCAATGGCTTGATGATTACTACGCTCTTTATCTCAGAAATGAACTCAGGCATGGACGAACCAGACCGCTTTATGAAAAGAGATTTTATAAAGCAATTATGGGAAAACTGCATGACTCGGATAATCTATATTGGAACGGCTTAATTGTCAAAGATCGCCTGGTCGGATCGCAAATTCATTTTATCAATAACAAAACTCAATATTATTGGCAGGCGGTTTCGGATTTCGATAAGAGGAATTACAGACCTGACTATCGTCTCCTTTATAACGCGATAAAATCTAATCGAAATCGGGGAGTGCTGTCGGTTAATCTGGGCGCATCACCTGTCGATGCCGAAGGATTAATATATTTTAAAGAACGTTGGGGCGGACGCGAATTTAAATACCCAATTTTAACCAGTAAATCAAAGCTAAGAAAATTGTTGGGGCGTTAGGATGAGAAAACTCCTGGTATTATCCGACGGACGCTCAATTCATACTGAACGCTGGTGCCGCTATTTCGAACAAAATGGTTTTGAAGTCGGTTTGTTTTCGCTCGAAGAGATATCAATTTCGAGTCCTAAAATTAAATATCAGGGGAGACGCCCCACCGGGCGAGGAATAATCGATTATTCATTGGCAAAAAACCAATTCCGAAAAATCGCGGAATCATTCAACCCCGATATTATAAACGCTCATTTTGTGAATTCCTACGGCTGGCTGGCTTCTCATACCGATAATTGTCCTGTGGTTGTGACCGCATGGGGGACTGACCTGCTTATACTCCCTCAAAAATCACAAATACAGAGGCGGCGAGTGGCACGGGCGCTTGGCCATGCCCACACCTGCACTGTCGATTCGCAAAACTTATTTGACGCCGCCAATGAATTTATCGAGGAAAGAAAAATTGAAAATATTATCATGGGGGTTGATCGGGGATTTTTTGAAAATCGTGTGAAAAAAGATTATAGAAAAAAAGAAATCATCCGAATTCTGGCGCCTCGGGGCTTTCAGGCGGTCTATGACCCGGAGTCGATAATTAAAGCGGCGGATGCTTTAAAGGGAGAATACAAGTTTCAAATCGATATGTCAGGAGATGATTCAAGTATTAGAAAATACGGTATGATGATCAATAAGCTCAATCTTACCGAAATGATAAGCCTAAAACAAAGATTGCCGCGGGAAGAATTTGAAAAATCATTATTAGGTTACGATGTTTATTTATCATCCTCTCTATCGGATTCAACATCCGTGGCCTTGTTGGAAGCAATGTCGGTTGGATTGCTGCCCATCGTCAGCGATATCCCCGGCAACCGGGAATGGATAACGGATTCATACAATGGATATTTATTTGAACCGGGGAATGTCGCATCGTTAACGGAAAAATTAATGGAAGTTTTAAATGGCGAAATAGATATTACGCATATTGCTCAAATAAATCGTTCTTTAATTGAAGAAAAAGCGATCTGGCAGGATAATATGTTAAAGTTGAAAAACCTATTTTTGAAAATTGCCCAATAATGAACAACTCCATTCTGATAATCGCTTACTATTTTCCTCCTCTTGCCATGGGCGGCGTTCAGCGAATTGCCAAACTGGCGAAATATCTCCCTCAACTGGGATATCAGGTTCATGTCATCACTGTTAAACCGATCAGGTATCCCGCTTATGATAAATCTCTTTTCGACGAAATTCCGGATGAGGTGAAAATTCATCGTTCGGGATCATCCGATCCGGCACGGTTGACTCGATATCTGCCACTGCCACTGACCGGCTTAAAGAGTATTTCACGAATGGCCAAAAAAACAGGAATGATCTGGCCTGATTCAAAAATTGGATGGAAAAAATACGCGATAAAAAAAGCAGAGGAGGTAATAGCCAAACAGAAAATCGATTTAATCCTTTCGTCTTCTCCTCCCATTACCGCTCACTTGGTGGCAAGGGAAATATCAGAAAAATTCCAGATTCCATGGATTGCCGATTTTCGCGATATTTGGGAATCACGCGGGCCGGAAGTGATATATAAAGATAAATCTCTCATAAAAAAATCGTATGATCTTTTGAGTCAAATCGGACAGACGGCTTCGGCGATAACGGCCATCAATAAAACCATAGCCGCACATATTTCTTCAACTGCCGTCTCCATACCGGGCGGATATGATCCGGATGATTTTGTCAAACTTCAAGCAACATCTGACACCAAGAATTTTATTCTTTGTTATTTGGGAACGATTCATAGCCTTCATCCCATCGAACCATTTCTACAAGCCGCTCATCTGTTGGCAAGTAAAAAAGGACAATTTGGAGAAAAATTCAAATTCGTATTTATCGGTGCTAACGATAGGAATGAAATCATGCGTCTTGCCGAAAAATACGAAATGACCGAGAAAATTGAAGTCATTGATTATCTGCCGCATCGTGAGGCGCTCTCAAAAGCCGCTTCCGCGGGAGCTTTACTCTTGAGCGCCGCTGAAAATCATAAAGATATTTTGACCGGTAAGATATTTGATTATATGGGACTTGAAAGCCCGATCCTTGGCGCCGTGCCTCATGATGGAGAGGCCGCCCTGATGATTACTCGGCATAGGGGAGGTTTGTTTGCATCGCCCAACGATATTATTGGACTGGCCGAAGCGATGGAAATTTTATTTAATCGATGGCAAAAAAGTGAGAAATGGGAAAAAACGGAACTTGATGTTATGACGCGGTTGCATGCCGCGAAGCAATTTGCCGGCGTATTCGAGAAAGTTCTTGATGCTTGATAATCCGGGAATATCGGCTGTAATTATTTCTTATAATGGGAAAGACTATATTTCCGATTGCCTGCGAACGCTTCAGGATAACATCAGAGAATATTGCCATGAAATAATCATAATTGACAATAACTCTACTGACGGCACGCTGGAAATTATTGAAAATGGTTTTACGGACGTATGCCTGGCCAAAAATTCAGAAAATCTTGGATTTGCAAAGGCCGTTAATCAGGGAATAAGCAGGGCGCAATATGAATATATCTGGATGCTAAATCAGGATATTCGTATAAAATCGGGCTGTCTTCAAACACTACTCAATTATTACTCAGACCACGGAGATGCCGGGATGGTTGGACCGCGCTTTGTCGGATTTGACGGTATTCTTCAAAAATATTGCCGCCGCTTTCCCCGGTATCATCATGTTTTATTTGAATTGTGCGGATTATCCAGAGTTTTCCCATGTTCAAAATTGCTCAATGGCTGGAAAATGGGTGATTTCAATCATTTGTCCTCGGCCGTGATTGAACAGCCAATGGGAGCGGCCATACTTATCAAGCGTGATCGTATCGATAACGTTGGGATGCTGGATGAATCCTTTCCAATATTTCTAAACGATGTTGATCTATGCAAACGGTTGTGGATGGATGGATATAGAAATTATTATTGCTATGATGCGGTCATTGAGCATTATGGAGGGGCGTCGGTTTCAAGGCAAAAACCTAAAATGGTCTGGCTTTCGCATCTTAGTCTGATAAACTATTTTGCCAAATATGAGAAATTGGATCGATCAAAATGGCCGGTAAAAATGGCGCGCTATCTGCTTTTGGGTGTAGTTTCTTTACTGATATTTGTCGCCGCGATTCCGCGATCGGCCTACCACCTGATTCGAAAAATTATTTAATCAAAACCATTTTCCGCGTGAGGATTCCTTCTTCGGTATTCAAACGATAAAAATATATTCCCGATGGAACAGAATTGTCATTCATATCAGTCCCGTTCCAGATGATGGCATGATTACCAGCCGGCAGATATTCGGATACCGGTTTATCGATTACGTTTCCGAGAATATTATAAATCGTAAGTTCAACCTGACCGGACCGCGAGGTCATAAACTCAATGGTTGTAGTTGGATTGAATGGATTGGGATAATTTTGCTCCAGGGCAAACACCAACGGAATCGGCAAATCGTTGTCATCTGCATCGGAAGCAATTGAAGGACCGAGATAGACCTCGGATGAAATAAGCCCTTGACCATTGACGGTTGCGCTAATAATTTCAGTCCAGCCATCAGGTATTGAAAACGACGCAAATCCGTTTAAATCCGTAACCGCCGATAGATAAAAATCATTACCATATCTAATGACAACAGTTTTCCCGGAAATTGGAATATCATTTACATCGATTCGGAGGCTGAGTTCTCCTCCGATCGGATATGCGTATGGAGCAGTTATATTTATTTTTTCCGGGCGGTCCAAATACAATTTGACTGACGGATCGCCATAATAATTCTGTCCATATATCTGATCGCGATAATATGGAAAATCCATCCATGAGCGATACATTGCTTCGACCGGATTGGCCTGAGCCGCACCAAATAAATGACCATAAAACGAAGCCATTAATTTGTAACTGGATCCGACCCAGCCCCATCGAGTAAAGGCAACCATGCCGACCGGCCCGGAATTTTCCAGAGATAGTAGCTCTTCAACGACCGAAGGAACTGCTTGGCCGTATAGAGTTTCGAGATCAAATGAGGCTTGGTCGCACGATACTGAATAATAAAACCCGATTTTATCGTTATTGGCCATGCTTGAAAAATAATCGCCATCAATACCTTCAGCGGTAAAAAGATATTGTTTGGGAAATTGATTATACTCGCTTGAACTTATCACAAATGCGTCGGGGCGCCCATGAGCCAGAATATTTACAAATCCATACCCTTGCGATAAGCCATTTAAGGCATCAACAGCGTACGGTCCGGTCGGAGCCGGATCATTGCCGTTTGGGTTTTCGGCTAACCGTTCACAGTCATTATCAATGTGGACCGGGAATGATTCGGCCACCCGGTATTGCTGGCCGCCCTCAAAATAATCGCGCATCTGATCTGAGGAAAAATATACGGATTTCTTAAGATAATCTATATCGCCGCTTCCGGGATTGAACAAATAATCCCTTAATTTTTTCGTGTATGCTATTACCTGTGAGGATTGAGAAAACGGTAAGCGGCCGATTAAGACTTCAGCACCCAGGTCAGGATGGTCCTGAGTCGGCTCGCCCCAAACGCCATCTCCGTCAAAATCCCAATCACCATCATAGTCGGAGAAATATAAATCGCAGATCATTAAATCATAAAGGGCGGGAATGATGGCGGTATTATAAAAATATGCATATCTGACCGGAACCTGATTTTCATCCCCCCCAAGTAAAACATATTCTCCGCCGTTATTATAGAAATCATGGAGGTAATTTCTGAGCGCTTCGGCATCATCAATTCCCGAGTAATAGCTATATATGGAATCGGTAATAGCTATGACCGCATCGAAACCGGTTTTCACTTTCAAGTCAATAAAACTTTCAAATGCTTCTGCGAATTCGGAAGATGCAACAACCACGAACTGATTACCCAGTGGACAACCAGAAAATCCGGCTCCGGATGTTGAGTTATCCGCCGCAACTTTCGAATTATTATTTACAAATGATTTTGGCAGTCCTCTATGGATTGTCGTTATCTTGTCCAATGAAGAAACTTCAAAGACGCGATTGAAAATAATTTTATCCTCACCCAATAACTGAATCGGGAACACAGTGATCGACCAGATCGAATAATCATTCATGGACACCCGTTCGATTTTCCCAGGGGAGGAAGGATAAACGTTTTGCGCCTCCGAGAAGTATTCTGGATTTTCGATTTCCTTGTTCAAAGCGCTGGTGGGAATATCGGCGATATTTTTTGAAATCAGAAAATCAATCTGAATCGTATCGCATTCAACTACTCGCAAAAACAATTTCGATTCATCTTGATTAAGAATAGAGTGATATTTTAATTGCGTCACCGGTACCGTCGGGTATCCTTCAATGCTGACAGTCTCAAACCCTGAAATTCCTATTTCTCCGTTATGTTTGTCTATTTTCAGTTTTTCCGCGTCGAATTTAATTGACTCAATTAATTCGGCGGAAAATGCGTTTCCGCAGGCTAACACCAAGGCTATTAATAAAGTAGTCAGGCTCTTCATAATTATCTCGCTTGTTCCGTTTAGAATCAAAATGATAAAATGCAAGAGAGGTGCCCTTTGGATAAGATTTTAAGTTATTTTTATGGAGCATAACTCATTGTATCATAGGTGGTTGTATGGCGTGGTTTGGAGGAGAAGAGATGCCAAAAAAGATCCGCTTAATAGTATTGAATAATTCCTATACTCAATCGGTTTTCATCAATTGAAAAATAAATTGACACGGAAAATTCTGTTGAGAGGCGTGAGTTTTTTTGGTTCAAGAGAATACAAAAAAATGAAAAAAAACTCTTTCTTACTTATTGATTGATATAAAATTAGAGCGGTCTTTTTTTTAATTTTTTTCTTGACTTTTTCCAGAAAAATGGGCAATATTGGAATGCAGTGGGATAAAATGGGTAAATTTTTTTAGGAAGGCGCATTTTGCTCGGGTTTTGTGGCTCTTATACTTGCACCATAGACGACAAAGGTCGTCTTTCCATTCCGGCCAAAATACGGCCTGGAGATCCGGAAAAATCAATGGAAAAGGGCATTCCGTCTGGAGATAAGCTCGTTGTATCTCAGGGTCTCGACGGTTGCCTTTCCCTGTATCCGGTCGAAGAATGGAAAAAAGTCCAGGAGCGCCTTCAATCCAAATCGTTTACTCAGCGAGATTTCCGCTACGTCAATCGACTCCTCCATCAATACACTTCAATCGAGAAAATAGATAAATCGGGCCGAATTCATTTGCCGGAATTATTACGAACTCAAGCAGGAATAAACAAGGAAGTTCTAGTTATTGGAGCCAATCAGACGATAGAAATCTGGGATCCGGAACAATACCGCGCCTATAAGGAAAACTATGGTCGCTCTCTGGAAGATGTAGCCGAAGGATTATTTAAAGATGACCCTAACTGATGGCTATCATCAGCCGGTTATGGCTGATGAAGCTATTGGTTTATTAAATATCAATCCCGCCGGCAATTACATAGACGCTACCGCCGGTGGAGGGGGGTATACGAAAATTATAGCTTCCCAGCTGGGTCCTGCGGGAAGGTTATTGGCAATCGACAGGGACGTGGAAGCAGTTGAGCAAACCAGGGAAAGAAACAGGGAGCTATTATCGCATGTGGATGTTATCCAGGGGAATTTCAGCGACATGGCCAATTTAGCCACTTCAGTTGGAATTACGGCCATTGACGGAGTCGTTTTTGACCTGGGAGTCTCAGGATTTCAGTTCGATTGCGCCGAAAGAGGCTTTTCCTATCGTCACGATGGACCGCTTGATTTTCGCATGGATCGTTCACAAAAATTAACTGCCGCCGAAATAATAAATAATTACCCCCAGAAAAAACTTAATGATATTCTATTTACTTTGGGCGAGGAGAAAAATGCCCGCCGTATAGCCTCGGCAATTTCTGATTCAAGGACAAAAAAAACAATTACAACCACTCTTGAATTTACCCAAATTATAAAATCAGTAACCAATCCCAGATATTTGAATAAAACTCTATCGCGGTGTTTTCAGGCTATTCGCATAGTCGTCAATGAAGAAATGGAGAACCTGTGTCAAGGGCTGCAGGCCGCCATGGATTTACTTCTGCCCGCCGGAAGATTGGTTGTCCTTTCTTATCACAGCCTGGAAGACCGTATGGTCAAAAATAAATTCCGCGAAGGCAAACAAAACGGGGATATGAAAATCCTCACCAAAAAACCGCTAACCGCCAAGGTCAAAGAAAAGAATTTAAACCCTCGCTCCCGTTCCGCCAAATTGAGGGCAGTAGAGAAAATTTGAAAATGAAGCTACCCCGCCGCTACAGAACCAAAAGATGCTCCTCACGTAGGAACAGTTTGCCTGTCAACAGGTTCGTTCGCCTTATCTTTCTCACACTGACAATCGTTTCTCTTGCGTCTGTTTACATCTATCAGCGGGTCTGGGTCCGAGAACTTGATGATGAGATTAAGGAGTTGCAGAAGAAGAATGAACTAGCCGAAGGATTTCTTTCAGAATTGAAAATTGATTGGATTGAAGCATCGACTTTGATAAACGTCGAAAAGACTATTGCTGTTCACAAACTAGGACTTGAGCCAACAATGCCGCATCAGAATTTAGTTGTCAATCCCGCCCTAAATGAGGACCGGGGGCGATTTGCCGGTTTCTTCACGGCTTTTGATAAGTTGAAAGAGGGCATCCCATTTATTGCGCCGAGTGATGCAGAGGCAAACCAATTATTTGAGGAAGAGTGAAAACGCATTATTCAAAAGTACGATCCGGTTTGGTTTTTATGTCATTGGCATTGGTATTTTCCATCTTTCTTGGCCGCGTATTTCTATTTCAAGTTGTTCGCGGTAGCGATTATCGAGAAACTGCCCGAAAATTATATTTGCAATCCAAATCTATTCAAGCCGAGCGCGGTTTAATATTTGACAGCAAGGGCCGTAAAATCGCTATTAATAAAAATTTTAAGTCTCTTTGCGCCTACCCCTCAAGTAGAAAAATCATTGATTCGACATATACCCTGATTTCAAGAGTGCTTAAGAAGAGTGAAAATTCCATAAGGCGCGAATATAAATTGACTCCACGGAAATTCTGTTACATCAAGCGAGGATTGGATGCTTCAGAATATGCCCGCTTTGTTTCAAGTAAAAAAAAATATGGGCTTTTTATTGAAGAAGAACCTGCCCGCGATTACCCATACGGCATGATTGGTCGATCCATTCTTGGATTCGTGGATTCAGATAATATTGGGAAATCAGGCGTGGAAATGACCATGGAAGATATTCTGGCCGGTGTCGAAGGACGTTCCCTGATCAACCTCGACGGCCTGGGTACAGAATATCAAATACAAGAAATTCCGATCAAGGAAGCGGTTAAAGGCAATTCAGTAGTACTAACTATTGATTTGGACAAACAACAAATTGTGGAAGAAGAATTGGCCGGAGCCATTGAGAAATATAAAGCCAAAGGCGGAATAGCCGTATTCGTTAATCCACATAATGGAGCTGTAATTGCCGCCGCAGAATATTGCCCGACCGAGATTAATCATGACAAGCCGATGAAATTGTCCGCTGCCGCTGAGACTTTTGAGCCAGGTTCAATTTTTAAACTCATTACCGCCGCAGCTGTCTTCGAAGATGGATCGATTAAACCGAGTGACAGATATTACGCCGAGCAAGGATGCTGGCGTCTGGGGCGGAATAGTCTCAGAGATGATCATAAATATGATACTCTTACATTCCGAAGCGCTTTTGAATTATCGTCCAATATCGCCATTGGTAAAATCGCCAATGAAATTGGGGGCGAAAAGATATATGCAATGGCCAGAAAACTTGGATTTGGACAAAAAACTCACTGTGGCATGAATGGTGAAAGCCGGGGGATACTCGCAAAACCGAAAAAGTGGTCAAAGTTTGTGACTTCAACCTTCGCTATTGGCCATGGTTTGTCGGTAACGCCGCTTCAAATGGTTCAGGCATTCGCAATAGTGGCGTCGGGCGGATTTTTAAATCATCCATATTTCGTCAGTGGGTGTATAAATCATGAAGGGGAAATCATCAATCGGCACGAGAGTCGGCCGGTCAAAGTACTCGATGATGACATTGTAAATCAACTGCAAGAATTTATGCGCGGCGTGGTCACCAACGGCACTGGTGCGCCATTGGCTGGCGCATGCGTGACAATCTCAGGAAAAACTGGTACAGCCGAAAAACCCAATTTGGAGACAGGTGGGTATTATAAGAATAAATTTATGGCGTCCTTTGCCGGATATTTCCCCGCCGACTCACCGCTGGTCGCCGGTATAGTCATTCTCGATGAGCCGGAACCTATTCACTACGGCGGTTATACCTCCGGTCCGGCCTTCAAAAATATAGCCGAAAAATTCGCCGCAATTGATAATTATGGCATTTCAGCATTCAATTCGCGGTCAAATGAGGCAATTCAGGAAATGGATAATGCCAAAGCAGTTATTGGAAATTTGATGCGCATGCTGGATTTGGTCGGTCTTTCGCGCGGTGAGATCAAAGTCAATTGCGAAAATCTGGAATTAAAAATTCAATTCATCGGAAATGGGTCACATATCATAGCGACCCATCCACCGCATGGCGCCTTTGTTACGAGGGAAGAACTGCTGCGCTGTTTCACAAATAAGACTTCCGAAGAGGATATGACTGTTCCTGATGTAACGGGCTTAACGATGCGGGAGGCCATCAATATATTCGATTGCTATGGGATCGAAGTAACATATCGGGGAACGGGAAGGGTTATAGGGCAAAAACCGGAGGCCGGTCGCGTACTCGCGGCAGGAGAAAAAGTGGAATTGACGTTTAAACGAACAAAAGGAGTGTGAACATTCTTTTACGGGATTTAGCCGGGGCGGTTTCGGGCGCGAATATTATCGGTTCCGATGATGTCGAAATATCCGGAATCGAATATCATTCCGGTAAGATTGAACCGGGTAATACCTTTGTGGCCATTTCCGGTTTTCAGGAGGACGGGAATGTCTATGCTCAGGATGCTATCGATAATGGAGCTGCAGCGATTATATCTGAAAAAGAAGGCAATTATTCCGTTCCTCAGCTTATTGTTCCCGATGCTCGTATGGCATTGGCCGATGTGGCAGCGCGTTTCTATGATTATGGCAAAAACAAAATAAAAATTTGTGCAGTAACCGGCACTAATGGCAAAACGACATCATGCTTTTTGATAAAGAATATACTCTGTGCCTGGAACAGGCGAACCGGCCTGGTAACATCCCTGGTTTATGACACCCTCCGCGATCAAATTAAGGCTTCCCGCACAACTCCCGAATCTCTGGATATCTATCGATTTCTGAACGCTATGAAAAGTAATTTTTGCACAAATGCGGTCATCGAAGTATCGTCGCATGCGCTCAGATTGCATCGCATTAGAAACCTGAATATTCAAGTGGCGCTATTTACCAATTTTACCCGGGATCATCTCGATTTTCACATAGACATGGATGATTATTTGGCAACCAAAGCCAAACTGCTTGGCTTCGTTACGCTAAAAACTCAATGGGCGGTTCTGAATTATGACTGCCCTGAATACAGAGGCTTTATTGATGGCTTGACTTGCTCACACATGATCTATTCGCTTTCGGATTCGGACGCCGATGTATATTTGAAGCATTTTAAATTGCGCCCAGACGGTTCAAATTTGGAACTCCAGACTCCTCACGGCGTCAGGCATATTGAATTCAAATTACCTGGGCGATACAATCTATATAATGCTCTGGCGGCCGCGACCGCATCAATTGCATCAGGAGTTGATATTGATTCGGTCGCTGCCGGATTGGCCAATTCTCAGGTAATTCCGGGAAGATTGGAAAGAATTGGCATTGGTGCGCCATTTTCAGTTTTCATTGATTACGCCCATACTCCCGATGCCTTAAAAAGAACTATTGAGACGTTGAAGGAAATTGGCGCCAATCGAATTCTTACGCTTTTTGGATGCGGCGGTGATCGTGACCGAGGGAAACGACCCCTGATGGCCAATGCCGTAGCATCATCCTCTGACTATAGCGTCCTTACATCCGATAATCCTCGCAGTGAAGATCCTCGACAGATAATAAATGATGCCAGCGCTGGATTTACAAATGGAGCCAGGGCTGAAATAATTGAGGACCGCGAAGAGGCTATAAAACACATCTTACAAAGTTCTGAAAAGGGAGATATCGTTCTTCTGGCGGGCAAAGGGGCGGAAGAATATCAGGAAATCAAAGGGATTCGCCATCCTTTTAGCGATAAAGAAATAGCCATAAAATATTTGGAAAAAATGGGGTACGGGAAATAGGTGAAATACTTGATTCCGTCAATACTAAAAATAGTTCTTGATTCGGAAATAATCAACGGCGCAATTGATGGCATGCCGGAATTCACCGGATTATCAATCGATAGCCGCACGATCAAATCCGGTGAATTGTTTTTCGCGATTAAAGGCGAAAATAATGATGGACATGAGTATATCCCAGGCGCCTTTCAACGAGGCGCCGCCGCCGCGGTTGTTAACCGGGATCGAATTTCACAATTTTCCGCCAATCCGCCAGGATTGATTTATGTCGTTAATGATACCCATGAAGCCTTGCTGAATCTGGCCGGATATATCCGCCGCCAGATTGACGCAAGATTTGCCGGCATAACCGGAACCAACGGAAAAACAACAACCAAAGAAATGCTTTACTCAATCGTAGGCGTGAACCATAGTGCTTTCCGCTCTCCGGGAAATCTGAATAATCTATTTGGACTGCCATTATCACTGGGAATGATGCCGTCTGATGCTGACTATGCCGTATTTGAACTGGGTATTTCCGTTCCGGGGGAAATGACGCGATTGGCATCAATAATCAAGCCGGATATCGCGGTAATTACTAATATCGGTCCGGCTCATCTGGATACTCTGGGGACAATTGAAAATGTAATCAAAGCCAAATTCGAACTGGTTGACAATCTTCCGGTCGGGGCGGTAGTAATCCTGAATGCAGATGATGAAAACCTGACAAATGAAGCCCAAAGAAGAAATCTCAAATATATTGGCTTTGGCATTTCCAACGATTGCGACATCCGAGCGACTAAGATAAGAATTGATGATAAGGGCAATTACTTCTGCGACATTAACGGTCATAATATCCGTATTCCAGTCTTCGGCAAAGTAAATATATATAATGTTCTGGCAGCTGTCGCGGCGGCCACGGTTTGGGAATGTTCACCGGATGAATGGACGCAGGGTTTGGCATCATTTCAGCCCGTCGATATGCGTATGGTTTCAGAATCATTTGAGGGATTGCATCTCTTAATAGATTGCTATAACGCCAATCCGGGATCAGTTACGGCATCGCTTGATACGTTGTGTAATTTACCCACTACAGGCCGACGCATTGCGATCATAGGTGATATGCTGGAACTTGGCGAAAATGAAATTGAGTTCCATAAAAACATCGGTGCCATTGCCGCCAAATCAGGTGTGGCTTTTCTATTATGCCTGGGATCATTGACAGAGAATACGGTTCAAGAAGCGATTTGTGAAGGTATGACCGGCAAACATGCGATTCATTTCCGGGATCATAATGAACTACTCGACCAATTACTGAAAATCATCCATCGCGGTGACTTGATTTTGTTCAAGGGATCTCGTGGTATGAGAATTGAAAAAATCGTTTCCGGGTTGAAGGGAACAGCTTTTAAGAGAAATTAAAATGCTGTATTATTTACTAACAGAATTGACGCAGTATATCTCGGGTCTGAATTTATTCCGTTATATCACCACTCGTGCGGTTGCCGCATCGATAACCGCGCTTCTTATTTCGCTATTATTCGGCCCCATGTTTCTTAGAATCTTACATCGTTTTCAGGTTAAAGAAAAAATCAGGGAAGAAGGTCCGGCGACCCATAAGGCCAAGGAAGGCACTCCGACGATGGGCGGGGTGATGATTCTTTTTTCAGTCTTGATACCAACCCTTTTATGGGCTGACCTGACAAATCGATTTATCCTGTTAATCCTGATGGTCACCATCTGGATGGGCGCAATCGGATTTATGGATGATTATCTCAAAGCAAAAAAACTCCAGGCACGTGGATTGGTCGGACGCAAGAAAATGGTTGGTCAGATTGCCTGTGGACTGTTATTCGGTCTGCTGTTATATTATTTCCCGCCCGGCGGCGAATTTAGCGCCCATACTAATATACCGTTCTTCAAAAACTATATTCTCAATCTGGGCATACTCTATGTTCCGTTTATAATCGTGGTCATTGCCGGTACATCAAATGCCGTCAACCTCTCCGATGGTCTTGATGGTTTGGCAATAGGACTCTCGGCATTTTGTTTTATCGCATTCGCCGGCCTTACCTACGTCGCCGGACGCGCGGACTATTCCTCTTATCTGACCATTGAGTATATGCCTGGTTCCGGCGAATTGGCTGTCTATTGCGCGGCTGTTATTGGCGCCTCGCTCGGATTTTTGTGGTTTAACTCGCACCCCGCCCAGGTATTCATGGGTGACACTGGCGCCCTGGCGTTGGGGGGAGCTTTGGGGGCTATAGCAATATTAATCAAGAAAGAACTTCTGCTTGTTATCGTTGGAGGCGTTTTCGTGGCCGAAGCGGTTTCAGTAATAATCCAGGTAATGTCATATCGATTAAGAGGCAAGCGAATTTTCAAAATGGCTCCGCTGCATCATCATTTTGAACTTTTAGGATGGGATGAATCGAAAGTAGTCGTCCGCTTTTGGATAATCGGCGCCATTTGCGCGCTTTTAACCCTTAGTACGTTGAAAATACGATGAATAGAATTGATAGAATACAGGGAAGAAGAGTTGGCATTATCGGCATGGCCAGATCGGGAATTGCCGCCGCCAAATTGGTCAAACAATTAGGCGGCGTACCTCTGGTTTCTGATGTAATGTCAGAAAAGGATTTGTTCGAAGTAATCGCCATTCTTGAAAAAGAGGGCATTGCGTTTGAATACGGCGGACATACGGAAAAATTACTCGAAAGCGATTATCTGATTTGCTCACCCGGCGTTCCCGGCTCGATCGATATTCTTCAAATGGCATCGAGCGCCGGAATTCCGATTCTTTCAGAAATTGAGTTAGCTTCCTGGATTTGCCGGGGTAGAATTTTAGCGATAACTGGCTCCAACGGGAAGACCACGACGACAACATTATTGGGCGAAATATGCAAAGCTTCGGGAATACCAACGGTTGTCGGCGGAAATATTGGAACCCCGTTTTCTCAGATTGCCAGAGATGTACCGGAAGACGGTTTGGCTGTTATTGAAGTTTCTTCATTTCAATTAGATCGGATTGAACAATTCGCGCCGTATGTTGGTATTTTACTAAATCTAACACCAGATCATCTCGATCGCTATAAATCTTTTGATAATTACTGCGCCGCCAAATATAAAATATTCGAAAACCAAACCGCCGAACATTATGCCATTCTCAATGTTGATGATAATGAAATCTCGCGACGCACTTTTCCTTACAAAAGCAGTGTTATAAAATATTCAATCCAGGATAACATCAGCAGTACCGGCCAACTTCCGGATGGTGTCTCCCAGAGGGGGAAGAGACTGTTTGGGAAGTTGGCCGGCAGAGAATATGATATTATATCCTCCGACAAAATCGGAATCCCCGGCCCGCATAATTTATCCAATGCCTCGGCAGCCACGGCCGCGGCGCTGATATGCGGAATTGATGCCCAAATAATTGCGTCCGTTCTGGAAAAATTTACCGGAGTCGAGCATCGCCTTGAATATGTCAATACCATCGGGGGGGTTTCATTTATAAATGATTCCAAAGGCACAAATGTCGATGCCGTTGTTGTCGCTCTTCAGTCAATCCCCGGAAACATAAATCTTATCGCCGGAGGCCGCGATAAACAGGGCGATTTTACGCGCCTGTTGCCTTATGCCTCAGGTAAGGTCAAGCATATGATTCTTATCGGCGAAGCACGGGAAAAAATATTTGATCAACTGGGCCGCCATATATCTGCGGTCATGGCTGATTCAATGGCTGATGCCGTACAAAAATCATTCGACCTGTCACATCCCGGAGATACGGTTCTGCTTTCGCCCGGATGCGCCAGTTTCGATATGTATCGCAACTTTGAACAACGCGGCGAAGATTTTAAGAAATTGGTAATGAAATTGAAAAACGGAAAAGGCAATGGTACTGCTGTTGAAGCCTAAAGATAAAAAGATCGATCACTGGTTGCTGTTATCAGTCTCTCTTTTGATTCTGCTTGGCAGCATCATGGTCTATTCTTCATCGAGCGCGATTGCGCAAAACGCCATGACCGAAGATGGAAGGAAATTTTCAAGCCATGCCTTTTTCCTAAAACGTCAGATTATATACCTGGTGCTGGCTTATATTGTTATGTATCTGGCGATTAGAATCGATTTGGAAAAGGCAAGAAAGCTGATTTTCCCAGGGTTAATACTGGCCTTTGCGCTTTTGATAATCGTCT
This sequence comes from Candidatus Zixiibacteriota bacterium, assembly GCA_043819555.1. Lineage (GTDB taxonomy): Bacteria > Zixibacteria > MSB-5A5 > GN15 > JAAZOE01 > JAZGGI01. The sequence continues at coordinate 16,220 of JBDREQ010000001.1, read as the reverse complement.
ATATCCCAAATCCGATTCGCGGAACTCATCGTTGGCTGTCAACCGGCTTTTTCACATTCCAGCCTTCCGAAATTTTTAAGTACATGATCCTTTTTTACCTGGCTCATTCATTATCGCAGAAAGGGCGGTCGCTCGATAATTTGAAATTATATATATGGCCCTATGGGCCGATATTGCTGGCGGGAACCTTGTTGATTGTCTTTGAGCCTGATCTTGGCTCGATCCTGGTTTTAGGAACAACGGTTATTATTCTTTTATATCTGGCCGGTGCGCGATTAAACCATCTCGCCATCGCCATAGGCGGTTCCGCCATTGCGGTTTATCTCCTGGTATTTATCGCCGGATATAAAAAGTCCCGTGTCCTTGATTTTTTCGATTGGATGGCTGACCCTATGCAAGCCCCGCACCAGGTGAAGCAATCGGTTTTGTCTATCGCCAATGGAGGCATTTGGGGAACAGGGCTGGGAAATGGAATATTCAAACAGTTTTTCCTGCCGGAACCGCATACCGATTTCATTTTTGCTTCAATCGGGGAAGAGCTTGGCCTTCTGGGATTGATCATTACTCTGGGATTATTCTACGCGGTTATTTGGCGGGGTTTCCGCATCGCTTCCGGTCAGCCTGATAAATTCCGCTATCTCCTAGCTTCCGGATTGATTCTTTGTTTGGCTATAAATATTTGCATTAACATCGCGGTTGTTCTGGGTCTGATTCCGACAACCGGATTGCCATTACCGTTTCTCAGTTTTGGAGGTTCATCGTTAGTTGTTTCTGCGGCGGCCGTGGGACTCCTCCTCAATTTATCTCGTTGGCAAGTGAGGCGTGTTCAATGAAAATTCTGTTTGCCGGAGGGGGAACAGGAGGTCATCTGTATCCGGCCCTTGCCATCGCCGAGGAGATTAAACGCCTTGATAAAAATAACGAGATTGAATTTGTGGGAACCAGATATGGAATTGAGTATCGCATGAGGGAGAAACTGGGATATCCATTATCGTTGATTTCGATGCGCGGATTGCCCAGAAAATTGGCGTTATCTCTGCTGATTTTCCCATTCAGGCTGGTATGGACGGTGCTGCAGTCTTATAAAATATTAGGAAGATTTAAACCCGACATCGTGGTCGGAACCGGAGGATATGCGGCCGGACCGCCGATTATCGCAGCATCAATGAAAAATATCCCTTGCGTTATTCAGGAACAGAATAGTTACCCGGGTTTGGTGACAAGAAAGTTGGCGTCCCGAACCAGGATGATTTACCTCGCTTACAGAAAAGCGGAGGAATACCTGCCGGTTCAAACGAAGCGGATGCTTGTCGGAAACCCGGTTCGTTCCTCAATAAGTTCCGGAGATAAAAATAAAGCATACGAGAAATTTGGATTAAAACCGGAAAGAAAAACAATTTTAATTCTGGGTGGTTCGCAAGGAGCCCGGAAGATCAATTATGCTATATTCGATGGATTGAAATTCCTCGATGATTCGGTTCAACTATTATGGCAATGCGGGGAGGGGGATTACAAGGATGTAACTGAGCGACTGGACAAAAAGGAGTTTGTCGTCTCCCTCTTCCCGTTTTCAAATGAAATGGAACTCGTTTACGCCATTGCCGATATAGCTATCGCGCGAGCCGGAGCTTTGACGATTGCCGAATTAACAAATTGCGGCATTCCGGCCATACTGATTCCATATCCTTTCGCGACCGCCAGTCATCAGGACTATAACGCCCGGGAAATCGCAAAAGAAGGCGCGGCCGAAGTCATCGCTGATAAAGACATCGATACCATTAATCCTCTGCAACGGGCCATGACAATTTTGACCTCGGATAAATTTGAAAAAATGAAATCCGCGTCATCGAAACTGGGGAATACGGATGCGGCCAAAAAGATAGCTCAACATATAGTGGATTTAATGAAGGATAAAGGAGAAAAACTTGGCGACTATCACCAGGGTTGAAACACCAAGAGAGTTTAGGCGGGCAAATATGATTTTTTCGAAATACAAAAAACTCCACTTCGTGGGTATCGGCGGCGCCGGGATGTCGGGCATGGCCAAGATTTTGCACAATTTGGGTTATCAGATATCAGGCTCGGATATTTCGCCTTCGGAGGTCACCGACCATCTCGAGTCACTTAATATACCGATCTATACCGGGCACAGCGCCTCTCAAGTGGATGGTGTCGATCTGGTCGTAATATCATCCGCGGTGAATGAATCAAATCCAGAGGTCGCGGAAGCGCTTGCAAAAGGTTTGCCCGTCATTAAGCGGGCTGAAATGCTGGGCGAATTGATGCGCCTCAAATTCTCAATTGGAATCGCGGGCAGTCACGGCAAAACGACAACGACCGCCATGCTTGGAAAAATCCTGGTGACTGCAGGAATGGATCCGACTGTTCTTGTCGGTGGACGCGCTATCGAACTTGATTCCGGCGGACAGCTTGGTAAAGGCGAGATCATGGTCGCGGAAGCGGATGAATATGATCGCTCGTTTTTGAAAATGTATCCCTCAATAGCTGTTATCACCAATATTGAGGAGGATCATCTTGATTGCTATGATGGGATTGATGATTTGCTGAATTCATTTACGGAATATGTCAACCGTGTTCCTTTTTACGGCTCAGTAATTATTCCGGATTCGGATGGAAACGTCTTGCGCATTCGCGATAATATAAAGCGGCCTATTGTCACTTTTGGATTTAGCCCCCCGGCAGATGTATATGCCGATAACATTGAATTCTCGGGCCATGGCTCTAGTTACGAGCTTTATGTCAGACAGGAAAACCAAGGCAGGTTTTCTTTAAACATACCGGGGTGGTTTAATATAGCCAATGCCCTTGCGGCGACAGCCGCCGCTCTCGAAATAGAAATAGCTCCCGAATTAATTAATAAAGGCTTGAGCGAGTTCAAAGGAGTGGGGCGCCGCTTTGAAATCATAGGCGAGGTTAATGATATTACTGTCATTGATGACTATGCTCATCATCCCAGCGAAGTTAAAGCCACGTTGAGCGGATTGCGCGCATCGTCCTCATCGTCTCCAAGAAAAACAATTGCGATCTTTCAGCCGCATCTGTTTAGCCGCACGCGAGATTTCTACCGGCAATTTGCCGAAGCCCTCCACACTGCCGATGTTGCCCTGGTTGTTGATATCTATCCCGCTCGGGAAAAACCTATGCCGGGAATCAACGCCGAAATGATTGTCGATTACGCTCACTCGATTGGATACAAAAATGTCAGATATGTCGGTCTTAAGGAAAATGCGATAGATATTGTTGCTGAAATGTCCGAGCCCGGGGATGTAATTATTACGATGGGAGCCGGGGATGTCTTTCGCATAAACGATAAATTGTTGAAGAAACTGGGTTCATGATGTTTCTGGGGATTCGCAAAAAATACTGGATATGCCTGATCATCACGGCAGTAATTGGAGGTTCGACCATTTTTGCCAACATTTCATCTGTGTTTGGGTGGAAGGCCATTGAATATTTGGGACCCGGGGTCGATGCTCTAAAACCTAAATTGGAAAATGCTCCCGATGAAACGAATATTTTTAGAGTGAATAAAAGTTCAATGATAGAAACGATTATGGCCTTGGATGGTATTCATAATGTCGCCCTTAATTATGATTTGCCGTCAGGAATCCGGGCCGAAGTGAATCGCTTTAGGCCACTGGCTATGTTGGCTTCCGATGATCTTTATGGCATTGATAGATTCTGCCGTGTGATTCCTTACGATACCACTTGGGAATCAAAGGATATGCCGATCATTACAGGATTAAATACTCAGCGACAATTTAATCAGCCAGATGATTTTAGAATGGCCGATGTCATCCACGGACTGGAAGAAATCAAGGAAAACTCGCCAGAGCTATTTGCTCAGATTGCTGAAATAGATTTGTCATCAAAAATTTATCTCGAAATATCCCTGACCACCGGTCATGAATCGTATTTGGCAATTTCAGAAGATCTCGCGGATCAACTATATAAACTGCATTTGTTCCGCGAGACTGGATTGGGGGCGCAGGGAGGTCAGTTTAACCTCCAGTATGCGGGATTGGTAATTAAGAAATGAGAAGAGGAAGGAAATCATAAGTGCGGACCATTGTAGGACTCGATATCGGAACGACCAAAATATCGGCTCTTATTGCCGAAGTTGAATCAGGCGAAGAAACTCCGCGGCTGGTCGGAATGGGAATGGTTCCGTCCGATGGAATGCGTCGGGGAATTGTAGTGGATCTGGAAAAAACGGTGCGGTCGATCTCCAAAGCGATAACTGATGCCGAATTGATGGCCGGGGTCAGCATCGAATCGGTCCTAGCCGGCATTTCCGGGGACCATATTCGCTCGATAAACTCGCATGGTGTTATCGCCGTTTCCCGGAGCGACAAAGAGATTACCGAGACCGACATTGAGCGTGTCATTGATGCCGCCCGCGCGGTCGCCATCCCGGCCGACCGTGAAATAATCCATGTCATTCCGCAGGATTTCATAATCGATGAGCAATGCGGCATAAAAGTTCCTATCGGAATGTCGGGTGTTCGACTCGAAGCCGAAGTCCATATAATTACGGCGGCGGCCACCGCTGTAAGAAACATCTACCGCGCTATTGGACGATGCGAACAGGAAGTGGAAGCTCTCGTGCTTGAATCATTGGCGTCGAGTTACGCCATTCTCACCGATGAAGAGAAGGAACTTGGAGTTGCGGTTGTTGATATTGGCGGAGGCACAACCGATATCGCCGTTTATTATGATAATTCCATCAGGCATACTTCGACCGTTCCCCTGGGAGGAAAAAACGTAACCAACGATATTGCCATCGGTTTGCGAACGCCCATTAATCATGCGGAAGAAATTAAAAAGAATTTTGGAGCCTCTATGCCGTCAATGGTTGACGCCAATGAATTGATTACGGTTCCTGGTGTGGGTAGTCGCGCCGCGCGAGAGATTTCAAGAAATGTCCTGGCGTCAATTATCGGACCTCGGATGGAAGAAATACTGACTATGGCGATGCGGGAAGTCAGGAAATCAAATTTCCCCGATTCTCTTGCGGCTGGGATTGTTTTGACTGGGGGAGGAGCGCTTTTGCCGGGTACTGAAGAACTGTCGGAACAAATTTTCGATATGCCGGTCAAGATCGGCTATCCCAAAGGATTCGACGGAATGACAGATTTGGTCAACTCGCCGATTCATGCTACCGGCGTGGGGTTAATTTTGTATGGATTGAAACATGGCCATGAAGTCGCGCGCAGAAGTAAGACTCACGGCCTGTTTAAGAAAATTGAAAAGTGGTTTAACGAACATTTTTGAAAATAAAGAATAAGTGAGATAAAATCTCAAGAGGAGGATGTCATGCCCTTTGAATTTGAAGACGATCAGGTTAAGCACGCAACGCTGAAAGTTGTTGGCGTTGGGGGAGCGGGCGGAAACGCGGTCAATCGCATGATTGACAATGAACTTTCAGGCGTCGAATTCATAGCTATTAATACCGATGCGCAGGTTTTGGAGCAAAATTCCGCCGCCGCCAGGATTCAAATTGGCAAACGCGTTACCAAAGGACTGGGTGCTGGAGCCAACCCGGAAATTGGAAAAAAATCAATTGAAGAAGATGCCGACGAAGTCGCCGCCGCTTTGAGTGGCGCTGACATGGTTTTTGTTACCGCCGGAATGGGCGGAGGCACCGGAACCGGAGCCGCCCCCACCGTTGCCAAATTGGCCAAATCGCAGGGCGCTCTGGCGGTGGCGATTGTTACCAAACCATTCGATTTCGAAGGTAAAAAACGAATTTCACGAGCCGACGATGGTTTGGATGAACTGCGCAAGCATGTTGATACTTTGATTACTATACCCAATCAAAGACTTCTGGCCATTGCCGACAAAAGTACGCTTCTAACAGACGCCTTCGGTATCGCCGATGATGTTCTTTATCAGGCGACCAAAGGTATTTCCGATTTGATTACAGTTGCCGGGCTTATCAACTGCGATTTTGCCGATGTCAGAACGGTGATGCTGGAAATGGGCGATGCCTTGATGGGCACGGGAGAAGCTACCGGCGAAGATAAAGCATCAATTGCCGCTCACGGAGCCATATCTTCGCCGCTGTTGGAAAATATTTCCATTGCCGGAGCCAGGGGTGTATTGGTGAATGTCACCGGCGGACCGGATATGACCCTGTTTGATGTCAATGATGCCACTTCAAAGATTTACGATGCTGCCGGTGCGGATGCCAATATTATCGTGGGCGCTGTTATCGACCAAAACCTAAAAGATACTATCCGCGTGACAGTCATTGCGACCGGATTCGGCCAGGGCACTTCAATGCGTAAAGAACTTGAGGAGCCGCAAGTAGAACAAATCCCGACCGACTTATTCGGCAATGCCATTAAACATGAAAAACCCATGTCACCGGTCAAAAAATCGCATACGCCTTCCAACGGCAATGGCGGTTCCAGACGGGAAGTCGTCTTTGCGGTCAATGAGAATTTTGAGGTACCGGCATATTTGCGAAAAAAAATGGATGAGATAGAGGAGGAATTGGCCGAACCGCTTGATCAAAATTAAGAATACAGTAAAAACAATTTATACCGCGCCGCCCAAAGGGGTGGAATGCGATAGAAAAATGTCCAATTAAGGGCAAATAACATAATCCTTCTTATTCTTTTTACAGGACCCGCCGGAGCGGTTTCCCCCCGCCCCGGCGGGGTTAATTTTGAATAAACTTTTTATTAAGACAAGGCAATATTATTCGCATTCCTCACACGCTCTGGGTCCGTACTTAAATATGTGGTTTATGAGATAAACAGCATCGCCAATATTAAAACTGCCATCGCAATTGGCGTCATACCAGGTGCCTTCATCAAAGCAATCCTTGAATACGCAGTTTATTGCCCTTACAGCGTCGCCGACATTGATCGTTCCATCATTATTAATATCACCGCAAATACCATCCGTATGGCAAATCAATAAAGATTGTCTATCAACCATATAGTACCAATCACCGAAAACTTCAATTTTTCTTATGTAATAATGTGGCAAAAACTCAACTCGATGAACGTTTTCCAAATCTGTGATGTTTATTCGTTCAAAGCCAAATGAACCAGCAACGGCATAATCTCCCTTTATACTTAAGCAATAGGATTCTGCGGCAGTTTCAAATACATTTTCAATTACCGGAGAATATATATCTGTAATATCAATGATGGATATGAACCCTCTCATCAATTCGTATTCCGCCGATGCGAGGAATAATTGATTTCCGGAAATTTTCATGTCTCTTACCGTTGCCGGGACATCTACCTGGCTTTCCAGAAAGGGAATTAAGGGATCATTTAGACTATAAATTAACAGTCCATAACCGAGATATAGAAGATTGTCATTGATTAAAACCTTATTGGAGTGTATTGAGGGCATCTGACCGGCTACATAAGGATTCTCAATATCTGAAAAATCGATTATAATTATACCACTCTTCCAGGTAGAGATATAGGCGTAATTGGCATATATGGCCAAATCATAGGCATAGGCGTTAATGTTTATCGATGATATCAAAACAATATCCGAAGGATCACTTATATCCAGTATTTTGAATAATGAATCTTCTGATGCTACATAAGCCAATTGATTATTAATCTCCAGAGCATTTCCTGAGCCGAGAATTGACGTGTATATTTGATTTATATACCAGCGCTCAAATCCATATTCAAGCGTATAATCCAAGTCAATTATACTTAACTCATCTCCAACCGTGTAAACAAATTGCGCATCGACTGCAATATCGTGAAGATCTGTATCAGGCAAATCGAGCCTTTGAATATAAGCCCCCCCGAGCATTGTCTCTGGCGATTCCGGAGTATTCAATGAATTGGCAGCCGCCAAACCGGCAGATACAAAAAGCGTCAGCAAAAACCAATAAATGACTGAATTCAACCTTTTCTTATTAATCTTTCTCATAGCCGTACCCCCTTAAAAAAGTAATTTCAATGCGGCGGTGCGGGACTAATCGGGGATTGATGATATATTAAAGATCTGACAACGATGCCACATCCCTCCTGATTTTAATATATCAGACGACTGAATTTATGCAAGCAATAACCATGAGTTATACAATCCTAAAATATTTCCAAAGATACTTGTCCGTCATGTAACTTCCCATAACTGAAATTCTTATAAAAATCGCCGGTATTCATATATGTGCCGTTTTCATAATTAATAAACTCAGGTTGATGGGTGTGTCCGATGATAATCGCGTCATAACCTTCACTCAATTTTTCCCGAGCGTAATTTTCATAGTCTTTCAAAAATTTATTTTCCCGCCCCGCAGTATGATTTCTTGAAGAAGATGACATTGCTTTGGCAATTGGTATTCCCCAATCTGAGGGAACTAATCTATAAAATGCAACGGCAAGTCTGTTTCTAAGAATCGCCCTGACAAAGATACGGTATTTCCAGTCGGCCGGAGATAAACCATCACCGTGAATCATCAATATTTTTAATCCCTGCTCAGTCGCCTCATAACTATCCCGATGGATTTTTATGCCAACCTCGTTTTCCAGAAAACCACCCAGCCAGAAATCATGATTGCCGGTGATATAATGTATGGGAATACCGCTTTCTACCAATGAGGCAAGTTTTAAAACTGCTTTCAGATGTTGTTTGGGGATAGCATGTTTATACTCAAACCAGAAATCGAAAAGATCGCCGAGGATATACAGCTTCTCGCCGGTATCTTTGACCATATCCAGAAAAGCAAATAGCTTTTCGATCTTTATTTTTTCGCTTTGAGCATCGTCGGAACCAAGATGCGCGTCGGATAAAAAATAAATGGCCATTTATAAATATACGATATAAAATCCCGAACGCAAAACCATTCGCTATACTCGTTCAACCAGCTTCGGCAGGCTGTTATAAAAGGCGTCGGCCATATCGGACAGTGAAATGTCAATCAGATTATTGATCGTAAGTTTGTCACCGCCGACCGTTCCGATTTTCCGAATGGGAGTGTAATACTTTTCGGCGATCGATTTAATCTTTTCTTCATTGCCGGGCTGACAGGAGATTACAATTCTCGAAGCCGCTTCGCCAAAAAGCAAAGCATCGGAACGCAAATCATCGATGTTGATAGAAATTTGTGCTCCTACCATATTTTCTTTATCACCGATAGTCGCTTCGGCCAGCGCAATAGCAAGACCTCCCATAGAGCAATCATGCGCTGATTTTACCGATCCGGATTTTATCATCTGCAATACGGCATCATGGAGATTCAATTCTTGACTTAAATTGATATCCGGCACCTCGCCACGCTTCATACCGTGAATCACCGACAGGTATTCGGATGCTCCCAGTTCGCTGGTGTTTTCTCCCATGAGGAATATTTCATCGCCCTTGTCTTTAAACCACACCGTCGTTATATGGGCAAGGTCCTCGATGATACCGATCATTCCAATAACCGGAGAGGGATAGACGGCGCGATCCGGGTCTTCATTATAAAAACTGACATTGCCGCCGGTTACGGGAGTATCAAATACTCGGCAGGCTTTTCCCATACCTTCAACCGCTCCGGCAAAACCATAATAAATTTCCGGGTCATAAGGATTGCCAAAATTCAAACAATTGGTAATGGCGCAGCCTTTTCCGCCGGAACAGGCGATATTGCGCGCGGCTTCGGCGACAGCGTGCATAGCGCCCCGCTTCGGATTAAGATAGCAATATCTTCCGTTACAGTCCGTAGTCATGGCCAGGGCCTTATTGGTTTTTCGAATGCGCAAAACGGCGGCGTCGCTGCCCGGGCCAACAACGGTATTAGTGCGGATAGTCGAGTCGTATTGCTCAAATACCCAACCTTTGTCGCTGATATTTGGCGCTGCAAGAAGCTTTAGAAAAACTTCATTCCAATTCATATCATTGGATAAACTATCCATATCCAATTGAGATAACTCATCGATATAACCCGGCTTTTTTATTTCGCGGGTGTATTCCGGTGTTTTGCCTCCCAGAGCAAGATATTCGGATGGAATCTCAGAGACTACTTTTCCATTGAGTTTGACTCGAAAGATGCCATCATCAGTCGTTTTGCCGATTATTTTTGAATGCAGATCCCATTTATCAAAAATCTCTATTATTTTTTCTTCGCACCCCGGTTTGGCCACGACCATCATTCGTTCCTGTGATTCAGACAACAGTATCTCATAGGGCGTCATGCCCTCTTCGCGAAGCGGTACGTCTTTTAGCTCGATTTCAATTCCGGTTTCACCCTTGGCCGACATCTCCGACGAACAGCAGGTGATCCCGGCCGCACCCATGTCCTGAATTCCCACGACAAGATCATCGTTGATAATTTCAAGTGTCGCCTCAAGAAGTAATTTTTCTGTAAAGGGATCGCCTATCTGAACCGCCGGTCTTTTGGCTTCGTTTTCTTTGGTCAATTCCGCGGAGGCGAAAGTGGCTCCATGGATACCATCCCGCCCGGTGGAAGAGCCGACGATCATAACAGCATTACCCGGCCCGCCGGTTGTTGCCGATACGATGCCGTCCGATTTAATAAGTCCAACAGCCATCGGGTTTACCAATGGATTGCCGGTATATGCCTCGTCGAAATATACTTCTCCGCCTACCGTCGGAACGCCAAAAGAATTTCCATAATCGCCAATACCTCGTACGACACCGTCAACCAGATAGCGGACGCGGTCATTTTCCAGCGAGCCGAATCGAAGCGAATCCAACGATGCGATTGGCCGGGCGCCCATCGTAAATATATCACGCAAAATCCCGCCGACACCGGTAGCCGCCCCCTGATAAGGTTCGACTGCCGAGGGATGATTGTGGGATTCGATCTTGAACACAATCGCCAGGTCGTTTCCGATATCGACCGCCCCGGCGTTTTCCTCTCCGGCTTTTGTTAATGTATGTTTGCCTTCGCGGGGAAGAGTCTTAAGAAGCCTTATTGAATTTTTGTATGAACAATGCTCCGACCACATTACCGAAAATATGCCGAGTTCGGTAAAATTCGGCTCGCGGCCCAGAATTTCCACTATTTTTCGGTGTTCTTCTTCATTGAGACCGTGTTCGGCGACCAATTCCGGCGTGACAACGGGGTCCTGCATTTTAATTCCTTTCAAAAAACCGAATATATTTTATTGACCGCCCGGTGTCAATCGAAATGCGACTGGGATAGATGCGTTTTATTGATTGATTTGTGTCCAAAAATGAATTTATTTTATTTATATAACGTATCTTCCGTTCAGGATAGTAGCGGCGCAGTTAACAGTACAATTATGATTAAGAGGAAAGTGTCCTTGAAGCTGGCTTGGCCAAAATTACATTTAATTCAGTCATTGGGAGAAATACACATTTTTGGTTGAATTTCTTGCGCCTAATCTATGCCTGGAACCGGAACTAGTTTGAGAATGGAGGAAGTTGTGTTAACAAGGTTACTATTACTTACAGTCGCCATTTTTACCGCTCTGTTTTTGATTAACTGTGGCGGAACGCCGAAAGGAGTATACCTGAGTCATGAGCAAGCAGATAATATAAACGAGAATGAATCACTTGTGTTCGGATGGATTAATTCGAGTATAGAGCGACAAACTGTGGAAAATGGCGAAAATTATTACCAAACGGGGAGTCTCCATCGAGGTCTTTTCGGTCCGATAAGCGGATATAATCCCCAAATTTCATTGGTCTTTATCGACTCTAATACGGGGAATAGGATAACTACTTCAGTTTCGGCTTGGGGGGACGAAACTCTACCCTTTGAATTGATTTTGCCGGAGGGTATATACCGTCTTTGGGTGATTCGCAATGATCAACTTCTGAAAGACGAATCCCCTTCTGCCAAACATTTTGACATCCCTGGCGGCAAGAAAGCACTATTTATTGGGGATATTCAATTATATACGGGAGTGCTGGGTTTGGAGCAGGGTCGCGCGGCAATGGATACCGATCAAGATCAATTTGATACACGGCGTGAAGAATTTTTGCGTTTGCACCCGACTTTCCCCGGAGATGTAATTAGGGGCCCGGATCTCGGTAGTTGGGTAGTAAGAATCAAAGTCAGAGAATCGGGTGATAACTGATTTTTATTACTATTGCAGGATGCTTCAATCCTTCTGCGTTGGGAAAAGATAGGCTGGAGTCCGGCGTTCCGCTATGCGGAACATTGGGTCACCGATCATTAGGAAGTGCCAGATATGGATTCATTAACAACAATCTTGGGTCTGATAGCGTTGCTCATTCTGGCGAGCATTGCGGTTCGATTGCTGGCCTGGGTTTTCAAAGAAAGACCAAGTCGCCCGCAGTCCGATCTTTTGAAAGCTTCTTTTGATGGCCAATTTGATCGCGTCCTGGAATTAGTTAACTCTGGGATAAATATCGATTGCGCCAATGGCACCGGGAAAACCCCGCTAATGTATGCATCTGCGGGTGGTCATCAGGAAATTGTGGACTACTTCATCGAAAGAGGTAGCTCGATAAACGCGCTGACCCGTTCCGGTGTCAGCGCACTTATGCTTGCCTCAGAAGCAGGTCACGTTCACATTGTCAAGAGATTAATAGAAGCCGGCGCAGAATTGAATACGGTCGATGATGACTTTATTAGTGCCCTATCAATGGCCATCGGGCATGGTTATGGGGATGTTGTGAGCCTGCTTCTTGATGCGGGCGCCGATGTCGATAACTGCCTTGTACCCGATCGCCTTTCTCCACTCTGTAGCTCAATCGCAAAGGGTCGAACTGACTGGGCAGAAAAGATCATCTCCATGGGTGCAGATGTTAATAGCGCAGATGATTATGGGACAACAGCACTCATGGGAGCGGCTGCAATAGACATGGTTGATATCGTGAGAATTCTTCTCGATGGAGGAGCAGACGCGAACGTGACGAATCGAGATGGGCGATCGGCATTGGACTTTGCTCTCGAAAACGCTTCATCTCGAGTAATCGAGATACTGCAGGACACCTCAGATGCAGATTAGGTTGGCATAAACCAAGTAGATAGATTATGGGTGGAAGACACCTCCGATATAAATCTTGATTTTTAAGCGGATAATAGGTACTCTAAATTTATTAAGATTCGGCTAAATTACGATAATGAAAAAGAGCGTATCACCAACTAATTATGATATCTTCAATGTTCTGTATGAAAAGACGAAAACCGAACTGCCTGACATCGCTGAATTGGAGAAGATGTACGATATTTATAATGCGCAGTACTTTGGCGGAAAACTGCCGCTGACAAAAATAAAATACTCCAAACGGATGCTGGCCGCCGGGGCTTATTATTCAAATTTGAAGGAAATACGCATTTCAGAAAAATATCATCTAATTTTCCCCGATGAAGTCTATGATACTCTCAAGCATGAAATGATTCATATCTTGCAGCCCAATCACAACGCCTCGTTTAAAAGAATCGCAAGAAAAATTGGGGCTTCCGTTCGAGCGACCGAACATCCCGAATTGAGGCGCAAGCCGAAATATCTATATATTTGTCCTCATTGTTTATCTGAATATCCGCGAATAAAACGATTGAGGATGGCATCATGCGGCAAATGTTCGAAGGGCAGATATGATGCGCGATATAAGCTGATTTTGAAGAAAAATCTTACAAGGACAAATGGAGTTTCCAAATAAGGAGAGGTCTATGAGAAAGCTTCTTACTGCTATACTTTGCGCTGTAGTTGTGATTACTATTGGATGTGAAAAACCCTTGCATCAAATCATCAAAGCTGATAAATCATTATCCCAATATATTGCTGGTGATTCGACCGCTATCAATCAATCAATCCTGCAAAACGCCATCGATGCATGTAATAACAATGACACCCTCTGGTTGGAAACGGGAGTGTATTTTAGCAATCCGCAGGAGTTTATAGAAGGTTTGTGCGGAAATTGTTCAGAGCATCAAACGGAAGTCTATGCCTCCACCGGATTTGTTATCAAAGACAAATCACTTACGATAATCGGCAGGGGGAAAGACTCGACAATATTAATTACCGGCGCGGGATACGGAGTGTATTTTGAAAACGCGGATCAATCGTCTCTATTAAATCTTTAAGTAACCGGCGGCAGGCGGGACGTTGATGGGGCCGCAACCGATGCCGCCGTGGTGGTCCGCAACAGTATTGTCTCTATTACCGAATGCGCCTTATCGGACAATGATCATCGCATTGACAGCGTCGTGGTTGGAATTGGAGGCGTCTTCGGCAGAGAAGGGGCTGAAATTTTCATCAACAATTCGGAAATAATCAACAATGGCTGGGATGGTATGGCCCTTTACCGCGGAGCTTCAGCAATTATTAAAGACTGCATTATTAAAAAAGGCCGGGGCGCAGGTATAGGAGTAACCTGGGATGCGCATTGCCTGGCTATCCGAAATCAGATTTCTGAATTCTGGAAGGGGATAGGTTCATTCGGGACTTCGACTGTAATCGCTCACAACAACCTTGTTTACGATAATCTCGGCTGGGGCATTATCGGAACCGGTGAATCATTTATGGATGCCGCCAATAACGTTGTCTATCATAATGGAAATTGCGGTGTGGCTCCCTGGTCGCAGGAATGCCGCGGCAAATTCGTCAATAATATAATCGTCAACAACGGCTGGCGTGAAGAATGGGTATGTCCATGTGTAGGAATTTGGAATTACGGTAATCTCAATAATTGGGATTTCTATAATAATCTCATTTGGAATAACGAAGCTGGTAATATAAAAGACATGCCGGACATTAATGGCAAAAACGGAAATATATCAATTGATCCATTGTTTGTTGGTGAAGGAGATTTTCATCTTTTACCTGATTCCCCGGCCATCAATGCCGGGTACAAAGAAATAACCGATACGGACGGCTCACCTTCGGATTTGGGCATTTATGGCGGAACCTCCGGGCGATAGATTAAAAATCTCAATTGATTTTTGTTGATATGTCTTAAGTCAATTCGCAAATTTCAATAAATTGGGACAGTGGGGTTCTAAATTATGTCTGAGGCACCATTCCAACAGAGAATTCAAACGCTTTGCCTTGTATTAATAACGGTTGTAGCGGCCGGGGCGGCATTGTTCTGGCTTAAGCCGGTATTTATTCCGTTTGTACTGGCAGTGTTTTTCACCTTTTGTCTGACGCCCATCATTGATATACAATGCCGCAGACTCAAACTGCCGCGCTGGCTGGCAATAATAACCACGATCCTGATAGGGCTCGTAATTCTGGCGTTGCTGGGTTTATTAGTGACGTCATCGGCTGGCGATATCAAGGACCGGTCAGAAGTCTATCAAGCCAGAATTCAGGAATTGATGAATGATATTATCTCGATCCTGCCATTGCAGCAACTTGGCATTGCTCCGGAAGACCTTTCCGAATCTATTCTGGATATAATCCCCGCCAACACCGTCACCAGCCTGCTGTCAAGTACGCTTAGCGGCGCGATGAGCATAGTATCCAATGGAATCCTGGTTGTGATTTTTATGATATTTTTGATAATTGGGCAGAAAAATTCTCACCCGCGAGCAGGGGGAATTTTAAGTGAAATCGAAAGTCGCGTAAAAAAATATATTTTAAATATGGCCCTGGTTTCTGGCGGAACCGGCTTGCTGGTTGGCGCGACGCTGGCGATTCTCGGAGTCGAATTTGCCTGGATATTTGGGCTTCTCGCATTTTTACTGAATTTTATTCCCAATATTGGATCAATTATAGCCACACTGCTGCCTCTTCCGGTTGCCTTATTAAGTCCTGAATTATCGATCCCAGCCAAAATTTTAGCCACTATTGTTCCAGCCCTGATTCAATTCGCGATGGGCAATATTGTCCAGCCGAAATTAATGGGTGAATCTCTCGATTTGCATCCGGCCGTGATACTTTTATTTCTCATATTCTTTGGTATGATATGGGGAATCGTTGGGATGTTTTTGGCGACGCCTATTGCAGCGGTTATAAAAATCGTCCTCGGCCGGTTCGAATATACAACTCCTTTTGCAGATGTTCTCGCCGGACGTTTGGATTCACTTTCGTCAAAATATTCTGATTATTCATCTAGGGATAATATGAAGGACTGATTTGCCAAAATAAAATTTTCTGAATGATAGGTCTGTTTTCTGACTCAGGCGCTGATTTGGTTTTGGCTTGACATGGCTTGAAGATTTGCCGATAATTTGATGCAACGGAGGAGTGGCTGAGTGGTCGAAAGCGGCGGTCTTGAAAACCGTTGTACCGCAAGGTACCGTGGGTTCGAATCCTACCTCCTCCGCC